>JAFDYC010000070.1 GCA_018267625.1 Bacteroidota bacterium
GTCATAAGACAGTCTAAAAAGCAAAAGGGTTGGCGAAAAGGAAAACTTTTTTCGTTGGAGGCCGGTTAAGCGTGGCGGGGATTTTCAAAAATGAAGTTGGCCCTTGCCCGCGTTCCGGGCAAAGCTGAGCGGCGAAATAGGGCTGAAACGTGCGACGCAACGGATGCTGCATAGCACCACAAAAGCTGGCTCACAAATAGTCGTTTTCAACTACGGCGCTGCACAAAAAGAGGCCACCCGGTTCAGGCAGCCTCTGTGGTTCTATTTCTTCCCGCGTTGCGTTTACTGCTCGGGAGGTTCCGCACGCGCCAGTCTCCAGCGCAGGCCGAGATAAAACTCGCGTCCCCGCGTAGGCCCCCACACCGACGAGATGTCGAAGTATGGCCCAAAGGGATTGTCGGCGCTGATGATGGGATTTGCCTGCGTGTAGCCAAAAACATTCTCGCAGCCGCCATACAGCTCCAGACTCTTCCAACGGAAGGTGCCCTGCATATTCAGCGTGGCAAAGGCTTCTGACCACAGGGGTCTGCGGTAGGCTTCGGGGTTGCTGCGTGTGTCGGGCAGGCGCATCCTGTCCATCCAATGCAGGTTGGCATCGGCCTGCCAGCGCCGGTTTGCGGTGTGGTAAGACAGGGCCGCCATCGCCCGGTGGGCCGGGTTGAAAGGCAACACCAGCTTCTGCCCCTGCTCCACGCGATACACAACAAGGTAGTTGTAAGCCGCACGAGCTTCGAGGCGTTGGAGGAAGATGAATGAAGCCTCTACCTGCAGGCCGTTCGAGCGTGACGCGCCGTCAAAATTCTCCACGACGATGAGGCGCGGGTTGCGGTCGTAGTCGGGGAAAAACTGGTTGCTGAAATGCGTGCTGTAGAAGTCGGCACTTAGCGTGCCGGTGGTCACTCCTTTCGTGAAATGGTAGCTATGGCTCAGCCCCCAGGTGAAGGCCTCTTCTGGCCGCAGCCGTTCGACAAATACGATGTCGCGGGCGCTTGCCAGCATGTTCACCTGCTCGCTGAACAGGTTTACCTGACGCCATCCCCTGCCCACCGAAGCGCGGAAGATGTTGTGCTTGTCAATGGCCCAGCGCAACATGCTGCGCGGCGTGAAATAGGTACCCCAATCTTGATGACGGTCCAGTCGCGCGCCTACCAGCCACAGCAGCTTGTCTTCGTGCCAATGAAAGGCATTTTCGGCAAACACGCCGGGCACCCTCAAGGGCGTATGGTATGTGCCTGCATAGCTGCGCCCGAGGCTGTTGTCGGAGAAGCCAATGGTCTCTTTCAAATCCTGATAGCGATAGCTCAGGCCCCATTTCACCTCATGCGTGCGCCAGTCCCAGTCGTGTTGCAGCACGAGGTTGGCCGTGCGTTGCGACGCAGTGTAGTGCGTGACGCCGAACCAGGCATTCTGCTCATGTGCCAGACCCGATACCGACAGTGAAATAGCGTGCTTTGGGTTGAAGCGATAGGCCGACTTCAGGTAGGCTTCGGGCTGGGTAAACTCCACGCTTTGGCCATAGATGGTGCTGCTGCCTGCGTCGCTGTCGTAAGCATAGTTATTCTGCCCGCCGACAAGTTTTTCCTGCACCAGCCGCAGCCCGATTTCTGCCGACATGCCCTGGTTGGATTCACTGCCGTAGCGCCATTTGTTGAAGGCCATGTAGCGCGTCAGAAGGGGCAAATCGAGGAATCCGTCGTCGTTGTTATCTACCCGTCCCGCAGGCTGCACGGTATGCAACGCCAGCAGGGAATGCCACTTCTTCGCCTTCCCGATTTGCATGGCCAGATTTGCGTTCAGATGCTTTTCGCCAAAGCTGTTGATGTAGGCGTTCAGGTATAGCGGTGGCGCCTTGTCGGGCTGTAGTGTCACCAGGTTGATTTGCCCGCTGATGCCTTCGAAACCCTGGAGCACAGAAGTTGCGCCCTTGGCCACATAGATATTGTCCACAATGGATCCCGGATGGGTGCTGATGCCGTAGGTGTAGGCCGCACCCATTATCATGGGCAGCCCGTCCACGAGTAATTGGTTGTACACCCCAGACAAGCCGAGGATGCGCAACTCCTGTGCGTTCGTAATCACATTCGTCGTTTGGGGCTGCACGGCGGCCTGGGTGCCAAAACAGCCTGCGAGGTCGCAGCAGGCAGCTTTACTCAATTCGCCCTGGGTAATGATTTCTGTTTTCACGGCGCTGAGGCTGGAGAGATAGGCACTCTGGTTGCCGGTTACGGTGACACCCGTCAGGGCCTTGCCCCTGGGCAGTTCGTGCAGCACAATGCTGAGATAGTCCTTGCCTTCTGCATCCAGCGTGTCGCTGCGAAAGCCATCCTGTGATACGACGAGCCGATGGTCGGTGATGCCTTCGGCAGAAAGTTGAAACACGCCGTTTTCATTGGCCGTCGTGCCCGCACCATTGCCGAGCCAGCGGACGATGGCGCCGGGCAGCACTTGTCGTTCCCCGGACGGGCTTTTGCCAAACACCTTCCCGGACAAGGTTTGCGCCAGTCCGTTCAGCGTGGTCAGGACACAGCATAGCGCCAGAATGAATGCTTTCATGAGCCGTGCTTTTTAGCCTTGCGTTCTTTCACCACGCGGTAGGGAGTTTCCGATTTGTCGTCGCAGCCGGGCGTGCTTTCGATGGCTTGTTCAATCACATCTTCGCGGGTAGCGCTGCTGTGATAGGTTATCGTGAACGTGGCTTGGCTGCCATCGCGCTCCGTGAAGGCGACATCGTCAATGCCGTCTTGGTTGATGAGCCGTTTTTTGATAGTGGGCATATCGCCATCGCAATGCAGGTTGCGCACTTTAATGAGGACCGTCTTCACGCTGTCTGGCGCTGCACTTTGGGCCTCTGCAGCTGGGGCGCCTGCCAGTAACAGGGCTATGCAAGCCAGTAAAATTTTGCACATGGTATTCATGATGCTGTAGTTGTTTTTGAGGAAGTAGCTCCGCCCCTGCGGGTGCTACGCTTTTTATAAAATGCCGAATAGGAAGTGCCCTATTGCTTTGGCCTCAACTCGCTTGTGGGCAGGATGAGGTATTCCCAAAAGGCCGGTATTCCAAATTTGAAAAGAGACTGCTTGCCTGAGGCAAATACCTCCATGTCGAGCGTACACACTGGACGTGCGGCCTGGTTCCCGACCTTAAAAAGGAGCAGACTAAACAGCTCTGGGCGGTTGCCAGAAATCGGTGACTGGAGCTTCCACCAGGTGCATCACCACCACACCTTCCTCAGTGGCAGGATCGAACACAACAGCCTCGGGCAGCAGGCGGCTGACCATGGGCACCACCACGCTGCCTGGGCAGCAACCACAAGATTGAAAGGGGTTGCAGGCTTTGCAATGCCCCTCGGGTTCGTGCCCCTTGGAAGGGGTTTGCTCCTTCGCGCAACCTTCATCGCAGCACGACTCGGTCTGGGGTGTAGGCAGACAGTCGGCACAGACCGGTTGTACAGTCAGAAACAGCACCAGCAAAGCAAGTATGGCCGAAATGAGGCGCACGAGGTGGGTTGAGGAAAGGTTGCTTTGAGAAAGAATGAACGTGATCCCGCTTGGACTCGAACCAAGTACCTACAGCTTAGAAGGCTGTCGCTCTATCCAGATGAGCTACGGGACCAGGGACGCGAAAGTAGGCGCTTTGGCACATAGACTTCGGCGAAAAAATTCCGGAGCAAACATCATTGCTGCGGTTCATTGATAGGGGCCTCGCCGTCTTTTCGGGGCACTATCTTGACGATGTCCTGAAGGTAGCTCCAAGAGTCGCCATTCCATTTAAAGCCATCCATCTCACCACTGGGAACGTAGGTGTATTTGCGGTGCGGGTCATTGACCTGGGAGACGAGCTGGTCAAAATAAATCCGTTCATTATCGGCATCCCAGTTCATGCCTACCTGCACTTGTTTTTTATACTCCAGAATGAAGCGGTTGACGCGCTCGGATGGACGTGCCTCGGAGCGTACATTGAAAATCGGAGCGCCAAAGACGGGCCCCTGTTCAGTAAGCTGCAAGGGCTCCAATACTTTCCGGTTGCTCAAAAACGCATTCGTGTTCAGCCCAAACAGGGTGTAAATCTTCTGACCATCGGATCGGGTCTCGGGGATAATGCGGTAGTAGAGACAACCAAACCATTTGCCACCGGTAAGAATGGTGTCTTCAAGACCTTTGCCCAACTCGGAGGAGTAGTCAACCAAGCCAAACAGCTTCAGCTTTTCAGAGGCCAACTGGATCGCACCATAATAGCGCCGCTGCTTGACGCCGGGAATCACGTCCCAGTTGAAGATGCGAAAAGCTCCATCAGGGGAATTGAGGATTTCAATTTTCTGAGATACCCGTGGAAAGGGATAGCTCCAGGAATTGGGAATTTTCAATGCACGGACCAGTTGGCGGGCAAAGCGCTCGCTATACACAATACGGGTATCGAAGAGGAAGGCACTATACATTGAATCGGCCTCGAGGCTCATCGAATCTTCCAATTGTTGCAGCACTTTCAGGTCTTCGGGTGCCACCGCTCCCTGTGCCTTCGCTTCATTCGTCAGCAGGAGAAAAACGGCCAAAACTATTAGCCCCGAAAACCAACGTGATAAATGCATCATTTTTTTCAGCAGAATCAAAGGCGACAAATGTAAGCGCCCCGACATGGCAAGCACATACCCCTGCCGCTTTATAACAATTACTTCCGCTGCCAAGAAGCTCTATGGAGGGGCTAGGGCCCGGCTTGGCAGATGGCCTAAGTCCTGCAATCGCTTGCTAACTTGCCCGCGCATCAAAGCCGCTCAGACCCATGCAGATTGTGCAGCAGTTACTCTTTATCCTGTTGGCCACGGTGGCCATCTATCTGTTTGCCCGAAATGTGGGCCGCATCCGGCGCAACATCCTCTTAGGCCGTAACGAACCCGAAAGCGACCGTAAAGACCAGCCTTCCACCCGCTGGAAAAATGTGCTGTTGCTGGCTTTCGGGCAGAAAAAAATGTTCAAACGACCGGTGCCTGCCCTACTTCACTTCTTCGTGTATGCCGGCTTTGTACTGATTAATATCGAGGTACTCGAAATCCTGATTGACGGTGTCACAAAAGGAGGCCCCTACCATACGTTCGAGCATTTCTTAGGTTCTTTTTATGGCTGGGTAATTGGCTTTTTTGAAATCCTCGCGGTGCTGACCCTCATAGCGGTCATCATCTTCCTGATACGCCGGAATATCCTGAAAGTGCCCCGCCTCAATATGAACGAGCTGGACGGCTGGCCCCGCCGCGATGCCAACACGATTCTATATATCGAAATCGCACTGATGACGATGCTGCTATTGATGAACAGTGCAGAAGGAGCCCTCCACCTTCATTCAGGCGAAGCAGGGGGCTTCCTGATTTCTCAACTGATTGCCCCTGCATTGAGCGGCCTCAGCGACCCTTCCCTGCATACCCTTCAGGTACTGTGCTGGTGGGGGCATATCATTGGCATTTTCGCCTTCCTGAACTACCTGCCTTATTCCAAACATTTCCACATCCTGCTGGCCTTCCCGAATGCTTATTTCACGCGCCTGGAGCCTCAGGGTGCAATGCGCAACATGCAGGATGTGCAAAATGAAGTGCTGTACATGATGCAGCCCGAGCTGGCTCCTCCTCCGCCTGCTGAGGGAGAAACCACCCCTGCTCCACCCCGCTTTGGCGCCCGGGATGTGCAGGACCTGGGCTGGAAAAACTTGCTGGATGCTTATTCCTGTACGGAATGCGGGCGTTGTACTTCCGTCTGCCCTGCCAACCAAACCGGCAAGAAACTCAGCCCCCGCCGCATCATGATGGCCACGCGCGACCGGCTGGAAGAGGTGGGTCGACTTATCAACGCAAAACAGGAATGGAAAGAAGGGGGCAAAACCCTACTACACGACTACATCACGGTGGAAGAACTTCGGGCCTGCACTACCTGCAATGCATGCGTGGAAGCCTGCCCGGTGGGCATCGAGCCATTAGATATCATCTCGCAACTACGTCGCAACCTGGTGATGGAGGAAAGTAACGCTCCCGGCGAATGGAATGCCATGTTCTCGAATATCGAAAACAACATGGCCCCCTGGAAATTTTCCCCTGACGACCGTGATAAATGGATGGAAGAAATGAATGCCGCCGGCTAATTGCCCAGACAGTCAAACCAGAAGATAACTTCCAGAAGTCCGTCTCTTCTGAGACATTGGAACAGAAAAATCAGAAAAGAAAAACAACACATGCAGATAAAAACCCTCGCTGAATTTGCTGCGGAAGGCAGCATGCCAGATATATTATTTTGGGTTGGCTGCGCCGGCTCTTTCGATGCCCGCGCCCAACGCATCACGAAAGCCTTCGCCCAAATCCTGAACCATGTGGGCGTGTCCTATGGCATCCTTGGGAAGGAAGAAATGTGCAATGGCGACCCCGCTCGCCGCGCCGGTAATGAGTTCCTGTTCCAGATGATGGCTTACAACAACATCCAGGTGCTGAATGGTTATGGTGTAAAAAAAATGGTGACGACCTGCCCACACTGCTTTAATATTTTCAAGAACGAATACCCCGCCCTGGGCGGCCATTACGAAGTGATTCATCACACGGTCTTCCTACAAAACCTGATTAATGAAGGCAAGCTGGTATTGAAGGGAGGCGGCAGTTTTCAGGGTAAAAAAATCACTTACCACGACTCTTGCTATTTAGGTCGGGGTAATGGTATCTACGAAGCTCCCCGTGAAGTGCTGGCAGCCCTGGACGTGGAATTGGTGGAGATGAAAAGCTGCCGTTCGAAAGGAATGTGCTGCGGTGCCGGCGGCGCTCAGATGTTCAAAGAAGAAGAAGCAGGCAAGACCCGCGTGAACTGGAAACGTACCCAGGAAGCGATTGACACGGGCGCAAAGGTGATAGCAGCCAATTGCCCCTTCTGCACCACTATGCTGATTGACGGCGTGAAAAAAGCTGAGAAGGAGGAAGAAATTGTCGTGATGGATATCGCAGAAATGATTGCCCAATCACTGCAGGAAACTTCCTTAAACAATACAGGACAATAGCCTCCTCTGAATTTTTCCTGCAACTTTGCCCCATGAATCTGGAAGCATTAGAGAAGCTGATTCCCGCAGACTTCAGCGATGACAGCAAGGCTTGGATCTATCAAAGCTCACGCCGGTTTACGGGACAACAACAGGTAGAAATTGACGAACAACTCCTTCAATTCTGTCAGCAATGGGACTCACATGGAAAAGCGGTAAAAGGCTGGGGCAAGCTCCTGTTTGGCCAGTTTATCGTGGTGCTGGCCGACATGCAGGGCGATACCATTTGTGGTGGCAGCACAGACGGGATGGTACGGCTCATCAAGAGTATCGAAAGGCAGTACGAAGCGAACCTGTTCGACCGGATGACACTCACCTTTCTGCTGAAGGATGAGCCTCAGATGCTGCCTATGAATCAAGTGGATTATGCTTTGGAAAAAGGCTATATCAATGCTGATACGCCTCTTTTCAATAATAGCGTCACAACAAAGGCTGAGTTGATGAGCCGTTGGCTCCAGCCACTGAAGGAAAGCTGGCTCGCCTCCCGCCTGAGCTTAGTAGCCTGAGCATTCCTCATTCTGTGTTGCATAAAAGAAGCCGCCCAAATGAGCGGCTTCTTTTATTGGGTTGACTAAAGCTTTTTATCTATCATTTTGCCAATCTCCTTGCCCAGCTTGGCATAGGATTCAGCAAGACGGGCACCCGTATCAAAATCATAACCGAAGGCATCGCGTCCGGCCATGTCGTCGGCGGTGATTAGGGCAATGACGTTTGAAGGATTGGCAGTCTCAACGACACTGACTTCTGCATCTATATAGTCGTTCCTCAAAAAGTCTGAGAAGTGCATAGGTATTGCGTTGGTGTTGGCA
>JAFDYC010000071.1 GCA_018267625.1 Bacteroidota bacterium
GTGGCGAAGGCATGATAGAGTCAACTACTTTGCCTGTAGATATTTTATAAATAAATCGATCTACTTGAGGCAGCCTCAATGTTCGGAGGCCCGAATGTGGTATTGCTGTCGAACTGCCCCAGGTACTGTTTCGGGGTTCCATAATCGTAGGGGCTAAGAATACCGGTCTTATCCAGCAGGTGGGATTGTTGTTAAATGTGGTGTCATAAATGGCATTAAAATAACCATAACCCGGTACGTTCCTGAAGTATGTTCCCTGTGTAAGTTCAAATCCCGGATTGGGCACCAGGTTAAAGTTTGTAGAAAGCGTTTGGGCCGATAACCAAAAAGGGAAAAACATCCCGAAAATCGTTGCACAGCAAATGGATAAAATCGCTTTCATGGTCTTTATTTTTTATTGTAGAGATGCACTTAGGAAGAAAAATGACCACTCCTGACCAAATTAGCCACAGCCAGGAGTGGTCATTTTATTCGATAGCCTATTCTTTTACGAATGTTCCGTTTTGCTTCAGTCCATTCGCGTACATCGAATAGTAGTAAATACCGGGCGCGAGGGAAGTCAGGTCCAGATGAAGACTGTTACTGCCCTTTTCTTCCTTGTAGCTCTGACGAAGGACGACCTGACCAAGCGTGTTTGTAGCAATCAAGGTTCTGCTTCCTGTTTCTGAATTATCTGCCCAGTCAAAGCGCAGATAATCCTTAGCAGGATTGGGGGATACTCTAAAATCACCTTTGGAATTGGCTACACGCCATTGCGAGCCGCCAGGATTGGGGGAGGACGTGACACCATCATCCAGTATCCGGAAATACGATATGGCGCTCACGGTATCCGTAGAACCATTAGCCGTGTACGTAACCTCATACACCTTATTCGAGCGGGCGCCCGCTATGCTGGCGTAATTCGTGGTGAAATACCCTCCCGATTGCACATCGAAATTGTATCTTAAAGGCAAAGTAGGAATCCCACCTGTGGACAGGTTTGTCGTGAGCAAATCATTAATAATCGTTACAGGTGGATATACCAGCGCCTGGCCTGGGCCGGGCTGGTCAAACTCCTGAACCACAACCCCATAGCTCAAAATGGTACCGATGTTAACGTTGTGTGGGTTCGAATAAGCCGCACTCGGGGGCTGAAAAATGCCGGCAGTAGAAGCCCCCAGCCATCCGATTTCGCAGCCCGGCGCCTGCGTATTATCCATCAGCAGGTTGTCGTGGGCAGGATTGGTGCCAAAGACGCCAAACCGTGGCCCGCAATCCCCGGCTTGATCGTCCACTGCGGCGTTCCGGTCCTGAGGCCCGTCCAGCGACGGGAGCAAGGTCGTAGCGGGAACCGTTATCGGGTCTAGGTAGGGGCTGCTGCTGCAAACCGGATTTGGGTTGGGCGTTCCGATTCTTGTTCCCGCATTATCCTCCGGCGAGTTCAGCAGAAAATGTACCCCGTCCACCAGGTTGTACACCTTGCTGGTCCAGGCCCAGAGTGTCGGCCCGCATACTGAATTGACCGGGCGGATACTTACCCGAATCGGCCCGCGATAATTTTCCAGCCAATGATGGTCGCCGGAGCAGGTGAAAAAATAACTCACCAGGTTCAAGGACAGATGACTGTCGAAACCAGGATAGCTGATGGTATTATTTGCCGGCTGCACGGTATTGGGCACAAAGTTCAAGGTGCCGCCGGACGAACTCATACTGCCTTCTTCCACCATCACTTCCACCTGATCGTGCGGCCCATACAGCGTGGCATTGAGCTGCAGGCCTACTTCGTTGTTGATATACACTTCCGGAATGGGCGAATAGGAAGCTGTTTTGGCTGGCGTAACATCGAACGAAGGGGTCTTATCGAAATAGATGTTGTAGTCTTCGCCATCAATCTGCCGCTGCACCACATAGCCAAGCTGCGTCAGGCTTTGCACCTGCACTGCCGAGCCACCGGGGCCATACACGATAGCGGGTGAAGAGGCTGAAGTGCTCATAGAAACAAGCGTTCCGACATCACCGGCTGCGATGGTCTGGGAAGTGTAGTTGTTGTGGAATACAAAGTAAAGCAAACCGTCTTTACCGCGCTCAATATCGGTAAATCCATACCCATATTTAGTAGGTGTACTCACGCCTGGGATAGCATCCACGTTGGTGGTCGGCGCAGTCAGCGTCACATAATCCAGGCCGCAAACCGTGACACCGCTATTGAAATAGTGGTAGCTGAAATAGACCCGGTCACCGCTGCTCATCGGCACATACTCGAAACCCGCAATGGTCACCGTTACGGGAAAGCTGCCTAAGGCCGTAAAACTGCCTGCCGCAATGTCGTAGAGATACAGCGTGGTGCCGGTGCTCAGCAGAATCTTAGTCCCATCCGGCGACACTTCCATGCCTGTTCGGGGGTCAACTGTATTGGGCAAAGTGGCGATAATAGTTGTTGCGGTTACTGTGCCGCTTGCATCCAGGTCAAAGCGATACAAGTCCAAGTCGGAAGATGCATAAATGGAGCGGGTTCCAGAAGAATTATCCATAGGCCCGGCAGCGGCACAAACGCCCACGTGCATCGAGCCATCATTGATAAGATCAGTGGTAGAAGTCTGCGACACGGTGCTGACGGCAATAGTGCGGAATGTGAGTTTATTGAAGCTTGGCGCAGCATGAACGTTCTCCCATTGTACACTTCCGAAAACGCCGCATTGATTCGGGATCGTGAAAACATTTTCATAGTCCTTCACCGACGACTGCGAAGCCCCGGACAGGTCGTAAACACCGCAATTACTAACGAATGCAAGTCCCTGACCGGCGCCGTTTGAATACACGCTGGTGATTTGGTCGGCTTTAGAAGCACTACAACTTCCTAAGGCTGCCCCGGGTGGAAGTGAAGAGGTTACGGTGCCACTACTTCCAAAAGTGATCACCGTACTGGGTGGAATAATCCAGTCGTTGGCTTGTGCCTGCGCCGTGGTGTTCAGGGCTGCAAGCAAGAGCGTTGCGCCAAGCGCATAAAGCTGCTTTTTCATGAGTTGTTTTTTTGAGTTTGAGCCTGTGTGCCCGGGCTGCAAGAGCCACCGCGCACAGCAGAACAACAAGGGGCCCTTTTGTCGTCCGAGCTGCGTGCAGGCACGGTTTGAGAAAATATTCAACGGCTGTCGGGTGGCTCCGCCGGCAAGAAGCAAAAACCCATTCAGCCGAACACAAAACTTGAGCTTTTCTCCATCCTTCACAATGGGGTAAATGCCTAAAACATTTTTAGGGTTTTACCCTAATAACCTGTGCAGGTCATGAACTTAACTTGCGCTCCGCCGGGACTGCTCCTGGATTTTATGACTCTAAACCCTACCCAAATCACGATTGCCTACGCCGAAGACCACCGCATGTTCCGTGAGGCTATTTGTTCCCTTTTCAATGCAGATCCGAGGTTCCGAATCCTCATCGAAGCCACAAACGGAGAGGAGTTCATCCAGCGCCTGGAGGCAGCTCCTGACCTGCCAGACCTGGCGCTAATCGATATTTCGATGCCACGCATCGGAGGCTTTGGCGTATTGAAATTTTTGCAGGAAAAAGCGCCACAGGTGAAGGCAATTATGCTGTCTGCCTTCGACCATAAATCCAATGTAGAGCGAGCTATTATTGAAGGAGCATCGGGTTACGTGGTTAAAGGCGATGAGTTCAGCGAACTAATGGATGCCGTCTTGAAGGTTCAGGAGAACGGTACGTATTTCAAATCGGCAGCAGCACAGCAGTTTTTCAATTCACGGAAGAGTGGGAAATCGCCTCGTCCGGTACTCAACGAACGAGAACGTGAAGTACTCGAACTTATCTGCACGGATATGAGCTACGAACAGATAGCGGCCCGCCTGAATCTCTCGCAGAAAGCAATAGAATTTCACCGGCATCGCCTGTTCAACATATTCGAGGTGACGAATCGTGCCGGGCTGATGCTCATCGCCCTGTCTCAGGGAATTGTATCTGTGCCCCCCCCCCCCGCGATTGATTTCCTGAACAGCGCCGCAGGCCACTGCTTGCGGTCTAAGTGCAGCGCAATACGACATCATGGGGCTGCCCGAAAAAGAAATTTCGCTCAAACTGCCCTTTTGAGTTAGAGGCAAAAAAAACCGGCGAACTACGCCGGTTATATCTGTGTCCCCGCAAGGGCTCGAACCTTGGACCCGCTGATTAAGAGTCAGCTGCTCTACCAACTGAGCTACAGAGACTGAAACGTATGTTTCGGGGGCAGCAAATGTAAGGCAGCCATATCATTTTCAATCAAACCGAGCTAAATTTTCCATTCCCGAATCGTGTTCGTCCAATGAGGATCATAGGGTTGACGCAGGCGGATATAATTGTCGGTATAGCCTTCCATCATGCCTGCTACAGGCGCTTTTTCCCAAAGTACCGGGCGATATTCACCCCGATGCAGTTCCGTGAAGGCTTCTGTCTTTTTGTAAGACAGGTTTCGCAGCAATTTATTTCGCTGATGCCGGGTGTTTATCGGCACGGTTCCTTCCATGTTGGCGGCCAGGGTATCGGCACGCTCCGAATAGGTAAAGACATGGAAATAGCTCAGGGGCAAATCTCTGAGGAACTCATAAGTCTGCCGGAAATCATCTTCCGTTTCTCCGGGGAAGCCCACAATCACGTCCACACCGATGGCGGCATGGGGCATAGCTGCTTTGATGAGTGCTACTTTTTCAGCATACAACTCGCGCCGATACCGCCGGCGCATCAGGCCCAGAATTCGGTTGCTGCCGCTTTGCAAGGGGATATGAAAATGCGGCATCAGCTTTTCAGACCGGGCCACAAATTCGATGATCTCTGCCCGCAGTAGGTTGGGCTCAATAGAAGAAATGCGGTAGCGGGCAATGCCTTCCACCTGCTCCAGGGCTTGAAGCAATTGCAGTAAATCTTCACCTTCCTGACCAAAATCGCCCAGGTTGATGCCGGTCAAGACTATTTCCCGGACTCCCTGGCTGGCAAGCACTTCTGCTTCGCTTAATACATTCCGGATGCTGTCGCTTCGGCTCTTCCCCCGGGCCAGTGGGATGGTACAGAAGGAACAATTATAATTGCAGCCGTCCTGAACCTTCAGGAAACTGCGGGTGCGGTCCGCGACGCTGTATGAGCTGTGAAAGCCCTGCACCTCGTCAATAGCACAGGCGTGAATCCGGGCACCGGTATGGCTGGAGCCCAGTTCCTGTAAATGGCGGGCCAGTTCAAATTTCTCGGCAGCACCCAGCACCAGGTCCACCCCATCAATCGTTGCAATCTCCTCCGGTTTCAGTTGGGCATAGCAGCCGATGATTACGACAAAGGCTTCGGGAGCCCGGCGCTGAATCTTACGCACCCAATAACGGCATTCCTTGTCTGCATTGTCCGTCACCGAGCAGGTGTTGATCACATACACGTCTGCCTGTTCTTCAAATTCCACCTTTGAAAATCCCGCCTGCACGACCATGCGGGAGAGGCTGGAGGTCTCGGCATAATTGAGCTTACAGCCCAAGGTGTGGAACGCTACTTTCTGGCCTGGCATCAGTAGCAAAGCTACTTCCCGAACCCTGATGCCGACAACCCAAAGGTCATCCGGGTTATGTTTTAAAAAATCATTTTTTGTTTCCTGGCAGAAAGCCGAAACAAGCCTGCCCCCTTCCCGGGCGGCACTAAATTGAAGTCCCGGTTCGGGCGAAGGGGAGGCCAGGTAAATTCTTGAAGAAAGCTTATTTATTGAAAGAACTCCCTTACTTTTGCGCTCCCAATAAAATTCCTTCCTGAAAAAGGACTTCTAATGCCTACTATACAGCAACTGGTTCGTAAAGGCCGTACTGCCCTCGAAATCAAAAGCAAAAGCCGCGCCTTGGATGCATGCCCCCAGCGCCGCGGTGTCTGCACCCGTGTGTACACTACCACGCCCAAAAAACCAAATTCCGCCCTTCGTAAGGTTGCCAAGGTGCGCCTGACCAACAAGGTAGAAGTGATCGCTTACATCCCCGGTGAAGGCCACAACCTGCAAGAGCACTCCATCGTACTCATCCGCGGAGGCCGTGTGAAAGATCTGCCCGGCGTGCGCTACCACATCGTTCGGGGGGCACTGGACACCGCCGGTGTGAAAGACCGTAAGCAAAGCCGTTCCAAATACGGCACCAAGCGTGAGAAGGCTAAGAAATAATCCATCCCCGACTCAGCTCAATAATCAAGAATTCAAAAATTCCGGTTCGCCCGGTTTTCACTATTAGCAATGAGAAAAGCACAAGCAAAAAAACTTCCTCTGGCGCCCGATCCGCGCTTTAAGGATAAAATGGTCACCCGCTTCGTAAACTGCCTGATGATAGGCGGCAACAAAAGCGTGGTTCTTACCGCATTCTATAACGCCATTGACAAGGTCAGCCAGATGAGCGGTGAAGATGGCTACGAAGTGTGGAAACGCGCGCTCACCAACGTCACACCCGCCGTCGAAGTACGCAGCCGACGCATCGGAGGGGCCACCTTCCAGATTCCTACCGAAGTGCGCCCGGACCGCAAAATCAGCCTTTCTATGAAATGGCTCATACGCTATTCCCGCGAGCGCAACGGCAAGACCATTGCCGACAAGCTGGCCAACGAAATCGTAGCCGCTGCAAAGGGCGAAGGCGCAGCCGTGAAAAAGAAAGAAGATACCCACCGCATGGCCGAAGCCAACAAGGCTTTCGCGCACTTCCGCGTATAAGCATACCTTTATTAATACCCTATCCGGAGGCTGCCTTTTTAGGCAGCCTCTGTTATTTTTCAGACGCAAATCCGAAAAGCCTAAATTCTGGATATCTTTTTTTAGTCGGCATTAGCTCAGCCCCCGGCTTCCGTTGCGTCGCACCCTTCAGCAAGATTTCGCTGCCCGGCTTTGCCCGGAAACTGTGAAGTGGGATGTAGATTACATACCACGCGAAAAGCTGTATAGTAGCACTGGCCCCCTCCGTGTGCGAAGCTACGAATGCCCAATCGGGCTGCGAAAGCTAGCTAAAAAATCAGTAAAATAGGGAGGCTGCCCCGGTGGAGGCAGCCTCGCAGCGTATCTTAAAATGAGCTACTTCAGGGATTGATAATTACCTGTGCATTTGTCGTGAGACTACCCGGAACGAATGAAATATTGAGGTTTATTCCACAAGTAGGGTTATACCACAGGGTTGCTGACGGAAAACCTAATGAGCATCGAGAGGGGTCACACACATCGGTACTATATTCATAACCCGGGCTGGGGTTCGAAATACCTACATTGGCAGAAAGCCAGGCATATCCGGCACCGCTGTAGGAATACGGATAACCCGGAGGCGTTGGTGCCCAGGAGCTGGAGCTAAAGGTTTGGGTGCTAAAAGGGGGAATGTAAACCGGTCCGGTGGCGCCAGCGACGGTACAGGGGTTTTTCACCGTTTCAAAGGCCATTAGCGTAACATTCACTGCACAAGTTGTGTTGTTAATTACGTCAATGTTTTGTGCGCTTAGGCTGCTATACGAAACCCAGGCAAACACAATGCTTAGAAATATGCATTTCATGGTAATTTGGTTTTAATAAGCCTCAAAACTATGTGGTTAGAGATATTTTTTTTTTCAATAAAATTGTCATTATTTTGCAATAATCTCATGGAATAAATTTGATTGAAGCCCGGGAATCGTTACTTTATAGTAAGCTTCTTGCATTCAAATTCAATTCGTACACTAACGCTATTTCCTATGATTCGGAACATCTTTATTGCCGTTGTATTTCTGCTGATTTACCCATGCGCACCCGGTTTTGCGCAAAGCTGGCGCTGGGCACAGCGGCATGGCGGTGACTCTATTGAAACAGCGGGAGGATGGGGATTTATCAATCGGTTGCAGGGTTGGAACAGCGTGGTGGATATCGCTACCGATGCTCAGAATAATAGCTATGTCGTCTCGCTGGTGCTGAGCAAATATCTCGACCTAAACGGCCAGCCGCTGAGTGGCTGGGGCAAATCGGACATCCTGCTGAGTAGCTATACCTGCGAAGGCGTGTTGCGTTGGAGCAAAGTCATTGGCAGCAATCAGGATTCCGATGCGGTCATCGGTGTGCGCTGCGATGATCAGGGTGTCTGTGTCGGTGGGCTTACCACTTCCAATTTTGCAACTGGTAGTACGGGCTGCCATTTTTCAACCGACACAGTTACGGGCAATACCACGCGCAATATCTTCCTGGCGAAGTGGGATTTTAATGGAAATTTTCTGTGGCTGCGGATGCCGCAACCTGTAAATATCAGCGCAGACAGCGCAAGAGCCTCATTGCTGCTGGATATGGATGCAACGCCCACCGGCGACACATTTTTCCTGTTTTGTTACCTCCGGCCCGGAAGCTATGGAGGTGGAGCTTATCCCGTAACTACTTCGGGTATTTATGTGTTGAAATACACCTCCTCCGGTGCCTTTGCAGGGGGCGTAGCCCTGCCTTACCACCAGAACCCATTATATACGCTTTCATTGTCACGTTGCATATTTAATAAACCTTTAAACCAGTTTATCATTGCGGGTAATTCCAGTAACAACCTGAATATAGGCGGAACCCAATTTGGATATGGCTGGGGATATCTGGCCAGTTTTGATGCCCGTACGGGTAACCTGAATTATCTGATTCACGACACGATGTTTAATCAAATAGAACTAGGTCGGAAAGTGACAACCGACTTGGCGGGGAATATCTACCTGAGTGGTTCGTCCTTTAAAGACGCATCATTTAATGGGGTATCATTTCCTAATTCCTGGGCTGATTCACCTGCCTACGTGACTATTTCAGGGTATGCCCCCTTTGTGATGAAATTAAATGGCCGTACCGGAGCGCCGCTGTGGACGACCCGCTCGCTTGCCATAACCGCCTATGGAATGAATGTTTGCCTGCGGAAGCGGGAACTGCTACTTACCGGCTCCTTTAGTAGGCGCCTAAGCTTTGCCCCATACACGGTCGGCAACATACCTGTAACAGATACCAATGAAGCCTTTCTGGCCTACCTGGATACGGCCACGGGTGCACCACTTGGCTTGAGTATCATTAAAACGGTGGGTAAAAATTTGGATGCCTGGCACAACCCCATTTTTAACATAGTCATCGCCGACCGGAAGGGCAGCTTCCTTTGCGGGGGAGGCTTCAATGACACGCTCGTATTGGGCAGCACCACACTGATAGAGCGCCACCCAGCAATTGGACTACCCGGCAGAGTAAAAGCGTATGATGCCTGGGTGGGCAAGCTGGGCTACGATAACTGCAATTGTACAATCTCCGCCAGCTATGTGCATGTAGCCAACTACGGCCTGACCAGCTTTATCACCTACACCGGCAGCACCAACTTAGACAGCTTGGTATGGGATTGGGGCGATGGCACGCACAGCACCTACACGAGCAAATTTGCGAACACCATATCACATGTCTATCCGGCTAATGGGCTATATCAGGTGTGCGTTTCAGCCTATAATGATAGCTGCCTGGATAGCAAATATTGCGGCATGTTGCCCTTGGGTGTTTCGAAGTATGCAGTAGCAGATGTGCAGGTCTATCCCAATCCGGCATCGGATGAGTTGTATATCACGCACCTGGCGGGAGGCTCCCTACGGTTGATTACACTCAGTGGTCAAACCCTTTTGGACGCGGTGATTCGTTCAGATAAGCAGGCAATTTCCGTTGGCAAGTTGCCTGCGGGCTATTATCTGCTCATGTTGCGCGATGAAAACGGGCAACCGATTCAACGGGGCTTTGTCAAGCAATAGTACTTATTGGGGGAAATGGTTTTCACGGGCCAAGCCGAACAGCAAAATATAGCCGAAGTGTGCGATTGAAACAGCAGCTCCATCAGGGCACAAAAGCCGGCTACAAAAAAATCCGCATGAGGTGCTTCATTTCTGATTCCTACTACCCATTTTCTATGGAGATATTGTGGCCCACGAGCCGCAAAGTATAAATTTTGCAGGTCTATGAATATCGAAATCATTTCTGGCAGCCCGCGTGAAGACAGTCTCAGCTATCGCATCGCCCAACACCTGCAACAGGAGTTGCATCTATGTGCCGCCAAGCACCCTACCGGCCTCATCAATTTGCAGCAAACGCAGATTCCGTTTATCCAGAAAGTATGGTCCAGCCAAGATGCTGTGCCGCCGGAGTATAAGGAGCTGGGCCGCCGGATGTTTGGCGCACAGGCTTTCATTATCGTTTCGCCGGAATATAATGGGGGCTATTCGCCGGCCATGAAAAACCTCTTCGACCACTTCCCCAAACAACGCCGCAAAGCCTTTGGAATTTGTACCGGCTCAGATGGAGCTTTGGGGGGTATGCGGGCGGCCCAGCAACTGCTTCAGTTAGTGCCGGCCTTGTTTGGTATTGCCTCGCCCACCCTCCTCATCGTACCGAATATGGATTTGAAATTTGAAGCCGGAGGGCGGCTCAGTGATGCAGCCTTCTGTAAACGGATCCATGATTTCCTCACCGACTTCCTTTGGCTTGCCGAAGCCTTACAATCGGGTAAAGAAGACAGCCGCTCCTAATTTTGCCAGCTTATGAAATACCTGATTGTGGGCCTGGGCAACATCGGAAAAGAGTATGATGCCACCCGCCACAATATCGGCTTTGATGTAGCCGACAGCTTTGTGCTGAAACATGGGGGCAGCTTCTCCCAAGAACGGTTAGCCTACCGCGCGGTTTGTAAGTGGAAGAGGAAAAGCTTCATCGTCATCAAGCCGACTACTTACATGAACCTGAGCGGAAAGGCCATGCTGTATTGGCTGACGAAAGAAAATATTCCAATAGAAAACGGTTTAGTTATCGTGGACGACCTGGCCTTGCCCATCGAGGCCTTGCGCCTGCGGGGCTCAGGTTCGGCAGCGGGCCATAATGGCTTACGCAATATTGAGGAAGAGCTGGGCAGCAATGCCTATGCCCGGCTAAGGTTTGGGATAGGCAATCAGTTTCCTAAAGGCCAGCAGGTGCGTTTTGTATTGAGCCGCTGGCTACCCGAAGAGTTGCCCCTGGTGCGCGAAAAAATCCTGAAAAGCGTGGAGCTGATAGAAAGTTTTGCCACGCAAGGCATCGAACGCACGATGAGTGCCTTCAATAATTGAGCCTATCCTATTGTGGACATGTGAACAACTTCCCGGTATTTGGCTGGGAAGCACCTATACTTTTAACTCCTAACTAAACAATCGTTTTTTTGAAATGAAAGCAATGATCATTATCGGCTCGACCACCGACCAGCCTGTGATGGAAGAAAGTAAGAAGTGGCTGGCCTGGTTCGGTATTGAGAGCGAAATCGTCGTAGCCTCGGCACACCGCAATCCTGATCAGGTGCGGGAGCTGATGATAACCGCAAAATCCAAAGGATATGGTGCCGTAATCGCAGCGGCAGGCATGGCGGCGGCGCTGCCTGGTGTTTGTGCAGCATACACTTCACTGCCCGTGCTGGGCGTCCCCCTGGATGGCGGCTTACCCGGTGGTATTGATGCACTGTATAGCATCGTGCAAATGCCCGCAGGTTTACCGGTTGGTACCCTTGCCGTAGGCAAAGCCGGCGCCCGCAATGCTGCCGTGCTGGTCGCCCGCATGTTTGCCCTTTGTGACGAAAAAGTGGCCGGCAAGCTGGAGGAATTTAAGGCAGCATCCTATCGTATTGCCTGATTATCCCGTCTATCCTGATAGTGGTAAGCTTACTCAATAAAAAACCCTGAACCTCTTCGACCCAGAACCAAGAGAAGAAGTCAACCGCTGTGCTGGTTTTATTTTCTAACCCAAATACCAAGAACCTTGACAGAAGCTATCATCAACATCGAAAGTGTGAACCCGATTGAATTTTTCGGGATTAACAATGGAAAGTTCGACTTACTCAAAAAGCGTTTTCCTCTGCTGAAAATCCTGTCCCGTGGCTCTCAAATCAAACTTTCGGGAAAGCCGGAAGAAGTGAGCAGTGCCCGCGAGCGTATTGAGCAGGTCATTCGGTATCTGGAGCGAAACGGGCACCTCAGCGAGCAGTACTTCGCGCAAATTCTGGGCGATGACGACGGGGTGGACGGGCCGGTGCCGGAGGAGGCTCAGAACAACGACATCCTGGTCTTTGGGCCAAATGGAAAAGTGATTCGGGCGAAGACTCAAAACCAAAGGCTGATGGCTACGGTGGCGGAGAAGAATGATATCCTCTTCGCCCTGGGGCCGGCGGGCACGGGTAAGACCTACACTGCTGTGGCGCTGGCAGTTCGGGCTTTGAAGAATAAAGCGGTGCGGAAAATCATCCTGACACGACCTGCCGTGGAAGCGGGAGAAAGCCTGGGCTTCCTGCCTGGCGACCTGAAGGAAAAAATTGACCCTTACCTGCGCCCCCTCTATGATGCCCTGGATGATATGCTGCCTTCGGACAAGCTGAACTATTACATGGCCAACCGCATCATCGAAATAGCCCCACTGGCTTATATGCGCGGACGTACGCTGGACAATGCCTTTATCATTCTGGACGAAGCACAAAACGCCACCGACCTGCAACTCAAAATGTTTCTGACGCGGATTGGGCCTTCAGCCAAGGCTATCATCACGGGCGATATGAGCCAGGTGGACCTACCCAAAAACCAACGGAGCGGACTTGCCAAAGCCACGCGTATCCTGAGGAATATTGAAGGCATTGCCCATATCCAGCTTGACGAAAGCGATGTGGTGCGCCACCGCCTGGTAAAGCATATTATCCGTGCCTACGATACCGAGCAAGTGCGTGAAGAAGCCCATCTGGAACATCCGGCAATGGGTGATTCGCGCCGAAAAGCATAATCCAAATTCTGTTAAGCAAAGCGGGTGCAGCCTTGAGAAAGCTGCACCCGATATTTTTTTGCGTCGGGATGTTTATTCAACAACCAACTTGCTGCGTTGCGTTTGTGAAATGCCATCGCTGAGGCTAATCAGGTACATACCCTTTGCCACAGAGCGGAGGTCAATCTCTTCCTCATGAGCGCCGGCAGCATACTGGCCCTGACCATTCAGGATGATACGGCCGGTCATGTCGCTCATCGTCCAGTTTAGGTGTGCTGTTTGGGCCAGCCGGAAGCGGATCCGGGCGGATGAGCTGGCCGGGTTGGGGACGATTTTCAGGTCAGAAAAAAGCTGATCAGGCTGCACAGCAAGCATGGAACAGCCATTCGGTGCCCATACAATACGAATAGGGTCGCTCAGGGGGCAGTCTGAAGTAAGCCGTGCCGGGTGTGCACCATAAACCACTTTTCGGAAAGCAGAGACCGTGCAGCTTGCGCCGGTACAAGTGGTGACGTTGCTGTTTGAAGTGCTGGTGGTGCAGTTGTAGTCGAAGCCCAGAATATTCATCGCTTCTAACATATTGCCGTTGATGAGCGAGTCCGGGATATAGTAGCTGCCGGCACCGTGGAGGTTTTCGCTCATATACATCACCCGATCATTAATATCCGTAATCGCGATACGCAGGCGGTCTGGGCGGCCGGTGTAGCCGGTGATGATGACTCGTAAGCTTTTCAGTGTAGGTGTATCAAGCAGGTCGCAGGTACTGGGCGATTTTGTCTGGTCAGGCAAGCTGGTTTTACCTCCTATTTGCACACTCCCATAAGAAAGCAGGCTTGAGCTGCCCGTGGTGGTGTACTGGATACTATCGGCGTTGTGTGCCCGTTGCACCACAACTGGCGTGAAATACCAGGTGCTGCTGCTGGTGCAAGGTTCCGGAATCACATGCAACTCTGCCCCAGTAACATCATTGGCTATGGAGCTGTCATTGGCACTGGGTAAAATATCCGCAGTGGATGCGGTATCGAAATACGCCTTCGCCTCATCTGTGCTACCGAAAACAGATTTGCTGCGTAGCCAATAGACCGTCTGGCAGGAAGTAATTCCTTTGGGCGGGGTGGCATTTAGGATGAGGGGTGCATTGTATTTATTACAGCAGATGGGCAGGGCGATGATCGGCGTCTCCGCCATTCCGGAAGCGCGTCCGTTTTTAACTTCTGTGCTCAATGAATTGCTGCAACCATTAGAGTCCGTAACCGTAACCGAATAGGTGCCGGGGCTGCTCAGCCCGGATAAATTCTGGCTGGTTGCACTATTGCTCCAGGCATAATGAAAGGGAGCTGTACCAAACAGGCTGCTGGGAAGTTGCAGGGAGACGGCTCCATCATTGTTACAAATAGGGCTGGGCGTAAGTGAAAATTCCAACGTAGGCGAGAGGAAGCTGAGGCCGGAAACATAGTTTCTTACTTGGGCGCCCGGGAGCGGGCCAAAGCCATTTGCCAGACTAATCCCCCTTGATACGAGGTGGCAATAGCTCATTACGGTACCCTTCCAACTGCTCACTGGTGCTGTATTGGAATATTGAGAATAGGTGCAGCTACAGGGATTTGTTTCGAGCGTGTAGCAATTATCAATAGCGCCGCAAGAGCCGCTGTTGGTCATCCAGCCGCACCAATGCGTATGGTGTGAACTCAGGTTATGTCCGGTTTCGTGGGTGACTACCTCCACATCCCAGGAAAAGGTAGGTATGGTGCTGTAGGTGCCATTGATATCACTGTAGGCATAGCTATAATCTTTTGTCGTACTGATGCCGGTAAGCCAGGCGATACCTCCATTACCCTTGCCCGATTTCATGAGCAAGTGCCCCAGGTCGCCATCAAAGCCCCCATTCATGGTGCGCCAAAATGCAGAGAAAGTGTAAAGGCCTATACTGGATGAAGCGGTTGGGTAGATGCTCAGGCCGTCCCAGATATACATCGAAGAAAGCTCCACAGCGATATGCTCATTGGCATACATCGCCTGAAACTGATTAAACAGGCCGGTCACATAATTCTGCGTGCTGGCAAGTGTGATTTTAAAGCGAAGGATGGTGGAATCCACTTCCCAATAGATACGCACTTTACGGCACTCCAGGGCATTGGCAGTTTTGGCGGTTTTTATCCCTGAGGGGCTTTGAGGCAGGCTTTCATCATCGCGGGTACCGCAGCTCATCGGCGGGTGGCTCAGCATGTCCTGATCGTTATAGAGAATGTATCGCCCGCTACCATCTTCCAGTTTACCCAAATTATAATTGCCTTCTTCATCCGAAAAAAGGCCCATAAACTCTGCATCTGAAAAGATACTGATGGCGGCTAAGGAATGTTTTTCGCCCTGAATGATGCCCTGATAATGAAGCCCGGGTTCGTAGCTGCAGCGATGCCGGCCCAGCTTATCATACACACCCATATCCGGATGTTCCGATGTAGGATAGGAGCGCAGCAAGAGTAAGGTGTAGTGTTTCCCGGATTCTGTTGTCAGGCTGAGTGACAGGGCTTCCGGTTTTGATTGAAAAACCTGTTGAAGCTGTGTAGTAAGCGGCTGAAGCAGGGTCTCATTTTTCAGGACATCTGTGTGTCGCGTTCCGCCTGTAGGAGCAAAGAGTGTCACCGGTTGAAATTCCTGACCTGCCCGTTCCACTTGAGCGATACGGTCATAAAGTCCATGAGCAGGTTCCTCTGACTGAGCGGATGCAGGTTTCGGGGAAGAAAAGATCAGTGCGAAGAAAAGAAACGGAGCCAGCAGGCGTAAAAAATGCGGCATTGCGAGAACTATGTTTTCGCAAATATAATTTCCAGCAAATAGCAGACTTGAAGCTCCCGTTAATGCACCAAAGTGCCCACTTGTTTACCCGTCACCACATCCAGCAAATTGCCGGCCTTGTGCATGTCGAAGACGATAATAGGCAAGTTGTTTTCCTGGCAAAGTGTAAAGGCAGTCATGTCCATCACTTTCAGTCCGCGCGAAATCACGTCTGTAAAAGATAAATTACTGAAGCGTGTGGCAGTAGGGTCTTTTTCAGGATCTGCTGAATAGATGCCATCCACACGAGTGCCTTTCAGAATTACATCCGCATTGATTTCAATGGCCCGAAGTGAGCCGGCCGTATCGGTAGTAAAATAGGGGTTGCCTGTACCGGCACCGAAGATGACGACCCGCCCTTTTTCTAAGTGTCGGATAGCCCGGCGGCGGATATAGGGTTCGGCCACCTGCTCCATTTTAATGGCACTTTGTAGCCGGGTCTTAACGCCGATCTTTTCCAGTGAAGCCTGCAAAGCCATCCCGTTAATTACGGTAGCCAGCATGCCCATATAATCTCCTTGAGCGCGCTCGATGCCCGTCTCTGCTTCATTCATACCCCGGTAGATATTCCCACCCCCGATTACAACAGCCACCTGAACGCCAATTTCGGTGATGCGCCGGATGTCTTGGGCGTAGGCTTCGAGCATGGCTGGAGACAGGCCGAAACTGCGGTCGCCCATTAAAGATTCACCGGAAAGTTTGAGGAGGATGCGTTTGTATTTAGGGAGCATAGCAGTATTAGGGATGATAATTTTTTTGTTGAAAGGGCCTGTGGGTCTATGCTAAAAAAGGAATCTTGACCACTTGCGCCTTCAGAGGCTTGTCGCGTACCACCACAAACACTTCGCTACCTGGAGTCGTAAACTCTTTAGCAACATAGGCCATACCAATTGCCTTGGATAAAGAAGGAGATTGAGTGCCCGAGGTGATGTAGCCGACGTCTTCGCCTGCTGCATTTTGCAAGCGATAACCATGACGGGGAATTCCTTTATCCTGCATTTCAATTCCGACAAGTTTGCGCCCTACCCCGTCTGCTTTCTGAGTTTCCAGAATGCTGCGGGCCGTAAAGTCTTTACTAAACTTGGTGATCCAACTCAGGCCTGCTTCCAGCGGCGAAGTGGTGTCGTCAATATCATTTCCGTAGAGCGCAAAACCTTTTTCGAGGCGTAGTGTATCACGGGCAGCCAGGCCAATCGGCTTCAGGCCTTGCGGCGTGCCGAGGCGGAATATTTCACTCCAGATTCTTTCTGCGTTGTCGTTCTTGTCTTTGAAATATATCTCTACGCCGCCCGAACCGGTATAGCCCGTTGCGCTGACCAGCACATCATCCACACCGGCGAACATGCCTTTCACGAAGGTGTAGTACTTGAGGTTGCTGATGTCCATATCGGTGAGGGGCTGAAGCATGGCCACGGCGTGCGGCCCTTGCACAGCCAGCAGTCCAGTCTTGTCCGAAATGTTTTCCATCTCCACGCCTTCGGTGTTGTGCTTGCTGATCCAATTCCAGTCTTTTTCGATGTTCGAGGCATTCACCACCAGCATGTAGAGATTGCCTGCTTCGATGCAATAAATCAGCAGATCATCTACGATGCCACCCTGTTCGTTGGTCATGCAGGAATATTGCGCTTTACCGGGGCTCAGCTTCGAGGCATCGTTGGTGGTGACGCGCTGGATGAGGTCCAGTGCTGCAGGGCCTTTCAACAAAAACTCACCCATGTGGCTCACGTCAAAAACACCGGCATTCTGGCGCACCGTTTGGTGTTCTTCATTGATGGAAGTGTAAGAAATGGGCATGTTGTAGCCGGCAAACTCAGCCATCTTGGCTCCGAGGGCGATATGCTTATCTGTAAAAGGCGTCTGCTTCATTCTTGGAAGATTTGTTTGGAATGGGCGCAAAGGTAACTGCCTAATGAAGCATTCCACCGGAAGGCTGCCATCATCACCCTGCTTCATGAATCTGCATTCTCTAAAAACTTCATAAAACCGCGCCCACTGCGGCTTTCAGCGTGGAAGCATTTAACGCTCCTTTGGCGCCAACCAATTTTAGCCCTTCTAATTTCGCCTGCATCAAGATATTTTTTAAAACCAAAAAGCCATGCTACGCCTCTTGCAAAAACCTGCGGCCTTGTTGATGCTCGGCTGCTTTTTGAGCCTTCCAACTTTTGCACAAAGCACGAAAAAGACACCCCAAAGAATCATCACAAAAGATGAAACCGTTATCATCAAAAACCCAGATGCCGGCGGACGAACTGTGGTAGAAATAAAAAACGGGATTGTGTATGTAAATGGTCGCTCCATCATGAGCGTCCGTGATGCAGATGCAACCCGGGTACATAAAAAAATCATCATAGAAAACGGGCCTGGTACGCAGCATGCTCCTGATGAAAATTGGAACGATGACGCCAGACCGGACTTTCCTGACATGCCCGGCGCTGCTATAGCGCCACCTGCCGAACTGGGTGTGATGACTGAAGACGCTACAGGCAGGCAGGGTGTAATGGTCAAAGAGGTATTGCCTGGCTCAGCAGCCGCTGCAGCAGGCTTACAAAAAGGCGATATCATCACCCGGGTGGATGGGCGGATTATTGCCAATGCATCGGCACTAGTCACCTCGATTCGCAAGCAACACCAACCCGGTGATGAAGTTGCTATTCGTTATGAACGAATGGGACAGGAATACAACACAAAGGCCCGGCTGGGCCAATCCGCCACCAGAGAAATTGCGCCCAATTGGCAAGGGGACCGTTATCCTCAAAACTTCTTCCGCAATCATCCTTTTGAGCCGTGGGATCCGTTCCGCAATGATGCAGATGCTCATTCCGGGCCCCGGCTGGGCGTTTCTGTTGAAGATCGGGCAGACGGGCAAGGCGTGTTGGTGTTGCAAGTAAAACCGGGTTCTGCAGCAGCATTAGCCGGTATTCAAAGCCAGGATATCATTACCCGGTTTGCAGACGATGACATTCATTCTGTAGCTGATTTGCAATCAGCCATCAGTGGGCTGCAACCCGATGCGAAAGCTACAATCAGCTTTCTGCGGGATGGCAAGGAAAGGAACACGACTGCCGACTTTCCTGAGCCTTTACACCGGAAAGATTTATAAGCTTAGCTCACAAAGCCCTGCTTGACTGCATACATGATGAGGCCGGCGCTGTTTTTGGCGCCGGTCTTTTCGTAAAGCGAGGTTTTTGTCTTTTCAACGGTTCGTGGGCTGAGAAAGATTTTCTCTCCGATTTCGGCCATCGTGCAGCCATCGCAGATGAGCAGGAGTACTTCTTTTTCCCGGTCGCTCAGCTCCACATTCTCCCTGAAAGTAGGTGCGGGTGCATTCTTTTTGATGATGGAGCGCAGCATCAGGTTGCTCACATAGTCGGAGAAATAATAGCCTGTGTCTTTGCAGGAATGCAGTGCTAATTTGATTTCATCAGCATCTGTATTTTTTACGAGATAGCCATTGGCACCGGCCTCCAGAAGATGGAGCACCAATTGGTCGTCATCGTGCATGGTCAGGATGAGGATGCGCAGATCGGGGAACTGTTTTCTTACCTCCCGGGTAGCCTCCATGCCGTCCATTTCCGGCATTTTCAGGTCCAGCAAAATCACATCCGGTTGTATAAATTTCAGTTGTTCCAATAGTTCTTTCCCATTTCCGGCTTCGCCGATGCATTCGAGTGCGGGGTCATCGCTGAGGGCCATGCGCAAGCCCTGGCGGAAAATCTGGTGGTCGTCGGTAATAAAAAAGGTAAGCGGCTTGTTCATTTAGTTCGTCTTCAGGTTTCTGGCAATGGGCAGGCTCAATAATATTCCGGCAGAGTACTTTTTATCCGTAGGACAGGGGAAACTGATGCTGGCGTGTGCGGCCTTCAGGCGGTTCTCAATGTTTTTCAAACCTATCGCTCCTTTTTTGTAAAGCAGCTCCCGGTAGCTCTCGTCGGTGAGTCCATTCCCATCGTGCATCAGCTTGATTTGTGCCTCCTGCCCGGATAGTGAAGTTTGAATAAAAACTTGTCCCGCTCCAGAATGTTTTACGAGGTTATTGAGTAGTTCCTGCATGATACGGTACAGTGCAAGTTCTGCTTCTGAAGGGATTTCTGGCCAGGTTACGGATTCTTCTATGCGAACCTGGATTTGTCCGCTTTTATTCAAGGTTTCGGCTAAGGATTGTAGGGACTTCAGGATACCGAGATAGCGTAGGGTGTCTGGTTGTAACTGGTGCGACAGGTTGCGCACTTTCTGGATACTGTCGTCCAGCAGGCTTTGTACTTGTTGCACCGCAGGGTTTACAGCTTCACTGCGTGCCACCTGGTGTAGCATCAGCCGGATAGAAGATAGCGTGGCTCCTACATCGTCATGTAATTCTGCGGCAATCCTCATGCGTTCTTCTTCTTCGCTGCGGATAGAGGCCTGTATGAGTTCTTCCTGTTTCTTTCGATTAAAATCTTTAAGCTGCTGATGATGGTTGATGACGCGGCGCTGATAAGCAACCACAAATAACACAAGCCCTACAGCAAGCACAAGCATGGAGAGGGAACCAATACTGACGAGTGTAGCTATATCCACGGGGACATTACTCTTTGTTCTTGGGTGAAGATTTTGCTTTTTCCTGAAGGATAAAGATGCGGGCAATGACGAGGTTGGTCAAAATATTGAGCAGGTTGTGAACCGACCAAACATTCTGAATCAAAGTTTTAGATGCATTCATGAATTGTTCTGTAAACAAGAACAAAAGCACGCTGTAGGCTTCAAGCAAAAGGAAACAGGCAGCGAATAGAAATGCAGGAGACCGCTCAATCTTTATATGCTCAATATTGCGGAATACGGTCATCAATGTGAGCAAACAAAGAGTCATCAGGAAAATATGGCCAAAGACCTGCTCGTTCCAAAAAATACTTCTGATAAACCGTCCGCCGGTTTTATAAATGAAAAAGGCAGCCAGTGCTATGATGATGATCTTACAGACAATTTTCAAACTCCGGTTCGTGAGCTGATTGATTAGATAAAGCCCCAGTAAGCTCAGTTGAAGTAGAAAAAACAGGTTGATAATCAACCCACTTATACTATTCAGTATGGGGAAGAAATCCAACATGAATTCTGCAGACAGTAAATCAGCCAGAAAGCTCGCAAGAGCATAATACCAAAGAAAACCTCGCTGTTTCCGGCCCAACCAGAGTGCCGGAAGCGCCGAATACCTCGAACAAAAATTCACTACTTCAATGTACCAATTCATGGTAAGGGCAAGCTGGGCCAATGATTCGAGCAATCGAAGAAGCTCATTGTAGCATTCAGGTAAGTCACACTAAAAATCACATCCCGTCCAAGCGAGCCACCTGTTGCCAAGTAGAAGCTGAATGAATCGGGGTTATCTAAAAACACGCCTTTCAGAAAGGGAAAACTGTAATAGACAAAGGCCGGATCATAAGGCGCGGCAATGGGGTTCAGTTCGGCATTGGTTTGCACATTCTGGTCGAAGCGCAAGCCGTCAGTGCCGCAAGTTCCACCATCCATTATGCTCTGGATTTCTGTAGCCGTCATCACCTTAGGCGCACCCGCACTCTGTATCAACCGGCTTTGGAAATCGGTTTCTGTGATTTCATGTTCTTTGACGAGCGCCTGCTGGCAGGCAACATTCGTGCAAGGGTCAACGCCCTTACAAGATGGAGGAATAGCTAAGCCTTGAGATGATCCCATTGAGTTAGTTTTTGTCTATTGCTTTAAAATGAGTGGGGTGCAAGATATCCGGACAAAATAGGGACTTATGGTTACACTTCCGTTAAGTACACCTATAGGTACGAAGGTGAAATGTACGAGTATTCATATTCAATAAAGGGGGGAATCCCTCTAAAAAACAGGGGGAAGTTCGCAGGAATTGCAGGGTAGTCCCTCTTGAAGAGGCCAAGGCAGTGCGCAACATTTGTGTTGTCCAAGGGGCAAACCAAAAACCCTATTTCACCTTCAACCTCCAGCCATGCTTGATCAAAAATCCAACGGTAGTCCCGTCGTTCTGGCCATACCGGCCCAAGCCTTTTTCCATTTGGGGATACGAGAGGGATTACAAACACACCAACTTTCCTTCTCTGTGAAAGCTGAAGAAAACATCCGCTATTATGTCATCGAAGGGAGCCAGGATCTGGTCAGTTTTGAGCAATTGATGCGCGTCTTCGCCAAAGGAAACTCTGCTCTTCCCAGTTCCTATACCATTCCTATTCATGACACGCAATATCACTTTTATCGGGTTCGGCAAATTGACAGTTCAGTTGCCAGCATCCCTGCTCTTGAAGAACCCTCAGAAGGGAAAAGGCAAGCACCCAATTTATACCGATAAGCAAACCCCCTTCCCGATTCTAATGCCAAATACCTATTTACCACCAGCCCCTAAAGCCCTTCCTATCCAAAAAAAACACCGACAGTGAACGTTAAGTTATTTCCCAGCCCCGCCAATGACACGTTGTGGCTCCAACTGGCAAAAGAATTTGTTGAGCCCCTTCAGGTTACGGTTTTTGACACCTCGGGCAGCTCATGCTCTCAGTATAAGCTGCCTGGGGGAAACGATTTAGCTTCTATCCCGGTAGATAGCCTGCAGCCAGGAGTCTATTTCCTGCAAATGGAATATGAACAAGATGATTGGATAAAACCCTTCCTGGTGATGCGCTGACCACCGCAAACTGCCCCAGCCCCATAACCCTATACCTTGAAATCAGGCTGTCTCAAAAAGGCAGCCTTTGCTTGTTGGAGCCATCTGTTGTCCTCTTCAGCGTCCTGATGCAGCTTCGATGCAGCTTGCCTTAAACTTGTTTTCAGAATAAGCTGCATCGGAAACCGATTCGTGAAATCCTACTCAAAAAAAGCTATGTGCTCCAGATGAGGTGCCGCCCATCGGAGCAATACTGCAGGAAAAGGCGCTCAAACTCCTGCCTTCGCCCCCTAGTCAGTTAACTTCGCGCCCCATGCGCATTGCGGTCAACACACGGCTCTTGTTGAAGGGTAAATTAGAAGGTATTGGCTGGTACACGCATCAGATGTTGGAGCGATTGGTGCGCGCACATCCGGAGCATGAATTTCTCTTTCTTTTCGACCGTCCTTACGACCCCTCGTTCATTTTTGCCCCGAATGTCAAACCAATTGTTGCGCATCCTCAGGCCCGTCATGCGGTTTTGTTCTACCTCTGGTTTGAATGGATGATTCCTGCTATGCTGCGTAAATACAAAGCCGATTTGTTTCTTTCCACCGATGGCCTCTGCTCACTGAATGCGAAGACTCCTACCTGCCTGGTGATGCACGACCTGGCATTCGAGCATTACCCCGAACACCTCAAACTGAGCCACCGGATGTATTTGCGCCGCTGGTCACCCTTATTTGCGAAAAAAGCCACAAGAATTGTCACGGTCAGCGAATATTCGAAAAAGGACATTGCGGCCCGCTACCAAATCCCTGCAGAACGGATAGACGTAACCTACAATGGAGCCCATCCTGCTTACCGGCCGCTGAGCTGGGAAGAGCGCGAGCAGGTGAAATCGGAATATTCCGAGGGGCAGGAATATTTTGTTTTCGCCGGCGCCTTGCATCCCCGGAAAAATGTAGTGGCCTTGCTTCAGGCATTCGTCAAATTCAAGAAGCGGCATCGGAGCCCAATCAAGCTGATTATCGTGGGCAGGATGGCCTGGAAGTTTGAAGAGCTAGCTACAATGCGGGAAGAGATGCCCTTCAAAAATGATGTGGTATGGCCGGGCTACCTCGGTGTTGAAAAGTTGTCGGGCGTGATTGGTGCAGCCTATGCCCTGGTATATCCTTCGTTGTTTGAAGGCTTCGGAATTCCAATTTTGGAGGCCTTAAAATGCGGCGTCCCGGCAGTGGTTAGCAATACCTCTTCTATGCCCGAAGTGGCCGGGAATGCAGCCCTGCTTGCAGACCCTAACGATGTAGATGAAATAGCGGCTCAAATGGGCCGGATTTATAAAGACGAGGCTTTGAGAAATCAACTGAAGGCAGCGGCATTGATTCAGGCTGCAAAATTTGATTGGAATCATTCGGCGGCCCAGCTATGGGATAGCCTGATGCGTTGCTACAAAGCCTGAGCATACAGGCTTTTAAGAAAAAATGGCACGGGCTTATCGAAGGAGCCGACTCACACGGCGGTGCTTTTACTCCGGGCTTCTTTTTCTCTTAATAGGATGGGATACGCTTCCGCAAAAGTTTCTTCCAGATTAATCATCACAGGCATCATTTCAGCTTGCGGAGCATGCAACTTACCCATGGCTTCGATAGCGGTCAGGTTGTCGTACATATCCCGCACCTGAACGATGGAGACACTACTCTTCAGGAAATGTGCCTGTTTGTAAATAGCATCGAAATCGTTTCCATTGCGGACAAGCTCACCCAACTGGCGAAGGCCGTCCGGCATGGTGCCTAAAAAGAGGCCCAATACTTCGGCGATGTAGCCGGAGTCGTTGCCGGAAAGTTCGAGGAGGTAGGAAAAGTTGATGATATCGGAACTCATAATGTCTGGCTGTTCTTCTTCTTGATTGGATGATTTGTTTTTTGTGAGCCGGAGCACTTCCTGATATAATTCCCTAGGCTCAAAGGGCTTGGAAATATAGCCATTCATTCCGCTTTCAAAACAACGTTCTGCTTCGCCTTTCAGGGCATCAGCAGTCATTGCAATGATAGGGATTTTGTTCAGCAGGTCCTGCCGGATAAGCTGAGTAGCCGTATATCCGTCCATTTCGGGCATCTGCAAATCCATCAGTACGGCATCAAAATGTTCTGTTGCTTCCCGCAAAGTGTCCACTGCTCCCTGCCCGTTTGTCACCATTTTGGCTGTTGCACCCTGGCGGGTCAGAGTGTGGAGCACCACCTTTTGATTGATGGGGTTATCCTCCGCTACCAGCAGATGAAGTCCGGCAAGTGGACGGTCATCGTTGATACCTCGTTCTGAAGGGAAATTCAGCATTTCTTCCGGCATGTTGGAGATGCTGAATGCGATGCTGCAGCCAAAAGTGGAACCGATGCCGAGTTGGCTTTGCACCCACACTTTGCCGTTTTGTAATTCGACCAATTGCTTCACGATGGCCAGCCCCAGACCCGTGCCGCCATATTTGCGGGAGGTGTTCGGGTTGTTTTGTGTGAAGGATTCGAAAATCATTTCCAGCTTGTCTTCGGGTATGCCGATGCCTGTGTCCCGAACCTGAATTTCCAAATCGCAAATACCCGCATTGCTTTCACCGCATTTAGCCAGGATATAAACGCCTCCCTGGCTGGTAAACTTGAGGGCATTTCCTACCAGATTAATCAGGATTTGTTGTAGGCGCAAAGGGTCTCCCATCAATACATCCGGCACCATATCATCAACTTCCAGGCGCAGGTCAATCATTTTTTCTTCTGCCTTAAACTGCAGTGGCACCAATGCCTTTTTGATGGTGTGCCGCAGTTTGAAGGGCACATGTTCAAAGCGGAATTTCCCACTCTTGATTTTTGAGAAGTCCAGGATATCATTGATGATTGCCAGGAGTTGCCGGGCAGATTCAAGGATGTTTTCGGAATAGTCTCGTTGTTCGGAAGTCTGCTCCGTGCCGAGCAACAGGTTGCTCATCCCCATGATACCGTTCATCGGCGTGCGGATTTCATGGCTCATATTGGCCAGGAAAGTCTCTTGCGCACTTCGGGCCCGTTCCGCATTCCGGGTGGCCTGCATGAGTTGCAGTTCATTTTCCTTACGCTCCGTGATATCGGTTGCGAGGCCGCAGATATTTTGTACTTCCCCAACGCTGTTGAGCAGGGGGAATTTTACGACCCAGTAATAGTGTTTTATCCCGTTGCGCATCACCACATCTTCGTAGGTGACCATGCTGCGGTGTAGGATAACCTGCTCATTGGCGAAGCGGAAATTTTGGGTACTGTCGTTGTGAAACAGGTCTGCATCCCGATGCGCCAACAGTTCCTGAGGCGTCATGCCGAATATCTCACAGAGCTTTTTATTGACCACCATGTAGCGGCCTTCAAGGTCTTTGATATACACAGCCGAAGGGATATTGTCAATGATGGCCTGCGTGAGGCGGTGCTGTTGCATCCGCTGTTGTGCCAGCGACTTGAGCTGCACTTCCATCTTCTTTTCAGAATCTATGTCCCAGGAAACCGTATTCCATCTGACGATTTTGTCTTGTTTGTCCCGCAGAGGGAAAAACCGGAAAGAAATCCACTTGTCAGAACCGTCTGCTGTTTTGATTTTCAGTTCTTGAGTCCGGGAGAAGGGATAGCCCGGTTCATCCCAGCGCAAAGCATCCGGCATGAGCAAAGTAGAAGGCCGGCCAGCTAACTCATCCGAATGAAAGCCGGTCAATTCAAACATGTTCTCACTGGTGAACAGTATGGTTCCATCCAGATCCATTTCCGTGCTTACAAAGCCGGTTCCCTGGAGGATATCTGCCGAACGACGTTCTTCTAATAATGCATTTTCCTCGGCCTGCTTCCTGCCCCTGAAATGATAGTAAACCTGCTGCAGGCTTAACACCAACAGCAAGCCCAGGAGGACATATCCGAATAAGGTATAGTACAGCCTCTTTTGGCTAAAAAATTCATATGCTAAGGCTTGCTGGCGCAATTGGCCGCGAAGCTCATTCAACAGACTATATGCCGAATCTATCAGTACTGAATCTTCTTTGAGACTGGACGTCACCCCGCTCAGAGCCAAGGCATGCAGATACACCAAACGTTGTTTGGTCTTCGTCTCCAGGTCATTAATACGGGCAGTGTTTTCCGGAATCTCAGAAGCATCACGGCGCAACTTTTCAAACTGGAGAAGCAAATAGGCATCTGCCTCCTGATGCTTACCGGGTTTCAGACCAGACTCATGCAGCCAGGAAATTTTCCCGAGCGCTACGTAGATGTCTTCTAAGTCTTCAATGGAACGCGCCGTATGCATCGCCCGGACATGCGCTCGCTCCGACTTGGAGTACAGGCTGATGGCCTGAATGATAATACCCGCGAATAAGAGCCCCAGGACGAGCGATATCAGCGTGAAAATCCTCCTAAACGACATATGGGGAGCGGGAAAGTGCCAAAAAATATTTTTACGGCCCTTACCCACGAAAGTAAGATTTGGCCGGGCTCATCCTGCTATGTCTTTGGCACTCTTTTTATTCTCTGCATTTTTCAAAAATTACTTTCCATCTTAGTCTCAAAATCTACTTTATGAAAACCAGCAACCACATCGTACTCGTAACCGGGGCCACCGGTGGACTAGGCACCGCCATGTGCATGGAACTATTTAAAGACGGCTACCGGGTGGCCGCCAACTTCCGGAATAAAGCAAAAGCGGAAGCCTGGCAGAAAAAAATGAACGATCAGGGTTATGATGTGTCGGTCTTCGAAGGAGATGTTACCAGCTTCGACAGCATGGGCAAAATGATTCAGGAAATTGAAAAAAGCCTTGGCCCAATTGACATCTTAGTCAACAACGCCGGCATCACCCGTGATATCCGCTTTTCAAAAATGAGCCCCGAAGAATGGCATGATGTCATCAATACCAACCTCAACTCCGTCTTCAACACCACACGCCACGTCATCAACGGCATGATCGATCGCAAGTTTGGCCGCATCATCAACATCTCTTCCGTCAACGGGCAGCGCGGGCAATTCGGACAGGCCAACTACTCTGCGGCCAAAGCCGGCATGCACGGCTTCACCAAAACATTAGCGATGGAAGTTGCAAAGTATGGCGTAACCGTCAACACCATTTCCCCCGGCTACATCGGCACCGATATGGTCATGGCTGTCGAACAGAAATACCGCGATGCCATCGTAGCCCAAATCCCCGTTGGCCGCCTCGGCGGCACCCACGAAGTGGCCCACTTAGTGAGCTACTTAGCCAGCGATGAAGCCAGCTTCATCACCGGCGCCAACTACAGCATCAACGGCGGGCAGCACGTCTATTGAGCCTCTCAAAATTTATTCCCTTCCGTCCAGGCGCGGCGCAGCATCGCCCGCTTTGATGGAAGGGATTTTCTTTTATAAAAGCCTCTTGCAATTCACGCCCCTTTTCCCCGCGTCTCAGAACCCATGATTTGGAAGACCTCCCCCGACCTCACGCAACTCAACGCCATGCCCCGCGGCCTGGCCACCCTCATGGGCATCGAGTTCACAGCCTTCGACGATGAATCTCTCAGTGCCCGAATGCCCGTGGACGAGCGCACCCATCAGCCCTACGGCATCCTCCACGGCGGCGCATCGGTGGTGCTCGCCGAAAGCCTTGGCAGCGTAGCCAGCAATCTGATAATTGACTCTGCCAAATACATCGGCGTGGGGCAGGAAGTAAATGCCAACCACCTGCGCCCCGTAAAATCCGGCTGGGTCACCGGCGTGTGCCGGCCCATACACCTCGGCGCCAAAACCCATGTCTGGGACATACGCATCCACAACGCCGCCGGCAAGCCCGTCTGCGTAAGCCGGCTCACAGTCGCTATCGTGGCCCGCTGAGTGCAAAAAGCTGTACCAGTACGCCGTGGTAAATTTTTTTTTAGCCGGCTGTCGCAGCCCGATTGAGCATCCGTTGCGTCGCACGTTTCAGCCCTATTTCGCTATTCGGCTTTGCCCGGAAAAAACGAAAGGCCGCCTCCGAACGAAGCAGCCTTCCATACCTTCTTGTAGCGAGTAATAAAGCCTACTCTACCACCACCCTCCGGCTGAAGGCCTCCCCATCTGCCGTGATGCGCA
>JAFDYC010000072.1 GCA_018267625.1 Bacteroidota bacterium
CCAACAGCCCGCTGGTCATCGCCAACCAGTTCTCGCTTTACCCCAACCCGGCAAGCTCAGAACTCGTGATAGAAAATGTGCTCGGCAGCGCTTATGAGTATGCCGTAACCGACATGGCGGGCAGCGTGGTGGAAAGAGGAACCGCCCAAGGCATAAAGACCCGGCTGAACGTGGCGCAGCTTGCAAGCGGGATTTACAACATCCGCATTTTTGACACTAAAACGAAACAGGCATGCACGTTGCGGTTTTTACGACCCTAATGCTTCGTTTTTCAGGATTGCCGGCCTTTATGGTCGGCAATCTTTTTTTTGGTAACTGTAAGCCATAGTAGCCGCTCAGCTCAGCAGGCTTTGCCATGCTCCGGCACCTTCGCGTAGCAGGGCCGGCGGCTGCGTGGTGCAGTCTATCACCGTGCTCGGTTCCATGCCGCCGGGGCCACCGTCAATTACCAAATCCACCCGCTTTTCGAAGTGCTCATAAATCACCTCCGGGTCGGTGTATTGCTCCACCATTTCATCTTGCATCGGCAAGGAAAGACTCATAATCGGATGGCCGAGTTCGCGCAACAACTCGTGTACAATCTTGTGGTTCGGCACCCGAATACCTACCGTATCCTTTTTCAGCTTCAGCGCCCGCGGCACCTCGCGACTGGCCTCCAGAATGAAGGTATAGGGGCCGGGCAACGCTGCTTTAATCATGCGAAAGACGGGCGTGTCCACACTGCGGGCATAAAGGGAAAGTTCACTCAGGCTGTCGCACACAAAGGAGAAATTGGCTGCCTTTGGCTTGATGCCTTTGATGTGACAGATACGTTCGATGGCGGCCGTGTTGAAGATGTCGCAGCCCAGGCCATAAATCGTATCCGTAGGATAGATGATAACGCCGCCATTGCGCAGCACCGCTGCTGCCTGCTGCAAGGCACGAGGCTGCGGATTGAGCGGGTGGATGGGAAGAAGCATGAGCTGGGAATGTTTACTGTAAAAAAACGGAACTGAATGAACAGGAGTCTCTTTCAGTCAAAGAGCGTATCGCACGGAATGGCTAAAGACAGGATAATTCTTCCGGAAGAAAAAATTGCCGAATGAAAAAGTTCCGCTACAGCTCCCATTTCCCCTAAAAAAAGGGGCTTGAACAGCAGGAAATGAAAGGACAAAAAAGCGTCTTGCGGCCTAGATTGCAGCATCAGACCCTCATCCCCATGATTATTTACAACGTCACCCTTAAGGTTCATCCGGAAATCGTGGATGAATGGCTGCTCTGGATGTGCCAGGAGCATATGCCTGAAATGAAACGCAACGGCTTGTTTACGGACTATCGGCTGTGTCGCCTGCTGGAGCAGGAAGATGAAGAAGGGCAGACGTATTGTGCTCAATATTTCTGCGATTCCATGGATGACTATTACGAATACATCAACCACCACGCCTCCGTAATGCGCGAAAAAGGATTGAAAAAGTTTGGTGAAAAGTTTATTGCTTTCCGAACGGTGATGGAAGTCGTTGGCTGAAAGCGGCTGCTGGCAAGGCTTTCAGGCGTGTAAAAATATTTTCCCTGAATTTGGAACTGTACAGATGCTGACTATATTTGTCCCGCTCAGAAAAGCAAAAAAATTTCCTTTTAACCACACAACTTCATCCGCAACATGAACAAATCAGAACTCATCGAGCAGGTGGCTACCTCTGCCGGTATCACCCGTGCACAAGCCAATGCCGCAATGGACGCTTTCCGTGACGCCGTTACCGGCGCCCTGCGTTCCGGTGACCGCGTTACGCTGGTTGGCTTCGGTACTTTCTCGGTGAGCGAGCGTGCTGCCCGCAATGGCCGCAACCCGCAAACCGGCGCTACCATCAAAATCAAAGCAACCAAAGTGCCCAAATTCAAAGCAGGCAAGGAATTCTCCGAGGCTGTGAAGGGCGGTAAGAAAAAGAAATAATCGGGATTCTTCCCCGTTGGTTATTGAAGCAGGCATCTCGCCTGCTTCTTTTATTTTTGCCGCTTTTACAAGCATTCCGGAAACTAAAATCCAAAATCAACATCATGGGAAGAGGTGATAAGAAAACCAAACGCGGCAAGATTGCCCGCAGCTCTTTTGGCAAAAGCCGCCCGGCACGCGAAATCTCTCGCAAAGCCACTCAGGCCGCTAAAGCCACCAAAAAAGAAGGGGAATAATCCCTGCATCTCAAGCCGTATCCTCTCTGGGTACGGCTTGTTTAGATGCCGAACCTTTGAATGCTTTTCGATTCCCCCTTACTCATTTTCCAACAATTCCCTTCGGGAAATCTTTTCTCTAAGCATGTATCAGGAACTCCTTCAAAAAGAAAATAAGCTCGCTTTAATTGGCCTGGGCTATGTAGGCCTGCCCATCGCATTAGCCTTTGCTAAAAAGATTGAAGTCATTGGCTTCGACATAAACGAAAGCCGGGTGGACTTGATGAAGCGTGGTATAGACCCAAGCAACGAGCTCGAAACGCAGGCCTTCGAAAACTGCAGTATCGAATTCACTTCCAGCCTCGACAAACTACGCGAAGCCCGTTTCTTCATCGTGGCCGTTCCGACCCCCGTGGACGAGCACAATGTGCCCGACCTCACACCTGTGCAACGCGCTTCCGAAACCATCGGAAAGGTGATTAAGAAAGGTGATTATGTCGTGTTTGAAAGCACCGTTTATCCCGGCTGCACCGAAGAAGATTGCCTGCCCGTTATTGACCGGATTAGCGGACTAAAAGCGGGTGTGGATTACAAATACGGGTACTCGCCGGAGCGCATCAACCCGGGTGATAAAGTGCATACCCTGCAAAACGTAGTGAAAGTGGTGAGCGGCTCGGATGCAGCAGCACTCGATGAAATCGCAAAGACCTATGAGCTTGTCGTGGATGCCGGTGTACACCGCGCCTCCAGCGTGAAAGTGGCCGAGGCTGCTAAGATTATTGAAAACACCCAGCGCGACCTCAACATCGCCCTGATGAACGAACTCTCACTCATTTTCGACCGCCTGGGCATCAACACCTATGAAGTGCTCGAAGCCGCCGGCACCAAATGGAACTTCCTGAAGTTCTTCCCCGGACTCGTGGGGGGGCACTGCATCGGTGTGGACCCGTACTACCTCACCTACAAGAGCGCACAGATTGGGTACAACAGCCGCGTGATTCTCGCAGGCCGCGTCATCAATGATGAAATGGCAGCTTATGTGGCTAAAAAAACCGTCCAAAACATCATCAAAAACGGCGTGAACCCAGCCGAATCGAAGGTGCTCGTGATGGGTTGCACGTTTAAAGAAAACGTCAGCGATATCCGCAACTCAAAAGTGGCCGATGTGGTGAAGGAACTAAAAGGCTACGGTGTCACTGTCCATGCTGTGGACCCACACGCAGACAGTGCCGAATTGCAACATGAGTATGGCTTTGGCCTGGAAGCAGCACCCGGCAAAGACTATGATGCCGTCATCGTGACCGTAAACCACCACAGCTACGAAAACCTGGACGAACAATACTTTAAGAGCATCACCAAACCACAGGCATGGCTCGTGGACTTAAAAGGCAGCTACCGGGGAACGATTTCTGACATGAACTACTGGTGCCTCTAAGCGCCGCCTATCCGTTTGCACCTGCTTCCTTCGGCCCAAAATCTTGATTCATGAACAACCGCTTTCATACCGAAGATCTCTCTCAAAAAAAATTCCTCGTCACCGGAGGCGCCGGTTTCGTAGGCTCTCATATCGTCGAGTACTTATTACAGCATGGCGCTGCAAAGGTTCGGGTGCTGGATAACCTCGCAACAGGTTCCGAGCAAAACATCAAACCCTTCCGCTCCTTCCCTGCATTTGAGTTTCTGCCGGGCGATATCCGCAACGAATCTATATGCCGCGAGGCCTGCGCCGGCATGGACTATGTCAGCCACCAGGCTGCGCTCGGCTCCGTACCCCGCTCCGTGAAAGACCCCGTTACCAGCAATGATGTAAATGTCTCCGGCTTTGTGAACATGATTACTGCCGCAAAAGATGCAGGCGTGAAAAGCTTTGTGTATGCCTCTTCATCTTCGGTGTATGGCGATGAACCCAACCTGCCCAAAGTGGAGCAGCGCGTAGGGAATCCGCTTTCTCCCTACGCAGTCACCAAAAAGACCAATGAGCTTTACGCTTCCGTCTTTACACAACTCTTCGGCATGAAAGTGGCCGGCCTCCGGTATTTCAACATCTTCGGCCCCCGCCAGGATCCTAATGGCCCTTATGCTGCCGTCATTCCCTTGTTCGTTTCCGGCATCCTGAAAGGCACAGAGGTGTTCATCAATGGCGATGGCGAACAGACCCGTGACTTCACCTATGTGGACAATGCTGTCCAGGCCAATGTCCGCGCCATGCTGGCCCAAAACGATACCGCCTTTGGCGAAGCCTACAACATCGCCGTGGGCGAAAACTTCTCGGTAAACTTTCTCTACCAGGCCATCCGCGAGCAATTGGGCCGCGAGCATCAACCCACCTACCGTGCCGCCCGCGAAGGCGACATCCGGAATTCCCTGGCCGACATCTCCAAAGCACAACGCCTGCTGGGCTATCAGCCCACACGCCGCTTCATAGACGGCTTGGCGGATACGGTCGCTTTTTTCAGGAAGAAGTATGAAGGCGAGGGATTGAAGGAAGGCCTGTGACCGGGCTTCCCTACACAGCTTTTTGATGAGGCAGTTTCCCCTACAGGACTGCCTTATTTTTTTCTGTTTACGATTCTTTTTTAGCCAGCTATTCAGCCCTGATGCAGCATCCGTTGCGTCGCACGTTGAGGGGTCCGTGCTACTATCCAGCTTTTCTCATAGCATCGGTTGTGGCTGCTGTCCGTTCCGACCGATGCACCGAATCGCACATCGTCTTCACCAAAGCCCTTTCCGGGGAAAGCTGCGTAGGGAAATCCTGCTGAAGGGTGCGACGCAACGGATGCCGGGAAGCGAGATGCTGCTGACTAAAAAATGTTCCCCCTGACCCGCGATTCAGACTCAATTTCTTTTTTGCGCAGCCGGGTATGCTATTCTTTTTCAATGCATGTCCTTTGCAAGTGTTTAACGAGCAGGAAATAATCCACAGGCCCCGGTCGTTTATTCAAAGCGGGCTATAAAGCCTCGTTATTGGGCTTTGGCAGGAGCGAAATAAGGGCCATGCCAAAAGTTGTTCACAGGCATTTGTTATGCACATGCTTTGGTGGATTCTTTTTCCTTCGGAAGGAGGGAGGCATGTTGCATATTTGGAGCCTTTCCCCCCAAAAAATCCCCGACCTGCCGTGCAGTAATAGCCGGATGTCGTTTTCACAGCATACTTCAAATCAGCACCGCATTATGGCCAATCAGACCAAAAAATCAGCCGCCTCAGGCACACAGTTCGGCAAGGGCCTGAGCTTCTCCCGTCACTTCACGCAGGAAGGCATCAGCCCCTTCGACATGTTTCCCTATGACCTGCGCAGCTCCATCATCCGCAACCCGAATGGTGAAATCAAGTATGAGGTGAAAGACGTGGAAGTGCCGCAGCACTGGAGCCAGATTGCTACCGATATCCTGGCTCAGAAATATTTCCGCCGCGCCGGAGTGCCGCAAGCGGATGGCAGCCTGGGCCGTGAGACCTCCATCAAGCAAGTGGCGCACCGCCTGGCCGATTGCTGGCGGAGCTGGGGCTATAAGTATGGTTATTTCGCTGCTGAGCAGGATGCGCAGGTGTTCTACGATGAATTGGTTTATTCCATTCTGGCGCAGAGCTGCGCGCCCAACTCGCCGCAATGGTTCAACACCGGCCTGCACAATTCTTACGGCATCACCGGCGAGCCTCAGGGACACTACTATGTGGACCCCATCAGCGGGAACCTTGAAAAATCAACGAATGCCTACGAGCGTCCCCAACCTCATGCCTGTTTCATCCTGAGTGTGGAAGATGACCTTGTGAATGAGGGCGGCATCATGGACCTCTGGGTGCGCGAAGCCCGCATCTTCAAATACGGCTCCGGCGTGGGCACCAACTATTCCAACATCCGCGCCGAAGGCGAACGGTTGAGTGGCGGAGGCACCTCGAGCGGCCTGATGTCGTTCCTCAAAATCGGGGACCGCGCGGCCGGTGCCATTAAGAGCGGGGGTACCACACGGCGTGCAGCCAAGATGGTGTGCCTCGACCTGGATCACCCCGAAGCACCCGACTTCATTGACTGGAAAGTGGAAGAAGAAAAGAAAGTGGCCGCCCTCATTGCCGCCGGTTATTCTTCCGACTACGAAGGCGAAGCCTACCGCACCGTGAGCGGGCAGAACTCCAACAACTCCGTGCGGGTTCCCAATGAGTTTTTCCGCCGTTTAGCCAATGGCAGCGATTGGGAAATGACGGAGCGCTCCACCGGCAAGGTGATGCGCAAGATTTCTTCGAAGGCACTTTGGGATAAAATATGCTATGCCGCCTGGCGCTGCGCCGACCCCGGCACCCAATACGACACCACCATCAACGAGTGGCATACCTGCCCCGAGGGCGGGAAGATTCGCGCCTCCAATCCTTGCAGCGAGTATATGTTCCTCGACAACACCGCCTGCAACCTGGCCTCGCTGAACCTGCGCCGTTTCTTCAACGAAACCGATTCTACGTTTGATGTTACCGGCTTCGAATATGCTGTGCGCCTCTGGACGATGGTGCTGGAAATCTCCGTGCTCATGGCACAATTCCCCAGCAAAGAAGTAGCTCAGCTTTCCTACGACTACCGCACACTGGGCCTGGGCTTTGCCAACCTGGGCTCCATGCTCATGGTGAGTGGCATCCCTTATGACAGCGATGAAGGCCGCGCTATTGCCGGAGCCATCACAGCCATCATGAATGGGATTGCCTACAAGACCTCTGCAGAAATGGCGGCTGCGCTGGGAGCATTCCCACGTTTTGCCGAAAACCGCGAACACATGCTGCGCGTGATGCGCAACCACCGCCTGGCCGCCTATGATGCCAGCCCCGAAGCCTACGACCACCTGGAGACCATCCCGATGGGCATTAATGCAAAATATTGCCCCGACTACCTGCTGCGCGCGGCAACCCGGGCCTGGGATGAAGCCGTGCAACTGGGCGAGCAGTATGGCTACCGCAATGCTCAGGCTACGGTGATTGCCCCCACGGGTACCATCGGCCTGGTGATGGACTGCGACACCACCGGCGTGGAACCGGATTTTGCCCTGGTAAAATTCAAGAAACTGGCGGGCGGCGGCTACATGAAAATCGTGAACCAGAGTGTACCCGCAGCACTGAAGAAACTGGGTTATGAGCCGCAACAGATTGATGAGATGGTGAAGTATGCCAAGGGCCACGCCAGCTTTGCCGGTGCCCCGCACATCAACCATGAGACACTGCGCGAAAAAGGCTTCATGGCGGAAGAAATCAAGAAGCTCGAAGCCAGTGTGGAAAGTGCTTTTGAAATCGGTTTTGTGTTCAATCACTACAACCTCGGGGAAGCCTGCCTGCAACGGCTTGGCTTCACAGAAGAGCAATACAAAGACATGGAATTCTCGCTGCTGCACGAGTTGGGTTTTAGCGATGATGATATTGATGCCTGCAACGATTTTGTGTGTGGCACGATGATGATGGAAGGCGCTCCCTTCCTGAAAGAAGCACACTTGCCCGTGTTTGACACGGCCAACAAATGCGGCAAGAAAGGCGAGCGTTATATCCATGCTCATGGCCACATCCGCATGATGGCCGCCGTACAACCCTTCATTTCCGGCGCCATTTCGAAAACGATCAACCTGCCTAATGAAGCCAGTGTGGAAGATATCCGCGACTGCTATGAGCTGAGCTGGCAGTTGGGCATCAAGGCCTGTGCCCTCTATCGTGATGGTTCGAAACTCTCCCAGCCGCTTTCCAACAAAAGCGACAAGAAAGCAAAGGCAAGCACGGACGAGAACACCGTGCAAGCAAAGAATAGTGTGAATCTGGGTGAAGCATCCCACATAATAGACCTCGGCGCCCTGACCATTGACGAGTTGCTGGATGAAGTGAACAAGCGGGTACAAGACGCACCCGATACGAAGCTCAAGAGCAAATTGGCCAAGATTGTAGAGCGTAAGAACCTGCCCGCCAAGCGCCGTGGTTACACCTTCAAAGGCAAGGTGGGCGGCCAGCCCTTGTTCCTGCGCACGGGTGAATACACCGACGGCACCATCGGAGAAATCTTTATAGACATGGCCAAAGAAGGCGCCACGATGCGCTCACTTATGAACTCCTTTGCCATAGCTGTGAGTGTGGGCCTGCAATACGGTGTGCCCCTTGAAGAATATGTGGACAAATTCATCTTCACCCGCTTTGAGCCCAGTGGTATCGTGGACCACCCGAATATCAAGACGGCAACTTCTGTTCTGGACTATATCTTCCGCGTGCTGGCCTACGAATACCTCGACCGCGATGACCTGGTACATGTAGTGGACCCCACACGTGCAGGCAGCCCATCCAGCTCGGAAGAGCGGGAATTGAGCAATGTGCGGGTAGCGCCTGCCCTTCCTAAAGGAACTACCGAGGCGGAACGAAATGCAGCTCAGGCAGCATTGCATAACGTGAAGCTGAATGGCAAAACCCTGGACATGACTAAACCCAGCATATCTACCCACGATGCTACCCACATGGCAGGCAGTTTGGCTGAAGCCCGGTCTGATGTGAAAAAGATGATGGGAACGAGCGCTGATGCTCCTGCCTGCAGCAATTGCGGCAATATCACCCTGCGCAACGGCACCTGCTATATGTGCCCTAATTGCGGGACCACGACGGGCTGTAGTTAGTCTATACCCAATAGGCCGAAACATTCTCAGAGCTTGCCGGAAAAGGGCAGGCTCTTTTTTATTTCCTCAGCTACTAATTGAGTTCGGTTATTGTGACGATTATTAATTGTATATGCTAAAGGAAAGAAGCAATCCATTTACGAAAGCTGCTGGCACAGGCTGCATTCCCATACAGATATCTTCAATCCGATGCGGATTGTTTCATTGACAAGGAGATGCTAATAGCATTTCTCTGAGCTAATAGACCACCTGATTCTTACAGCCTTCCACTTTGGCCGGGTTTGGTTAGCGGGCAGGACGCTACGATGCTACATCGGGAAGAAAAATCTTGTTTCAAAAAAATCTCTGGTAATAAACGAGGTGGCCCTTTTGAGATAGTCTCATCCGTAATAGCGGCATATCCCTCTCTCAACACCTTCTCATAAAAACTTATCCACCTATCTTTGCCGGCCCAAAAATCCACTAAAAAAGGAGGAACCAAAATTTGGAAGAACAAACCATTTCCCAAACCATTCAAAACGTGCCTGCGCAGCACGACGACTTCGACTGGAGCGTAGATAAGCGCAACGTGGCATCCTACAAAAAGGAGGAGCGCCAGAAAATGAATCAGGTTTACGACAACACCTTTAAGCAAATCGGAGATTCCGAGCTGCTCATAGGCACCATCGTAGGCAAGACTAAGACCGATGCCATCGTCAACATCGGTGCGAAAAGTGACGGACTCATTTCTTTAAACGAGTTCCGCGACCTGCCCGATATGAAAATCGGAGACGAAATTGAAGTGATGGTCCTCGAAAAAGAAGACCGCCACGGCCACCTGCACCTCAGCCGTAAAGCTGCCCGTGCTGCCCGCTCCTGGCAACAGATTGTGGACTTCTACAAGACCGGAGAAGTGGTCACCGGCACCATCACCTCGAAGACTAAGGGCGGCCTCATTGTGGACGTTCACGGCCTCGAAACCTTCCTGCCCGGCTCTCAGATTGACGTGAAACCCGTCACCGACTACGACCAGTATGTGGGTAAAACCATGGACTTTAAGGTCGTTAAGATCAACGAGCAAATCCGCAATGCAGTCGTCAGCCACAAAGCCCTCATCGAAAGCGATATTGAAGCTCAACGCGCCGAAATCATCGGCCAACTCGAGAAAGGCCAGGTACTCGAAGGCACCGTCAAAAACGTTACAGACTTTGGTGCCTTCATTGACCTTGGCGGCGTAGATGGCCTGCTCTATATCACCGACATCTCCTGGGGCCGCGTGCAGCACCCCAGCGAAGTGCTCAGCAACAGCCAGAAACTCAACGTCGTGGTACTCGACTTCGACGACGACAAGAAACGCATCTCCCTCGGCCTCAAGCAGCTTACCCCACACCCTTGGGAATCGCTGCCTGCTGAAATCGTTGAAGGTGCTACCGTCAAGGGCCGCGTAGTCAATATAGAAGACTATGGTGCCTTCCTCGAAATCACCCCCGGTGTAGAAGGCCTCGTGCACGTCTCCGAAATCACCTGGAGCTCCCAGCCCATCAACGCGAAGGAATTCTTCAAGGTTGGTGAAGAATACGAAGCCAAGATTGTCACACTAGACAAGGACGAGCGCAAGATGAGCCTCTCCATCAAGCAACTGACGGACGACCCATGGGAGCATATCGAGACGATGTACCCCATTGACAGCCGCCACAGTGGCGTGGTGAAAAACATCACTCCCTACGGTGTATTTGTAGAACTGGGCAATGGCATCGGCGGTATGATTCACATCTCCGACCTCTCTTGGATCAAGCGCTACAACCACCCCAGTGAATTCACCAAGGTGGGTCAGGAAATTGAAGTTGTCATCCTCAGCATTGACAAGGAAAACCGTAAGCTCAGCCTCGGCCACAAGCAAATCGAAGACGACCCCTGGAACACCTTCGAAAGTGTATTCCCCATCGGCTCGCAACACGAAGGCACCGTCACCCGCAAGGATGACAAGGGCGCCCACGTGCAACTTCAGTACGGCCTCGATGCATTTATGCCCGCCCGCCATATGCGGAAGCAAGACGGCAGCACCATCAACGTGGATGAAAATATCCCCGTAGTAATCATCGAATTCGACCGCAACGACAAGCGCATCATGGTGAGCCATTCCCGCATCTGGGAACAAGCTGCTGCCGATGAAAAAGAAACGGTGAAGAAGGCCGCAAAAGCCGACAACGAAAGCACCGCCAAGGCAGTAAAAACCATCCAGCAAAAGGTTGAAAAGCCCACCCTCGGAGACCTCGGTGCACTCTCTGCCCTGAAGGACAAGCTGAAGAAGGCTGAAGACGAAGCTGGCAAGAGCGCTGAATAAGCTACCGCCCCTGCTCATGATAAGAGGCTGCCTCCACCCGGGGCAGCCTCTTCGTTTTGAGGCCTGAAGTTCTTGCCCTATAGAAACTATATCTCAATAGTTATTTTTTGAATGTACGCTTTATCAGCTCCCGCTCATAGCCTGGCACTCTTGCATCCTGTCCTGAACCTGATTCAGGAACGCACCCTTATACTATATTTCTCTTTTCGGCTTTGTGCGGAACAGCTCATCGGTAGGCCACCTCAGTAATCCGGAATACCCGATTTCGGGATAAGGCATAAAAGAATAAATGACGGCCCTATTTCCAGATTGTATCCTGGCTTTGTTGCAATAGTCTGCCCACGAAACTCACTACACCAAAGCATTCCTGTCACCGGGGGGAAAAATGATATTGCCCGATTTTTCCATTCAACTGAGGGTAGTACCTTGGAACCATGGAATCAGTTACCACATCCGAACAAAAGCACGGGTCTTCGTTACCAAACGAGGCCTGGTCTGTGGTACCTGGCTTGCATCGCGAAGAGGCCGTGCTCCTGATCCGCTTTCCCTATGATCGGGGCGAAATTGAACGAGTACGCCAATAGGCAGGAGTGCGATGGTCCAAGACCCTGAAATCGTGGTATGTACGCGACATTGCCCACTTTCGACAACTTTTTCGCTTGCCCCCAAAGGAACAAGGGAAGAATGCTCTCGGGCGAATGACGGAGACGAACCGCCCGGCCTTGCAACGCATGGTGGAAACGCTTCGCCTCAAGGGCTACAGCCCCAATACGGAGCACACCTACCGCAATGAGTTCGCTCAATTGTTGCTGCTGCTGGGCGATGTACCGGTGAACAGCCTCTCGCCTGAACGCCTGCGCAGCTATATGCTCTATTGCACCAACGAACTGAAACTCAGCGAAGCCACGCTGCACAGCCGGCTTAACGCCATCAAATTCTACTTTGAACAGGTACTGCACCGGGAGAAATTCTTTGCCGAGATACCCCGGCCCAAAAAACCGCATACCTTACCGAAACACATCAGCAAGCAGGACGTGAAGCTATTGTTCGACAACACCACAAACCTGAAGCACAACACCATGCTCCGCCTTTGTTATGGCATGGGCCTACGCGTGAGCG
>JAFDYC010000073.1 GCA_018267625.1 Bacteroidota bacterium
CTGAAACGTGCGACGCAACGGATGCTCAATAGCATTCCGAAAGCCGGCTAAAAAAAGAACGCACCGGAAGATGCGTTCTGAAGTGTTTGTGGGAGGCGTCAGGATAGGGCCTCAGAGCTTTTCGAAGCGAGCCTGGAAGAAACGCAGGTATTGGGGTTCGTACACCATTTTCATGCCTTTTATTTTCTGGCGACGTTCGAAAACGCGTGCGGTAGATTCGGCAATCACATCCATGTGAGCCTGGGTATAGACGCGCCGGGGCAGCGTGAAGCGTACTAATTCCAGCTTGGGATAATAGTTTTCGCCGTTGGCTTTGCGGCCAGCCGAGACAATGCCTCGTTCCATGGTGCGAATGCCGGAATCGAGATACACTTCGGCAGCCAGGGTCTGGGCCGGAAACTGGTCTTGGCTGAGGTGGGGTAGGAATTTTTTTGCGTCCACGAAGATGCCATGACCGCCGATGGGTTGCACGATGGGGATGTTGTATTTCATCATTTCCTGGCCTAGGTAGCGCACCTGTCCCACGCGGGCGTTCATGTGGTGGTCGTCCACGCTTTCCAGCAGGCCGATGGCAAGGGCCTCCATATCGCGGCCCGCCATGCCCCCATAGGTGTGCAGGCCTTCGTACACTACGATTAGGTTGCGGGCTTCTTCGAAGGTGTCCCAGTCATTAAGGGCGAGGAACCCGCCGATGTTGACACAGGCATCCTTCTTACCGCTCATGGTGGCCCCGTCGGTCTGGTTGCATATTTCGCGGACGATCTGGATAATGGGCGTGTCGGCATAGCCCTTTTCCTGCTGCTGGATGAAGTAGGCATTTTCGGCAATGCGGGTCATGTCGAGCATGATTTTGATGCCGTGTTGTTTGGTGAGTTTGCGCAGTTCCTTCAGGTTTTTCAGGCTGATGGGCTGGCCGCCGGCCATGTTCACCGTGGTGGCCACACAGATGTAGGGTATCTTCTTGGCTCCGTGTTTTTTGATAAGGGCTTCCACTTTATTGAGGTCTATATCTCCTTTGAAGGGGTAGCTTGATTCAGAATCGTGGGCTTCGTCAATGATGACATCGGCGAAGATGCCTCCGGCCAACTCCTGGTGCAGGCGGGTAGTGGTGAAGTACATGTTGCCGGGAATGATGTCCCCTTTCTTAATCATGATTTGCGACAGGATATTCTCGGCGCCTCGGCCCTGGTGGGTTGGCACCAGGTGCTTATAGCCGTACACTTCCTGAATGACCCGCTCCAGGTGGTAAAAGTTTTTGGAGCCGGCATAAGCCTCATCGCCGCGCATGATACCGGCCCATTGCTCATCGCTCATGGCATTGGTGCCGCTGTCGGTGAGCAGGTCTATGTACACGTCTTCAGACTTTAAGAGGAAGGTATTGTTGCCTGCTTCCTTCATCGCTTTTTTGCGCTGTGCGGGCGTGGTCATTTTAATAAGCTCCACCATTTTGATCTTATAAGGCTCGGCCCAACTGCGTTTGATTTGCATGCTCATAAGGAGTGTTGTTGTTCTTGTTTTTTTATGGATGGTTCGAGAGAAGTATATTTTTTGTTCGAGGGCCTAAGCCACCACCGGTTTCAATTTCACAGTGAAGTGGCGTAGCATGGGAGCTTCTTCAGTGATGTGGAGGCCCTTGATTTGATCCCGATGCTGAAACACTTCGATGATGACTTCAGCTACGTAGTCAATATGGCTTTGGGTGTACACCCTGCGGGGAATGGCTAAGCGCACCAACTCAAGAGCTGCCGGGATGAGCTGCCCCTGAGCATCATACTTGCCAAACATCAGGGAGCCAATTTCAACGCCGCGGATGCCCCCTTCGAGATACAAGGCACCTACTAATGCCTGCCCGGGATATTGGCTCACCGGGATATGTGGGAGGAAGGCTTTAGCATCCAGATAGACAGCATGCCCGCCGGCCGGGCGCATCACCGGTACACCCGCTTCATGGAGTTTTTCGGTGAGGTATTCGATGCTGCGAATACGATACTGGAGGTAGCTCTCGTCCAGCACTTCTTCCAGGCCGATGGCAATGGCTTCCAGGTCGCGCCCAGCCAGGCCGCCATAGGTGGGGAACCCTTCCGTGATGATGAGCAGGTTGCGGCATTGCTGTGCCAGTTGTTCATTCGTCAGTGCCAGGAATCCGCCAATGTTGGCAAAAGCATCTTTCTTGGCGCTCATAGTGGCTCCGTCGGCATAAGAGAACATCTCACGGGCTATGTCCAGGACGTTCTTATCCTTGTAACCATCCTCCCTCAGCTTAATGAAATAGGCATTCTCCGCAAAACGACAGGCATCTATGAACAGCGGAATCCCATGTGCGACACAGAGGGCTTTTACTTCCCGGATATTTTGCATGCTGACGGGCTGTCCGCCACCGCTGTTGTTGGTGACGGTGATGATGCACATCGGGATGTTTTCAGCACCCTTTTTTTCGATAAAAGATTTCAGCGCTTCCACATCCAGATTTCCTTTGAAAGGTGCGGGAATGGAAGGATGCCTGCCCGCTTCGCAGATGAAGTCCACACCTTCGGCACCACTGTATTCAATATTGGCCCGGGTAGTGTCAAACAGGGTATTGCTCACAAAAAATTTCCCTGCACCTCCCAACGAGCTGAACAATATCTTTTCGGCTGCCCGGCCCTGGTGGGTTGGGATGATAAAGGGCATGCCCGTAATATTTTTTACAGCCCGTTCAAAGCGATAAAAGCTGGGACTGCCGGCATAGGATTCATCACCCTGCATGATGCCGGCCCATTGATGGCTGCTCATAGCACTGGTGCCGCTGTCGGTGAGCAGGTCAATCAATACATCCCGGGCATCTATTAGGAAGGGGTTGTGGTGCGCGTCGGCAAGGATGATTTCTCGTTGTTCGCGAGAATTGAAATAAATCGGTTCAACGGATTTTATCCGGAAGGGCTCGATAATGGTTTTCATTTTACAGTTTTTATTTGAGGAATAAAGCAGCCTGCAAGCAGTAGAAAATGCCACAGCCGCCGCAGCAATGGGGAATAAACCCATGTTCCGGATGCTTGCTTCGGAAGTTCTTTTGGAACCGGTACAGGAATCAGGTAGGCTTACGCAGGATTTTGCTCCAGAGGATCAGGGCAGCAATAAGGCTCTTAGAATGCAGAGTTTGGTTCATGACCTCCTGGATGCTTGCGCGGTGGGTAACCGGAATGAAATCGCTCTACAGGAATAGTGGTATTTCTATTCAAGCGGCGTAAAAGTAGCAGGCAGATTTGCCGGCATTTGATGATTTACATCACCTTGAAAAATGACCTTATCACAAAAGCGAAGAAGCTGTTGGGCCAGCCGAAGTGCAGCCCAGTGAACCGATGCGTCGGGTATCAAGTGGATCGTTGAGTCCTGACAATTATGGGTAAAAACGGCTTCTGGCTACGGGCTTGAACTGCTTAATTCTTTGCGATGCTCTTCAGCTCATTCAGCTTCATCAAGGCTTCAACAGGTGTGAGCGTATTGATGTCTGTAGCGTTCAGGATTTCCCGAATCCGTTTTAAGTCTTCGGTAATGCCATCAAAGATGTTTAGTTGCAGACTGGCGGCCTTGGGTTGTTGTTTCCGGATGCGGCTGGCTACTTCGGCTCCTTCCTGCTTTGCCTGGCTGTGGGCATCTTCCAGCATGGCCAATATTTCTTCGGCACGGGTTAATAGTCCGGGAGGCATTCCGGCCATGCGGGCCACCTGAATGCCGAATGAATGCCGGGAGCCGCCGGGTGCCAGCTTGCGCAGGAAGATGACTTTATTACCTGTTTCCTGATGGGTGATGTGGTAGTTGCAAAGACGGTCTAATCGGGTTTCTAATTCATTCAGCTCATGGTAGTGGGTAGCGAAAAGCGTCTTTGGGCGGGCTGGGTGGTTGTGCAGATATTCTGCAATGCTCCAGGCTAAGGAGATGCCATCATAGGTGCTGGTGCCCCGGCCTATTTCATCCAGTAATACGAGGCTACGTTCCGAGATGCTGTTCACGATACTGGCCGTTTCGTTCATCTCCACCATGAAGGTGCTCTCGCCTCCGCTTAGGTTGTCGCTGGCTCCAACCCGTGTAAAGATTTTATCCGTCAGGCCGATGGTGGCTGCCTCTGCGGGTACAAAGCTGCCCATGTGTGCCATGAGGGTGATGAGGGCCGTCTGCCGCAGCAGGGCGCTTTTTCCGCTCATGTTTGGCCCGGTGAGGATGATGATTTGCTGGTGTTCTTTATCAAGCAGCAGGTCGTTGGCAATATAAGTTTCTCCGGCAGCCAGGCGCTGCTCGATCACCGGGTGGCGGCCTGCACGGATGTCGGTCACAGGCTCTTCGCTGATTAGCGGACGATGATATTTATAACGCTGGGCATGCTGCGCAAAAGAGAGCAGGCAATCTAAGCGGGCAATGATGCCGGCATTAGTCTGGATAGAGGCTATATAAGGCTCTATCGCTGCGAGGAGCTGGGCATATAGTTCGAGTTCCAGGCTCAGTATCTTCTCTTCGGCACCCAGGATTTTCTCTTCATATTCCTTCAGTTCCGGTGTGATGTAGCGTTCCGCATTCGTCAGGGTCTGTTTGCGAATCCAATCTTCAGGTACCTTGTTTTTGTGGGCGTGGGTCACTTCCAGGTAATAGCCAAACACGTTATTATAGGCCACTTTTAGCGAAGGGATGTTTGTGCGTTGGATTTCGCGTTGCTGGATTTGGAGTAGATAACCTTTCCCGCTTTTAGCGATATGCCTCAGTTCATCCAGGCCTGCATGGATACCTTCTTTAATCACGTTTCCTTTTGAAGCCAGGGCGGGAGCCTCTTCATGCAGGCTGTCGCGAATGCGTTGTTGTAAGTCAGAACAAGCCTGAATACCGTGGCTTAAGTCGTTAAGGATTTCCGCACCAGATTCCTGGCAGAGGTTCAGCACCTGTTCCATGTGGTGGAGACTGCGTGCCAATTGCAGTACTTCTCTTGGGTTTGCTTTGCGCAGCGGAATCTTACCCACAAGGCGCTCCACATCGCCTGTGTGCCGAATATGCTGGGCCAATTGGCTGCTCAGGTTTTGCTCTTTGATTAAAAACTCCACGGCATCTAATCGCTCGCGGATGCGGTGCATGTCAAAAAGTGGAAAAATCATCCAGCGTTTTAGCAACCGGGCACCCATTGGGCTGAGGGTGCCATCGAGGGCCTGGAGCAGGCTGCTGCTTTCACGCTCGCCACTGGGTAATAATTCCAGGTTACGGATGGTGAAGCGGTCCATCCATAAAAAGGAATCGGCCACAATCCGTCGGATGCCTGTGACATGTTGCAGGTTGGGATGCTCGGTGTCTTTGAGGTAATGTAGGGCGGCGCCTGCAGCCACTACCGCTGCTTTCATATCCTCGAGGCCATATCCTTTCAGGCTTTGTGTCCCGAAGTGCTGCAACAGCAGGTCATAGGTATAGCGCTCCGCGAAAATCCATTCTTCAAGCGCGAAGGTGTACACGCTGTTGTCGAAACGCTGGCGATATGCTTTCATGCGCCCTTTCGACAGCAGGATTTCGGAAGGATTGAAGCTTTGGAGCAACTTGTCCATGTATTCGGCGTTGCCTTCAGCCGCATAAAATTCTCCGGTCGAAATATCAATGAAGGCTACACCACAGACATCATCGGTGAGTTGAAGTGCCGCCAGAAAATTATTGCTCTTGCCGTCGAGCAGCTTGTCCGTAGTGGCAACGCCGGGTGTCACTAATTCAGTCACACCGCGTTTCACAACGCCTTTGGCCTGCTTCGGATCTTCGAGTTGGTCGCAGATTGCAACACGGTGGCCGGCACGCACTAATTTATGCAGGTAGCTGTCCAAGGCATGATGCGGAATACCCGCCAGCTCGACCGAGGAAGCATTTCCATTGCTGCGTTTGGTAAGGGTGATGCCGAGGATACTCGAGGCAGTGATGGCATCTTCGCCAAATGTCTCATAGAAGTCCCCGACACGAAACAGGAGAATGGCATCAGGGTAACGGTTCTTGATCTCGCGATGCTGCTGCATCATGGGTGTTTCTGCCGTCCGTTCCTTGGCCATGTAGCGAAAATACAGGGGGAATTCAGCCTTGTGGCAAAAGAGCCTGCCAGAACAAGAAACAAACAGGGCCAGAACGGAAAACTGTCTGGTTGGTTTGTCTTCGTTTGCTCATAAAGTCTGTCGGGCTATGCAGAACAATTTTTTCAAATTAAATTTAGCTCACATCAAAAATGCACTCCATGAAAAACCTACACCTTACAGGCTTCTTGCTCTGCCTGCTTTTTGTGGCGGGCTGCACCTGTACGCCCAAGCCCAGTTTCACCCTCGATGTTACTCTGCGACCGCAACAAACCAGCATGTGGTGTTGGGCCGCTTCCGGGCAGATGTGCATGGAATACCTCGGCGGTAGCCCGAGCCAGTGCACCCAAGCCAACAATGAATTTGGCCGCTCAGACTGTTGCAACAACCCCAAACCGAATGTTTGTGTCAACGGAGGCTGGCCTGAATTCGATAAATACGGATTCAACTTTACCCGCACCTCCAATACAGCCTTGAGCTGGGACCAGATTAAGAAGGAAATCTATTGCAACAAAAGACCCTTTGCCTTTAGCTGGCACTGGCCTGGCGGCGGTGGCCACATGATGACCGTAATTGGCTATGTGGAACTAAACGACAACCACCAGGTGCTGGTCAATGACCCCTGGGCACCCAATGTGGGCAACACCACCTTCATGAGCTATGACTGGTATGTAGCTGGAACCGGAGACCATACACACTGGGATGATTTTTATCAAATAGTAAAAAAATGACCCTTCTCTCACCCCTAAAATGAACCGTCATGAAACGTATCATTCTTCCCGTTGTCATCCTGGCCCTCGTTGCCGTGGCGACCTTCTTCATTATCTCAAAGGCACAAACCCGCCCCGATGAGCTGGATGCAAAAACCCAGCGCGAGTTACTCGATGGCTATGCAAAAATGATGGGCAACATCAATACAGAAAAGACCGGTTTGCCCACTGCCGCACAGCTGGAACAAGCTAGCTTAGTCAACCCCCGCCATGTCTTACTCGTACCCTTGGACAAACTCAAGGCGCTGGATTCTACGCAGCTTTTACCCAAAATCATGTCTGCTGGCCCTTCCATTTTTTACGAAGTACGTGATGCCAAAGGCACCATTATAGCCATGATGGAGGTAGTCAGTAAAGACGGCAAATACAGTGCTGCGAGCTTTGGCCGAAAAGCTATGGCCCAAGCTATTGCCCGTCAGGGCGCCAACAACCCAACGGGCAACATAGTCCGTATCCAGGCGCTGCACATGGACTTCCTCGAAAACGGCACCGGCGACAATATGACCTTTACTGCCTTACAAGACATACCAGACTTCGACATCCGGCAGGGAGCCACGTATGGTAGCCGTGAGCTGCTGTCCCGCGTGCTTCCTTTTGTCAAAAGCTACAACGAACTTCCCCTCTAAACACCGGAATTAAACGACCCGGCCGACAATGAACCTGTGGCTGCTTCTTCAACGGGGCAGTCACTTTTTTTTATTAAAAAGGAGAAGTTTTCTTTAGGTACTCTGATTCATTTTCTTAGTATCAGGCTTTTTTAGCCGACAAACGTGAAGCACTCGGAATCCGCTACAGCAGCATAGAAGTACTTTTTCCGGTTACCAATTAGCCGCAGATAAAAAAGGCTGCCTCTTGTGGAGCCAGCCTCTTGCCTTATGTGATTTTTTTCAGAAAATTATTCCATAGCACTAGCGCCTTCAATCAGTACGGAAGCATGGTTGTCTAACACTTCCACGAAGCCTCCGGTGATTTCATACAGTTCTGTCTGGCCGTTTTTCTCCTTGATAATTTTCATTTTGCCTTGCCCTAATGAAGCAATCATAGGGGCGTGCTTGTCTAAAATTTCAAGGGAGCCTTCGATGCCCGGCAGTTGGATGCCATAGACCTTACCGCTGAAGATGCGATGCTCAGGCGTGAGTATTTCGAGTTTCATGAGTCAGATAATAGTGAGTTCCGAAGGGAGCTTGAAGCGGGAAGTAATCTTTAGTTTTTAGCCTGCTCCATCATTTTGCGGCCCTTGGCAATGGCGTCATCAATAGTGCCGACAAGGTTGAAAGCCGCTTCGGGATATTCATCCACTTCGCCATCCATAATCATGTTGAAGCCGCGTATGGTTTCTTCGATGGGAACCAAAACACCCTTCAGGCCAGTAAACTGTTCAGCAACGTGGAAGGGTTGGCTGAGGAAGCGCTGTACTTTACGGGCGCGGAATACGGTTTGTTTGTCTTCTTCGGACAGTTCGTCCATACCGAGGATGGCGATGATGTCCTGAAGTTCCTTGTAACGCTGTAGGATCAGCTTGACGCGGTTTGCACAGTTGTAGTGAGCATCGCCTACAATAGCCGGGCTGAGGATACGAGAAGTAGAGTCGAGCGGGTCCACAGCGGGGTAAATGCCGAGGTCAGCAATCTTACGGGAGAGTACGGTCGTGGCATCTAAATGAGCGAAGGTGGTTGCCGGCGCTGGGTCAGTCAGGTCATCTGCAGGCACATACACAGCTTGTACGGAGGTAATGGAGCCATTGCGGGTGGAGGTGATGCGCTCTTGCATCAGGCCCATTTCGGTTGCCAGGGTAGGCTGGTAGCCTACGGCGGAAGGCATCCGTCCGAGCAATGCAGATACTTCAGAACCGGCCTGAGTAAAACGGAAGATATTGTCCACGAAGAAGAGGATGTCCTTACCTTTTCCTGTACCATCTCCATCGCGGAAATACTCGGCTACAGTGAGGCCGGAGAGGGCCACACGGGCACGTGCTCCGGGAGGTTCATTCATCTGACCGAAAACGAAGGTGGCTTTAGATTCTTTCAGTTCGTTGAGGTCAACAGAAGAAAGGTCCCAGCCGCCTTCTTCCATCGAATGTTTGAACTTTTCGCCATATTTCACGATGCCGGCTTCAATCATTTCACGCATCAGGTCGTTTCCTTCACGGGTGCGCTCGCCCACACCGGCAAATACAGATAGGCCGGAGTATGCCTTGGCGATGTTGTTGATCAATTCCTGAATCAATACGGTCTTTCCTACACCTGCACCACCGAACAAGCCAATTTTACCGCCTTTAGCATAAGGCTCAATTAGGTCAATCACCTTGATGCCCGTGAAAAGGACTTCTGAAGAAGTGGAAAGGTTTTCGAATGCCGGTGGCTTGGCGTGGATGGGGCGGCCATTTTTCTTGGAAGCCTGAGGTAGGCCGTCAATAGCATCGCCTGTAACGTTAAAGAGGCGGCCATGAATCTGTTCGCCCGTTGGCATTTCAATAGGGTGGCCGAGGTCGGAAACTTCCATACCTCGGGTGAGGCCTTCGGTACCGTCCATAGCGACGGTGCGGACGCTGTCTTCGCCGAGGTGCTGCTGCACTTCCAGCACCAGTCGGGAGCCGTCTTCGCGCGTCAGTTCAAGGGCGTTGAAAATTTCAGGAAGCTTGTTGTCGCCGGTGAAATGTACGTCCACCACCGGGCCGATGATTTGCTTGATTTTGCCAACGTTGGCCATAAAATTTGAGAGGTATTAAGCTGCGCGTGTATTTGTTGCGCCGAAAATTCGCGCAAATGTATGGGGTGGCGTTTTAATAGCCAACCAGAGGCTGTAATTTCTATTCTGAATGTTTCTTTTTCACTTTTCATCAAAGCTCTCAGTGCACCCAGTGCTCGGGTACGTTGCATGGCCAACTTGGGTTTTAGTTTTGACAAGGGCCTTTACGACAATGGAATCAAGGAAAAGTTTCGCAGGCAAAAAACTGGAGTCTTGTTCTTGCCCTAATATGTACGATGATGGACTAGTCAAGGGTGTTGCATTGCTTGAAATCAATTGCTGTCTTCAAGAAGGATACAACCCTGAGTCAGATGCGATTCAGAGGGGTAACTTGTTTTGTGGATAAACCTAAAATTGCCTTCAGAGCTACTCAGATATTTTTGTACTTTGGCCGCACAATATTTATTCTGCATGAAGCGCTGGAAGCTTTCGTTACTTTCTCTTACTCTATCTCTAACAGCCTTCGGACTCGTGCTTTTCGGCTCGTGTGAGGTGGATCCCTGCACCCAATTATCTTGTAAAAATGGCAGTGCCTGCACAGAAGGCTATTGCCGTTGTCCTACGGGCTACGAAGGTGCAGAGTGTGAAATCAAGACTTCTCAGAAGTTCATTGGTACATTCATTGGCTACAATCACTGTGATGATTACCCGGCTATGAATGACACATTGGTTGTCTATCAGGTTGCTGAACCGAATGTTCTGGAATTTCACCTCTTGCACAACAACCCCACGGGTTTATACCGCGGAGTTGCAGATGGCAACCGAATTGTAGTCCCCGAAGTCGTATCTAACGGAAATACCATTAATGCTCAGGCTACAATTAACCATGATGATATTAATGTAGTCTTCTCGATTGGCTCCGGCCCAGGAAATATCAGCGAATGTGTCTTTAATGGCCATCGCAACTAATCTTACAAATCATGTTCAAAGAGGCAACCTTCCCGGTTGCCTCTTTTATTGCATTAGCGCCTCACTTTCTGGATACGATGCTTAGGGGAATCGGATCCATTATCAGGAGTTGCTTCTTTCTAGCATAAAGCTGTATTAAAAGCTGCGCAAAGCAGGTTGCCATCCGAAGAGCCAATGAATGGCCCCGTAAGTTTGCACCCATGTCTATCCGCGTACAGTCTCTGACGAAAATTTACGAAGAGCAGAAGGCCGTCAACCAAATATCATTCGAGCTGAAACCAGGAGAAATCGTGGGCTTTCTAGGGCCTAACGGTGCTGGAAAAAGCACAACCATGAAAATGATTACGGGCTATCTCGCTCCTACTTCAGGAACTGCCAGCGTCTGCGGGTTCGATACCCAGACAGACACTATGCAGGTGCGCCAACGTGTTGGATATCTCGCAGAAGCTAACCCACTCTATTACGACATGTATGTGCGGGAATACCTCGCTTTCACCGCCGCCATTCACCAACTGGGCAAAGAGTCAAAACAACGCATTGATGAAATGATCAGCATCACCGGCCTGGGCCGTGAAATGCACAAAAAGCTCGGTGCTTTATCAAAAGGGTACAAGCAACGAGTGGGTCTGGCGCAAGCTATGATTCACCATCCCGAAGTGCTCATCCTCGACGAGCCCACCTCAGGCTTAGACCCAAACCAGATTGTCGAAATCAGGGAGCTGATTGCACATGCAGGACAGAAAAAAACGGTGTTGCTTTCGACGCATATCATGCAGGAAGTGCAGGCCATGTGCAGCCGCGTCATCATCATCAACCGGGGCAACATCGTGGCCGACGACAGCGTGGAATCGCTCAAGAGTAACACTAGCTCCGAAGCCCTCCTGGTAAGCTTTGGCTGCCCCGTAAACGAATTGTCCCTGCGAAAACTAAAACACGTAAGCAAGATGGCCGCCACAGGTGATCAGAGCTGGAAACTGAGCACCACCAACACCGAACAACTCCGCCGCGAACTCATGCAATGGGCCCTCGCTGAAAACCTGAGTATCACCTCCATGCAGGACGAAGGGCAGTCGCTGGAAGAAGTGTTCCGCAGCCTGACCGCAGGCGCAGAAGCCTAAGCAGGCTTCTGTAATAACTTACTGAATATTTTTGGTCTCTGGCTGAAGCACTCCTATCCAGTTCGTTGCTACTTGTCTTGAATGCAAATGCAGGAAAGGCGGTAATGAATGGCCGGAACTACACTACAGACGACTCAAAAAAAGAGCTTACCAGTATATCTTCTCTATACTACGGGCGCCGCTCCTGCTGCGTACCTGGATGAAGTAAATTCCATTTGAGAGCAGGGATTCGATACATTGAACAGGGCTGCCCTCTGCAATGCCTTGATACAGCAACTTACCCCACACATCCTGCAAATACCATTGGTCACCGGGCTCCAAACCTTTAAGGCAAAGCTGCCGTCCGTTATGAACTGCTGCCCATTTGTGGATTTCGCTTTGAGCAATTGCCGCCTGGGACTGGAAGTAGAAGAAGCTGCGTTGCAGCACTAAGTTTCCGTTTCGGATGAGCCGTACCTGCCAGGTGCCTTCCGGCATAGAAACCGAAGGACTCAGCTCGCTCCAGAAATAGTAGAGCCACCAGTCGCGGTTTTCTCTGCGGCCAAAGCTGCCCCAGAGGGTATGGGAGGGTGTGTACCATTCGATGGAGATGGAATCCTCTTTGCGTATGCCAGTTAGCTCGGCCCAATAGCTAATGGCAGGGGCCCAGAGGTAGAAACTGTCGCGGCGCAAGGGTTCTTCGCGAAGGGTATCTAAGGAAGTACTGTAGGGGCACATGCCGCTGGTCCATACACCAAAGCTGCTGTCGAAGGAAGGCTCGTTGAGCCAATAGCTATGGGAATTGCCACAAGGGCCCGTGAAGGGGTCTATATAGTAGCTGGAGTCATACCAGAGTTCGAAATGCAAATGCGGGTCACTGGAATTCCCTGAAGAACCTACCTGACCTAATTTCTGCCCCGCGGATACGCTGTCGCCCACCTGAACCACTATAGAGTTTTTGCGTAGATGGCCATAGTAAGTGAACAATTTTCCTGATTGCCGGATGCCTACATAATTGCCTAGCCCCCTTGATACTACCGACACTTTATTTCGATCAAAAAGCCCATCACGTACGAAGATGACACGGCCTGCATCGGCAGCATACACATTCACTCCTGAGTCCATCTTGCGGAAATTGCGGATGCAGAAATCCGTGCCCTGATGCCCATCATAACTCTTGCTCAGGCAATGGTTGTCTTTGAAAAAAGTATCGGCTGCCCAATCCACATAATTGATGATTTTCCAGTCGTGGCCATAGCTGCCTTCAATGGGCGAAACGAAGCGTTGCGTTTGTGAACGGCTCAGGAAGGGCAGCAGAAGCAGGAGGATGATGAAGCCTTTTTTCATGCAGGAAGTAAGCGGTACAGCTACAAGGAATCCCAAAACTATCCCATAGAACCCGATATGTTTTTTTGAACAGATGCAATTGGTCGGCCCGCATTCGGATTGCTAAGGGGCATCCGTTGCAGCTTGCCCTGAACTTGATTTTTGGATGGCTCCGTTCAGCAAAAATTTCGCTGACCGGCAATTCCTGGAAAAGAAACGATGTTGCGTGAAATGCCAAATAGTAGTACTGGCCCCGCAACGTGCGACGCAACGAAGCTGCATCCGTGCGATGAAGTTGAAAAAAAAAAAAATCAGAAGCCGAAAGGGTTCAGCCTGCACTCAGGGTCTGGATGTCTATGCGTAGGGCAATGCCCCCTTGCTTGCGCACGAGTTCCACCATGTGGGCGGTGCCGCCTTCGCCATCGCCCCCTTGGCCGTCCCAGAGAGCGAGCAGGCTCATGTTGATGCTATCGTTTGTCAAGGCATTGTAGAGCATCCAGAGGTTGCTGCGCGACCAAAAATCATAGGGCGCTTTTTTCTGAAGCCAAAGAGGCAACGCCTTTGAGGGTGCCAGAACGCGATGGGGCAGGGTGGTATATAAGGCATCAAATCGGTCGAGCCAGTTATTGCCTGCGAAGGCAACAGACTCGCTGATATAAGCCTCGCGGGGCAGGGAAAGGAAGAGCTCAGTCTTGATGCCCAGCTCCTCGCATACTTCATGGAAGAGGATGTCTCCGCCACAGGCACCCCCGGCTATGCCACGTATTTCACGGCCAGGTTCCTGAGCGATTACCTGACGAATCTGGGCTTCTATGGCTTGGCGTGCGGCAACTTCTTTATCCGGCGGAAACCGGGCTGTTGTCCGACAGGGCTGATCTATCATGTGCCCGGTGAACAAAAGGTAGTGGTTGTCTAATTCTTCATTGGGCACTTCGCCAGTCACTTTCAGGGCTGCATTCATATTGTCGGGCATGATGCCGAGTGAGCGAAAGAGGAGAAGCTGTCGGATGATGGCATTCGTTTGCATCTGGTCGCAGAGGCGTATGATGCGGTTGTAGGCAAAGCTGACTTTAGCTACGTTATCGGCTGTGAGGGCGAAGAAGTCGGCATAGGTAATGTCTAACCAGGGGTCATATTCGCCGAGGGCTTTCAGCCGTGCTCGTTCCGATTCGATGGTGTAGTGAAGTGCCTCGGTCAGTTTTTCTTTATCCTTTTTGAGTTCGGCTAATCGTGTTTCGGCAGCAGTGGTTTCATCGAAACGAAGCAGCCAGATGTCTGGTTGTGCCTCTGCCATGCTGACAATACCTGTGAGCAGGCCCAGCAGGTTGATGCCGGAGTAATAATGGTTCAGGTGGGTGCGAAAGCCATCGGCATAATAGGCGAGGCTGTTTTCCCAGTAAGGGGAAGAGAGTGCGATGGAGATCCGTTCGGCATCGCTTGCGCCGGCCCATTCGGCAGCCCACCGGGTTTTGGCATTCCGGCCTTTGAGTGCAAAGGCCTGGGCACGTTCCATGCGGTTCATATCGCCGGCTGTCAGCAGGTTTTCGATGGCTTTGTCTGAGAGTTGCAGCAATTGGGCAGCCTGGGCAGAGTTGCGTTGGATGTCGCGTTCGGCTAAGCGCTGATAGATGGTGGCCAGCACTTCGTTGGCTTCGAAGTCTGTTGATTTTTGCGCCAGCAAAGTCTCCCAGGCCCATTGGGCCGGGCGGAAGGCATTCAGCCGATAGAGGTAACGGCCCAGGAGCCGCATAGCTGGTCCGCGCCATTCAAAGCGGGCGGCTTCTTTGCTGAGCAGGGTCAGCCAGCCTTCATCTTGTGCGGCAAAAGCGCGGGCTGCTTCCTCGCTGAAGTCGGGTGGGACGGCGAAGAAACGTTCGGTGTCGGGTACCTCCAGCGTAGGCAGCATATTAAACACTGGGCTGTCGCTCTTGTTGGAAGAAATGCTTTCGCGCAATGCGTCTTTGAGGCGTTCTATGGCTGCTTCGGGTTGTTCCTTATCATAGCTTACGTAGCGGTAGCCAATGATGTCAAAGGGGGTCATGTCAAAGCCCGGACAGTTGATGAGCACGGTAGTCTTATTACGGAGGGCATTGCGGATACCCAGCTCATAAAAGACATTGGCATTATGCACGGTGATGTCCGCGATGACGATGTCGGCAAGTAGTAATTCCGAAAACATGTCTTCGCGGATTTCGCCTGCAGTAAAAATTTTCCCGGTAGTGCCGCCGGAAAGAGACAGGGCTTTTAGGGCCGGCTGGATCAGCTTTTCCTCCACAGCATCGAAGTCGAACGGTTGAATTTCATCCTGCCCGTCAGGCTTTTTATGGAGTACATTTTTGATGCCGAAGGGGCGAACAATGAAGACTTGCATGTTGGGTGGGTAGTTAGGTTTAGTATTTGGAAGGTGCCGATTTTGTCCAGGATTGCAGGCGTTCCCGGATAGCCTGGGCCGTGGCAGGGTCTGGATTTTCTTTCAGGGCTTGTTCCAGCAATCGGATTGCCTGGTTTCGGTTCCCTTGCTGCGCATAGTAATCAGCAAGCCGGCGCAGGGAACTAATACGCCAGGTACTGCCTTTCCCGCTTTCATTTACGTTTTGAAGTAGTAAGGAAACAGCTTGTTTTTCATCGCCGGATTGGAGCAGCTCCAGAGCTTTCTGATAACGTTGTTCAGGCAATGAGCTCTCGTTTCCCGGATCTTCTTTGGTTGTTTGTGTTTGTTGGTTTTTTGGAATCTCTTGAATGGACACTTTGGGCTTGTTGTTGCCAGGAACCTGCTGGAATGGGTTGGGATCCGGAGCAGTAACGGATGTAGCTTTCAATTCCAGCCGGATGGCTTCGCGCTGGAAAGGATTCGGGTTATTGGAAACCGGTTGTTTCAACCGTTGGATGCCTGCAAAAGAAAATTGAGACAGAAACAAATTTTGCCATTCTGAGTTGCTGAAATCCCGCATGTTCAGGAAGCGGCGATTAGTGTAGCGGAGCAGCACTAATGAGGGCAGGCGCTGCTGGGAAGTACCTAACAAATTCTTGATTTTGACGGATTCCTGAGCTTGCAGTGGCGGGTTCATTCCATCGGGCCGGGTGACTGGAAGCAGGATTAATTGTGGCCTGTCTTTGCGGTAATATAGCTGCATGGCATCAGGCGTTGCACAATCATTGCCGGCGCTGAGCGCTTCTTCCCGGCTGGGCCAGCGTTGGGGACAGAAAGCAAGGTTAAAACCCTGTTCATCTGCATGGCCGATAATCATTAAGGCATAGCCTGGGTAGGCACGAAGCACGATCCGGTATTGCTTGCCGGAGCCACTATTGTTGCGGGAAACGACCGTATCAATTCGATAGCTGCCCCAGGTGTCCGGGCCACCCGTAGAATACCAAACCATTCCTTGCACCAGATTAATATTTATCAGGCGTTGGTTCAGGCTACCACTCCAGATTTCATTCAGGAAGGCTGGCAAGCTATCGGCGGCTCCTACAGTAAAGGTTTGCATCCCCTGCCGGCATTGAATCAGGATGATGCCAGAAGCAGAAACCGGATCAATAGGAACTTGCAATGGGACGGAGCTGCCTGTGATGCTCAGCATCAGGCTGGGGGCGGAAACCAGTTCGCGCAGAGGAACCCTCGCCTGAAGGTTTTGCCCGCCGGCATCAAAGCGCATTCCATATGGCCCCTTGTTGGTTTGCAGTGTAGCCGGCAGCACGTTCAGTAGTTTCTGACTGTCTCCGCAGGCTTTGAAATCAGCATCCACAGCAAATCGCAGGGATATCATCACTCCGGAATCCGTCTGATACAAGCCGGAAAGTGAGGTTTGTTTCCGGGCTGCCGGGCTTGTTTGTAACAACAGCCAGATGCAGGCAATCACCAATATGCCTGCCACACTGAGTAGCCTGTGCAGGTACTGTTTGCGCTTTTGCCTCCGCTGCTCGTCTCGCTCTTTAGATAGTTTTTCTGAAGCATCTTTTTCTAAAAAACCTTGCAGGCTCAAAGGCTTTCCCGCCGACTGAATGGGTGTTTCCCAATGGCCTCCTTCCAGGTATTTTCGTGCGGGCACATCGCTCATTTCGCCGGATAGAAGCAGGCTTTGAAACTTTTGAACATGATGTTCCAAAACGGAGTTTGATTCAGGGGCATGTGCATAAAGCACAAAGCCATTGAGGCATTCCTGCAGTTCTTGTTCATCGCTGAAAAGAAAGGTACCCGGCTTTAGCCTGTGTACTTTTTCAAATATGCTGGATAAGGCCCTGCGTACAGCAATTTCATTTTCCGGGCTCAATGCCTTGAGCATGTCTAATCGCAGTCTTTGAGGGAAACTGCCTGCAGCCAGCCAGGGAATCCTACAGAAATGCAGCAAATTGTCGTAGCACAATGCTTCAGCTCGTTGATACATGGGTAGTATCACCTTCCCAAATGCAATCAGCAATTCCCAGCGCGGCTTTGGATAGATACACAAAGCACACAGCCATTGAAACAAAGCTTCGTCCTGTTTTAAATAGGTTTTCAATGCCGCAACTGAGTTTAGTTTCGGCTGAGCCTGAATGAGCAGTGCGTCTATCTGTTCCCATCTTGTTTTACGCCCCGATTTGAAATCCTGAGCCAGTCTTTGCAAGGCAGCAGCATCTGCCGGAGCCAGCAGCAGGTGTTGTGCGAGTAACCGTTCCCGGCTACTCCATTCATTTCGCGGCAGCGGTGTAATCAGCATCCGGGATTCCCAACGGTTTAGTTGTTCCAGAATCTCGGGAAGCAAAGCGCTGCCCATGGGGTGCATCAATGCCCGGCCATCACCAAACAAGATGGGGACGGAGTCCGGAAAAATATCTGCCAACTGACCCAAGGAAATGCGTGCGCCGGAAAGCGATTCACTACACTGAAGGCCGATGTCGTAATAGAAAATATGTACAGGGATGCCCGAAGCTTCCATCCATTTTACGAGCTGCCCACAGAGTGCCACCCAAAGCCCTTGCACTTGGCTCGCATCTATCAGAATCAGGAAAGACTGAATGCGGCGACGGGTTGAAAAAATGAGTTCTTCCTGACCCGCTTGTCGGATGCTGGCGCGAATGGAAGCCCGCAAGTCGGGCACCCGTACTTCATCATCCGTTTGGAACCTTAATAATTGAAAGAAGCGGAGTAGTGCTTTTTCAGGAAGGATGTCGGTAGCAACAGGAGCTGGGAAAGGTACTTCCCAGGGCGGCTTCAATTCAGAAGCTCCTTGTTTCGCTTGAGGTGCTTCCTTCGGTGCAGGATTTTGTTTGCGTTTTTTTAGCCAGCGCCGGAACTCAAATAGCACTATGGCGAATAGGCCCAGCAAGGCAGCAAGCGTAACCGATAGCTTCAGCTTTTGGGGTAGTACCAGCGCCGGCCCTGGGGAATAGCGGGCTTCAAACTGCCGCGCCGTGTCTTCAACCGTGATATTGACAATATTTCCTGTCAGGCAATAGCCCGCTGCGGAGGCGCTGCGCGGAATGGCCCGGATGCTGTAGATGCCTGCTGCTTGAAAACGCAACTGGATGCTGCTGTCATTCAGAATCCGAAATTGACCATAGCCGGCAATCGCGCTCGTATCCCAGTCAAATTTGTCGGGTAAGGCAGGAGGTAATGTTTGTGCCTTGAGGCTAAAAAAATGTTGCGCAGGCTGCGGTACATCGGCGCCGCTGATCATAGTTTTCACCTCGCCGGGACAGACCCATATAGCCAACCGGAAGAGGGCATTTTCGATGTGGTGCCCCCGGGCAGTAGCCCGCAACAGGTGCAGCCCCGTGTCGCTGAATCGGTGCCGGATGACGTATCCTGATCCTATGCTGCCGCGGCCCGAATCATCCCAGGAAATGTGTAAGCCTGCAGTATCGTTCTGCCGCCCGGAAAAAACACCGGTAGCTTTTAGGTCAAAGACAAAGAGTGAGTCTTTGGGGATGCTGAGGGTTGGTGTGGTGTCAGGGAATGAAAAGGGAGGTTTCTGGCACCAGAAAAATGCTGCCAGTATAGTCAGCAAAATGGCAAATAGTGCTACCGAAATCTTTAGGGCTTTTCGCTTTTTTACAGGGGCCTGGGCCGGTGCTGCCTGCTGCCGGAAGTATTGCGCCAGGATAGGGTAGAAGCGCCTTTGCTCATCCGGTGTAGTCGCAATGATGGGGCAGATACGCAGCGCCAGTGATTCCGGTGTTTCATTGCCATACAGCTCCAGGATTTTGAGTAGATGCACATAGTCATCCGTGGTAACCATAAACCCTTCCGCACGCAGTAGGTTCAGTAGCCCGGCCATGGGGGGCTGTGGCGCAACCTTGGATGTGCCAGTCGGGTCAGATGCTGGGGATGATGATGCTTTGGACATGGGTTCATGGGGCGGTGAACGGAGAAGCTTAGGTCAAAGCAGCATCATGGTCTTCCGTGGTTTTCATCAGTGTGGCAATACTGGCATCGTACTGTGCCCGGGCTTCTGCTGATGTGGGTGGAAATTCAGGTTTGTCAAGTAGTCCGTTTAGCCGCAAGACGCCCAGCCAGTCGAGCAACTCAGATGTAGTGGGCTTCTTGGTACTTGCTTTTTCGCGTAGCGATAAAAACACTTCTATTGCCTGAGCAATTGCGGCATCGTATCGCGTGTCGGTGCCGGTCTGGAGCCGCAGCCTGGCAATGCTGATCAGGATAGAAGCAGGGAACTCTATGTGGAAAAAGACGCAGCGCCGTAAGAAGGCATTGGGCAGGTTTTTTTCGGAGTTGCTGGTTAGAATGAGCGTAGTTCGGCAGTCCTTATCCGGGTTGCGTTGAATACCAGTATGCAGCTCGGGCGCATAGAAACTCCCGTTTTCTATTTCGTGCAGCAGGTCATTGGGAAATTCTCTCGGAGCCTTATCTATTTCGTCAATCAATACCACACTGCTCCGGGCTTCAGGTAAAATGGCTTCTGAGTTAGCTGCGTCCCCGTTTAGGTTTCCGATGCCTTTCAGGCCGGCCAATGCTGGTGACAGGGCGCCGAGCGATTGCGCATAGGCAAGCCCTAAGGCTCTTAAGGTCACAAAGGGGCGGGCATCACCGCCACCACTGCGGAAATGGGCTACCGCATCGTATTGATAAAAAAGTTCGGCAGATTGGGAGGAGGATTTGACCGGAAAGAAAAAGGGCTTGGGCAGGTAGGCGTTTGGCTGGCCTTGAGTCTGTGCGGCGAGTTTATGTGCCGCCCAATAGGCAAATTGTGTTTTCCCGGTGCCTGGCTCGCCGCTGAGCAGGAGCGGCTTCCCCAATGCAATGGCAATTTCGAACGCCTTAAGCAAGGCTTCGGATGGGTAGTAATCGCCAGGGTCTTCAGAGAGTCGGATACTGTCAATGCGCAAGGCGCGGGTCGTGTTTTCGGGCATGCTCAGTAGGTTTAGTCAAGGTTGATATAGGCTGCTGTCTCGGGTGAATTGGTGTTCATTTTTCGGATGAAAAAACTGATACGTTCATGGGCATCTTGCATGGTGATGCCTGTTTTTGGCAGGTCTTTGAAGAAGTCATTCATCATTTGAGCTGCGGTGCCTTCATCCTGTGTGACCCGTTCCTGAATCCAGTCCTTGATGTCTTTTCGGGTCAGAGCTTCCAGCCTGGGCACGCAAATGGCGGCCTGCTCTTGCGATGGAAATAAGGCCTTTAGTATTTCTGCCTTTTCGGAAGCAAGTTTTTCGGTTGCCAAAGGGTCACTACTATCAGGGTCTTCTTCAAGGGAGATGAAGAGATAGGCCTCCTGGCCGCCCGCCGCCTGATTGCAATCCAGGAGCAGGCTTTTCAGAAATTCAATCTGCCCTGCTTCCAGCATTTCTGCGTCACAGCTTAGGGCTATTACAACGATTTCTCCACGACTGTTTTGCGTTTCAAAAACCTGCTTCAGCGACAGCGGTGCGGTGGGCATGATGCCCAGTTTCCCATAGAGCAAAAGCAGGAATCGTTGGAGGTTTGCCGCATAGTCCCTGCCGGAAAGGAAGTCATCAAAAGAAATAGGATTGCCCAGCTTTCGCTCATCGAAACGGAGGTCGAACAAGGCCAGCCGGTTGATGAAATTGTCGCAGAGCTCGGGTGTTGGCCCCCGAACGATCACGCGCCGGAAAGAAGTGGTTGCCTGAAGCCGGCCTAACAAAAAATCAGCATTGGGAATCTTTCGGTCGCAGAGATAGGCGAGCTTTTCATTAATCCGTTCACTGCGGATAAACCGCCGTCCCACTGCTTGCGCTACCTGGATAGCCAGGTCTTTGGGGGCATCGAAAGGGCGGGGTGAGAGGATGCCATTGATGCTGTCCCAGAACCTCTGAAAAGCATTCTGATCGGCATCAGCGGGAACAACAGCCTGCCCGGAGGCTTTGAACACCCACACTTCCTTCCCGCATTGCCGGGCCATACGATACTCCAACTCGGTGTAGGAATATCCTTCCGGATTGAAGCCGGTATCAGAAGGGTCGCGGGCTACACTGCCATAACATTTTCCCAGCAGCAGGATGTAGAGGTCGCATTGACGCACATCCATCATACACTTGTCGTAGGCACTACGATCTTCAGCCGTATAGTCTTCCATATTGAGCATCCGAAACTGATCCTTCAAGGGACGGAAGTAGCGCAACACTTCTTCACGATATTCTTTCAAATCCTGAAATGTGGAAGACAAATACACCGTGGTCATCAACCTCAAAATAATAGAATTGTTTTTATGGATGTGTATTGTTTGCCAAGGGTTATTTTTTAGTTATGACTGCCCCGGGATTCCGACTCAGGCAGGGCCGTTTTTTGATACGAAATGCCCATGGGCAAAGGGTTTCAGGGAAGATCTCTGCTTCCAATGGGCAATAGCTATCTTGCCGCAGATTTTTTTTAGTCTCTCTTCTGAATGCCTGCCAAACATGCTCCCAAACACATCGCCGTTGCCGGAAACATAGGCGCGGGAAAGACAACCCTTACCTCCCTTCTGGCAAAACATTATAGTTGGCAACCCCATTTCGAGGACGTAGATCACAACCCTTACCTCACGGATTTCTATGAAGACATGCAACGCTGGAGCTTCAACCTGCAAGTCTATTTTCTGAACCACCGACTCCAACAATTACTGGACATCCGTGCCGGTAAAGAGACCGTTGTTCAGGACCGTACTATCTATGAAGATGCCCACATCTTTGCTCCCAACCTTTATGATATGGGCCTGATGACGAAGCGCGATTTCGATAATTATACTTCTCTCTTTGGCACCCTGACCCAAATGGTAAACCCACCCGACTTACTGATTTACCTCAAGGCCAGCATCCCCAAACTGGTGGACCAAATCCAAATGAGGGGCCGCGATTATGAAGAGAACATCCGCCTCGACTACCTCAAACGACTGAATGGCTTTTACGAACGCTGGATTACCGGCTACACCGCTGGTCCCTTACTGATTGTGGACGTGGACCAACTCGACTTCACCACTCGAGAAGAAGATTTCGCAGATGTAGTCCGGCGGATAGATGGCTTGCTGTTTGGACTGTTTTAAAGGTTAGAAATTGCTTCGAAGAGCCAGAATGCTTGTTTGGCCATTTTGAATTTTTGTTGCCAGCTTCAGGAAAAGCTCCATCTAAATCTTCATCAGTGCAGAGAAGATGGTTGCTAAGAAATATGCCATAAAAAAAACGAGGCTGTCTCAGTAGAGACAGTCTCGTTTGTGCAAATCAAAAACACCACTTACTGACGTATGAAACGCTGACGATAGAAGCTGCCTTGTTCATCATCTATCTGCAACTGATAAACACCAGCAGGCAAATTGTGGAGGGATATTTCCACCCTTGGATCTGCACTGAGCGTTTCCTGATAGAGCAATTGTCCCACGATACTACGGATGCTTATGATGGCACCTGCATGGGTCGCCAGCCCATCCACGAAGATGGATTCGGTAGCCGGGTTGGGGTAGAGCAGGATGTCGGTAGCAATCCCTGCCTGGCTGAAGCGAAGCATCTTGGTGGTGCCGTAGTTTGTCAGCATTCCGGGTTCTTCAATGGCTAAGCGATAGTAGTTGAGCCCTATGGCCGGCATAGGATCTACGTAGCTATAGTTGTGTCCCGAGCCCAAAGAGGCTTGAGTGCCCAGCGTGCTGAAATGTTCCCCGTCGATACTGCGCTGAACGAGGAAGGTTTCATCGCCCCTTTCTAAGCCTGAGCGCCAGGTGATGATGGCCGTGTGGCCGCTAGCAGTGACGTTGAAATCAGTCAGGGTAACGGGCAGTGGGTTATTGGTGGTGGTAGAAGCCAGGGTGAAGGGGCTGAAGCTGGAGATAGTACTGCTGCTGGTGATGGTTCCGTTCGTCACGGTGCCGGTAGTGCTTCCGTTGCCTTCATCATACCATTTGGTGCCGCTGCCGCCGGCATACCAGTGAGCGACAGTTAGGTCGGTGAGGTTATTTACGCCGCTGTGTTGCGTGAATCCAAGCGTGACTTTGACGTTGGAAGAGCTGGAGCTACCGCGGTTGATGAGCCAATATTCGCAGCGGGAAAGGTGGTTCAGAGTGGACACTTTTTGCGTGGAATCATAGCCATCATTGCCTGGATTATGCTGCATGTATTGGGCTGTGAAGGTGTCTGAGGCTGCACTGGGTGCTGTGATGCCGCAAGGGGCGTAATACGTGCCATTTCCGGTTGGGAAGGTGAAGGCGGTATTACCCACTTTGGTGACGAGTCCCTTTACGTGGCTGGCTGTAGCAGCCCCTGAATAGCCGGAGCCCGGGATGAAGGTGAGCGGGGTGGCCGCCGGGCTGTTGATGTAGCCTGAGGTGAAGGTCAGCAGGGTGCTGATGCTGAGCGGCGCGTTCAGGTTCATCGTTGCATTGCCCGTTTTGACAAGGGTCACGCGGGGAATGACGAGTGCCTGAGTGCCATAGTTACGAGCGTCACCATTTGTTGCACCACCGAATATGAGCGGATTAGAAGCGGAGAAAGCGACATTACCTGCCGAATTCAGGATAAAGGAACTATCTGCTTCGTGGCTATGAATATATCCAATATTGATAGCCCCGGCGCCACTCAGGTTTACGATACTGTCCACACCGGAGACCCGGTTACCAAAGCCAGGAGCACCGCCTAAGCCGTCATATACCACATTGCTGCTGCTGTGTACCAGACTATATTTTCCATTGAAAAAGTTGCCATCAATGTAGAAGTTTCCGGACTTGCCGCTTGCATCGGCAATCAACGTCTCGCCATTAAACTTGTTGTTGTATAGATAAAAATCACTGCTGAAATTCTTGAGCAATACCACAGAGTTCAGTGTGTCGAATTGCAAGTCAATGTAATTAGTGCTTCCAGTGATGGAAACTGTATCCGATGTACCATGATTCCGGATATAGTGCATCTCGAAGACCGAGGGGTTGTTTTTGATGAGCCGGAACGAGCCACCTACATCCACGATGTCTGTGCCTACTGAATTTAGGATGAGTTGCCCTGCAGAACCGGTAGCATTGAGGTTGAAGTTCCCGCCAATGCTTGCAGTGGTATTAAACAAGGTAAGGTTTCCGCCGCCTGTATGATTGACGGTAAAGTCTCCATCGTAAACCCCACCATGTACATAATCTGTAATCAAGCTCTTACTTCCTATGAGGTTAATTGTAGTATTCCCTACCACGTACATGCCATGGGAACTCGGGCTGTTATGCCCTTCATACATATCATAGTTTTGGGAAGTTTGCGTTAGCGAGAAATTGCCGCTAATGTGGTTGCCATCAACGATGTTATCGCCCGATTGGGTGTATTTATTCGAAATACTGAGGTTACCGGTGATGCTGTTGTCATAGAAATAGCCGGCTCCGTTGTAACCGGTTACACTGGTATTGGATTTTAAGGTATCATTACGCAGGGTAACGTTCGAAGGAGAGTCAATACTGACGGTGCCGCCGGGGGCATTGTTCGCAAGGAATTGCATGTTGAATTCCCCGAAGCTGGTGACGGCAATATTCACGGTCCCGCCAATGGCTACTTTTGAAGAAGGAGTGGAATTGAGGTAATCACTGCCGGCACTACTGGTGAGGCTGAAGTTGCCGCCGATGCTTGCCGAAGTTTCAAAAATGCCAAGAGCGCCACTGCCGGTATGGGAAACGGTCAGGTCGCCGCCAAACTGTGTTGGACGAACATTGGATGAATGGAGCGTTTTGTTGTTGGTCAGGTACATCGTTGTGTTTCCGCCAATTACGTCTGCATGGTTACTCGGGCTGCCATATCCTTCATACATATCGTAGTTGACGGAGGCATGCGTCAGTGAGAAATTGCCACTAATGTGGTTCCCATCAATGTAGTTGTCACCCGACTGGGAGTATTTATTCGAAATACTGAGGTTGC
>JAFDYC010000074.1 GCA_018267625.1 Bacteroidota bacterium
CTGAAACGTGCGACGCAACGGATGCTCAATAGCATTCCGAAAGCCGGCTAAAAAATCGTCTGAAACCTGCGCCACGAAGGCCTTTTCGGGATTAGGGTACGGGCGATTGCGCCAATGTTTCCCCATCCTGTAAGTGTGTTTTTCCAATAGCGTAACAAGGCGCGAAGGCGGCCCGGCAGTTTTGCGCCCGCAATGAAGTCAACCCACTACCCAAGTTCTAAATTCATCAGGGGGCTGGCCCTGATGTTGGCTGCCGGCGCTACCCTTAGCGCGTCCGCCCAAAGCGACAGCAGCTCGAGTCGGCGGAGGCTGCAAGAAGTTTCCGTGACGGCCACGAAGGAGTGTGTCAAGCGCGAATCGGAGCAGGTGGCACGCCTGCCCATCAGCAACCTGGAGAACCCGCAGGTGTATCACGTGGTCAGCAGCCAGCTCATGCAGGAGCAGCTCATTACGGGCTTCGACGATGCGCTGAAAAACGTGCCGGGCCTCACGAAACTTTGGACCTCTACGGGGCGCGCCGGCGATGGGGCCGGCTATTTCTCAATGCGTGGCTTTGCCGTGCAGCCCAGCATGGTGAATGGCATGGCCGGCATCAGCAATGGGGGTCTTGACCCGGCCAATATTGAAGCCATTGAGACCATCAAAGGCCCATCGGGCACACTGTTTGGCAGTAGCCTGATTTCGTTTGGCGGCCTCATCAACATCGTCACCAAGAAGCCTTATGAGGACTTTGGCGGCGAGCTGAATTATACCGCCGGTTCCTATGGCCTGAATCGCATCACGGCAGATGTCAACGCGCCGCTCAACAAGGCTAAGACAGCCTTGCTCCGCATGAATGCTGCGTATCACTACGAAGGCAGCTTTCAGGATGCTGGCTTCCATCGTGCTTTTTACCTCGCACCCAGCTTTTCCTACAAGGCCAATGAGCGCCTTTCGTTTCTCGTGAATCTGGAGTACCTGAGCAACGAAACCACGAACCCGCTGAGTGTGTTTCTGAACCGCAGCCGCCCGCTGTTTGCCCGCACGCCGGATGAACTGGGCATTGATTTCAACCGCTCATTTACCAGCAACGACCTCACCATAAACACGCCGACGCTGAACCTCTACGGCCAGGCGAACTACCGCATCTCCTCTGTCTGGACCTCACAGACGAATGTGGCGCGGAGCCTGCGCGGCACGGACGGCTACTACTCCTACCTCATGTTTACGGATGCAGGAGGGGTGCGCAACGACACCCTTTTTACGCGCAGCATATCGAACCAACACGCAACGACCAGCACGACGCAGGTGCAGCAAAATTTTATTGGCGATTTCAAGGTGCTGGGCATGAGAAATCGTGTGGTGGTCGGGGTAGATTTCCTGGAGATAAAAGCGGAGAACAACAACTCGCCCTATGTCTCCGACCTGGTGAGCGCTATCCGCCGGAACGACCCGCGTTATGGCCTCTACGACCGGCAGACGGTGGATGCCCGCATTGCGGCCAGCACCGCAGCACGCACCCGCAATGCCTCGACGAGCTATACCTACGGTGCTTATGTGTCCAACGTGCTCAACATAACGCCGACGACACTGGCTATGGTCAGCCTGCGCTTAGACAAATTCGACAACCGAGGCATGACCAATTTCAACAACGGCATCACGAGCGGAGTGTATGAACAAACAACGCTGTCGCCCAAGCTGGGCCTGGTGCAGCAGGTGATGAAAGACCGCCTGGCCGTGTTTGCGAACTACATGAATGGCTTCAAGAATGTAGCGCCGGTAACCCAGCCGCTACCTGAACTCAACACCACCTTCAAGCCGCAACAGGCAAACCAGATTGAAGCCGGGGTGAAGCTGGATGGTATGGGACATCGCCTGAGTGTAACCGCCAGCTACTACAATATTCTGGTCTCGAACATGACCCGCCCCGCAACCCTGGTGCGCGACGATACGAGCTACAACTACACCGTGCAGAACGGCAGCCAGCGCAGCTCGGGCGCGGAACTCGATGTGGTAGCAAGGCCCCTGCGCGGCATGAATGTGATACTTGGCTACAGCTATAACGATAGCAGGATGGAAGCCGCCGACAAGAATGTGGAAGGTCGTCGGCCGGTGAGCGCAGGCCCGGTACACCTGGCCAACTTCTGGCTGAGTTACACGCTGCCGACGGGTGTGGCTAAGGGCCTGGGCTTTGGCTTCGGAGGCAACTACGCCAGCGAGAACATGATCACCAATGACCTGCGGACGGGCGCGTTCACGCTGCCGGCTTACACTGTCTTTGGCGCGACAGCCTTCTACGAAACAGGCCGCTATCGCCTGGCGTTGAAGCTGGACAACCTCAGCAACGAAGTGTACTACGCCGGTTGGACCACGGTGGAGCGCCAGATGCCGCGCAGGCTTTCGGCCAGCGTTGGATTCCGATTCTGATATCCGCATATAATCTGACATGCAAAAGCTGGGAAAGAAACTGCAACAGCCAGCCTGGAAACGAATTAATGCCTGGCTGCACCTCTGGCTCGGACTCACGTCCGGGCTGGTGGTGTTTGTAGTCAGCATCACGGGTTGCATCTATGCATTTGAAAAGGAAATCCGCGACTGGACGCAGCCCTATCAGTATGTGGAGCCGCAAGCCGGGCCTTTCCTGCCACCCACCAGGCTGAGCAGCCTGGCACGAGCCTATGCCTTCGGCAACCTGCCTGACACGGGCGAGTACCGTATCCGCAGTGTGCAGTATGGCGAGCCGGGCATGGCGGCCATCGCGGCCTATCAGACGAAGAAGCAGGGCTACACCATGGTGTATCTGAACCCCTACAATGGAGCGGTGTTGCACGAGAAAATTTTGAAGCAGGACTTCTTCCGCATCATCCTTGCGGGACACTTCTACCTGTGGCTGCCGCCCAAAATCGGGCAGCCGGTGGTGGCTTCAGCCACGCTCATTTTCGTAGTACTGCTGGTGAGCGGGCTGGTGATGTGGTGGCCCAAAAACCTGAAGCGCGCCAACAGCGATAAGAGTTTTAAGATTAAGTGGAAGGCCCGCTTCAAACGCCTCAATTACGACTTGCATAATGTGCTCGGCTTTTACGTGCTGCTCTTCGGGTTGGTGCTGGGTCTCACGGGCCTGGTGTGGGGCTTTGAGTGGTTTAATAAGTCGGTGTATTGGGCGGCCTCGGGTGGGCATAGCCTGCCGGCAAAAGAGAAATCGGTGTCGGACACGGCGGGCTTCAGGCAGGGCATAGGAACAGTACAGGCAGACCGGCTCTGGCTTCTGCTTCGCCCTGAATCCAGAAATGAACAAGGCCGCATTCAGATTCAGTTTCCGATGAAAAAGATGGATGTCTTCACTGTGATTTCAAATCCGGACTTGGTGACTTACTACCGCCGGGAGCAGCGCCGCTACGACCGTTATTCGCTGGCCCAAATGCCGCTGAATGGTGTGTTTGCAAAGCCCTTCGTGGAGGCTTCCGGCGCCGACAAGCTGAACCGGATGAACTACGACATCCATGTAGGCGCGGTGCTTGGTTTGCCAGGAAAAATTCTGGCCTTTTTTGCCAGCCTGATCTGTGGCAGCCTGCCAGTAACCGGATTCTTTATCTGGTTTTGGAAAAAGAAAAAGCAACGCAGGAAAGAAAGAATGCTCATGCAACAGCCTGTGGTGATGAAACCACAGCGCAGGCGCGTGATGATTCCGGAGCCTGAATTTGTGTGAAAGAAAACGGAATGATGCAGCCTTATTGTTTTGCTGCAGCATACATCATCTCGATGATACGCACCACTTCTCTTGCTTCTGCGGCACTAGTCATGATGGGCTTGCCATGCAGCAGCACGTCAATCACATTCTGAATGACCTGGTCATGGTTGCTCATGGAGCCCTGATAGCTGCCGTAATCATTGGCTTTAGCCGCAATGTTTATTTCCGGCAGGCTGCCATCGGAGAGGTGTTGGTATTCGATGGTGTTCAGGTATTGGCCACCGATTTTTACGGCTGCTTTTTCGCCGAAGATGCTGATGGCTCCTTCCATGTTTTGGCCGTAGGCGCAGGTGGTGTAGCAGAAGTCAACGAGGGCTCCACTTTCGGCTACCATGCTGAAGCTGCCAGTGTCTTCAATTTCCGTGTTGTGCTGATGTGCGAAGTTTCGAATCTGGCCTTTGGCACTGGAGATGCTTCCCGCGAGGTAGAGTAGTATGTCCACAAAATGGCTGAACTGCGTGAACAATACGCCGCCGTCTAAATCCTTTTTTCCCCGCCAGGTGCTTTGGGCATAGTAGGCATCGCCCCGGTTCCAAAAGCCATTTACCTGTACTAAATAAATCCGTCCCATGCCTCCAGAGTCCAGCAAGTGTTTTAGGGCCTGCACCGGAGGATTGTACCGGTTTTGTTTCACTGCGAAGATTTTGTTCCCGCTTCGTTCGGCGGCGGCAATCATCCGGTCGCAGGATTCGGAACTGATGGCCATAGGTTTTTCCACCACAGCGTGCAAGCCTGCGTTCAGTGCAGCGATACAATGTGCCTCGTGGAGGTAATTAGGGCTGCACACACAACACACATCGGCAATGCCCGCAGCGAGCAGTGCATCCACATGCTCGAAGAAGGGAATGCCTTCGGGAGCTGATTTTTTTACGTTGGGGTCGTTGTCGCATAGGGCGCTGAGCACGGCTTCCGGGTTGGCCTGGATATGCTGTGCATGCCGGCGGCCGATGTGGCCATAGCCCAGCACGGCAAAACGAATAGGAGCCTTCATGGATGAGCTTCGGAAATTATTTTTTGCGGGGCAGCGAAAAACTGTTGTCAGGGTGCCAAAGAATATGGCCCCGTTCCACAAGTGCACGCAGGGTGTGGATTACATCTTCGCGCCGTGCCTCGGGGAACTGCGAAGTTAGGCGGGGCAAAGGCAGGGTATTCTGCGCCAACAGATGCAGGATTTCTTCACGCAGGGAACGCCCAGCCGAGTAGGTAATTATCGTTTTCTTACAGACACTGCAATGCCCGCAAGGCCCTGTTTCCTGCCCCCCAAAATATCGTTCGATAGCCTTGCCTTTACACAAGCTTTCGTCTTCCAGGAATTGAATCATGGCCTGGCTGCGAGCTTCGTGACGGTCGCGCAGCATCCTGAGCCTGTCGGTATTCAGAATCAGATGCCGGCTATCCACCCGATAGTGTGTGTAGAACAGTTGCGGGCCTTCTGCCACCGGAGTCCAATCAATGATGCCCATACTGGCCAGTTGTGCCAATGCTCGGGTGATGTCTTTACGTTTCCAATGCAGTTTACGGGCAAGGGCATGTTCATGAATGGGCACAGGAAATTGGAAGATGCCTGCATACAACCGGAGTAGCGAAACGCAGACCAAGCCAAGCTGTGGATATTGCCTTTGAAAGGAATCAAGGGTATGGCGGTCGCAGCGGAACTGTACAGTTGGGGGCTGAAAAACAGATTCTGTAAGGGTCCACAATCCTTCCCGGGCCAGCAGCCGCATAGCGGGCAAGACAGCAGCCGTGCGAAGTGAAAATTTCTTGCAAAAGTCGGTCAGCTCAAAAGGGAAATAGCGGTCGGGTTGCATACCAATAGCCACCTGTAAATATTCATTGACATGCTGATAGACCTGTCGCAGAAAATCTGAGTCCGGGTATTGCAGTTTCGTGCTGTTTTTCAGATTGCGTAAGTCTGAGGGGCTAAACAGCGTGAGGGCTTGTGCCGGCAGGCCATCACGTCCGCAGCGACCGGTTTCCTGATACCAGGATTCCAGGTCTTCCGGTGGCTCCCAGTGGATGACGCAGCGCACATCCGCCTTGTCTATGCCCATACCGAATGCCGTGGTGCAAACGATGACGGGAGCGATACCTTCCATCCAGGCCACTTGTGCTTCGGATCGTGCTTCCGGCTTCATGCCGGCATGGTAGTGGGTTGCCTGGAGCCCTTCTTCCTGAAGGATGCGACACAGGCTTTCCGTTTGCCTGCGGCTACGGCAATACACGATAGCAGCGCCCGGGGTCTTGCGCAAGGCATGCAGGCAGTCTTGTGCTTTATTTTCAGAGCGGAGCAGCTCATAAAAGATGTTGGGACGCGAGAAGCTTTGTTGAAAAATAGTTGGCTGTCGAAGGCCCAGTTGCTGGCAGATGTCGGCTATGCTAGAAGGTGTGGCGGTAGCGGTCAGGGCCAGCACAGGCACGCCGGGAAGATGCTGACGCATAGGAGCTATTCCCAGATATTCCGGGCGGAAGTCATGGCCCCATTGAGTGACACAATGCGCTTCATCTACGGCAATCAGGCTCAGTTTCATCCAGGACATCAGCTCACCAAAGGCGCGTGTGCGGAGGCGCTCGGGGCTGCAATAAATCAGCTTACAGGCTCCATTCCGAACCTGTAAAACGGCAGCCTGAAGGGCCTCACCGCTCAGGCCGGCATGAAAAGCAACGGCTGGAATATTCCGTTCCGTGAGCTTAGCCACCTGATCTTCCATGAGAGCAATCAGCGGTGACACCACCAGGCAGCAGCCCTCTTGGGCGAGGGCAGGAAGTTGATAACACAGGCTCTTCCCACCGCCGGTAGGAAGGAGTGCCAGCGTGTCCTGGCCGCGGAGAATGGTTTCAATTATTTCCTGCTGCCCGGGACGGAATGACTCAAACCCCCAATAGGCATGGAGCAGGTGTCGCAGCTTTTCAGAAGTCATATTCGTCACAGCCGCAGGGCGGGTTTTAGCCCTCCTCCCCAAAGTCTTTTTTTAGCTTCAAGGTCATGCTCCAGTGCCCGGAGTGAAGGGGCCAGAATCAATTTTACGCCACTGAAATCCTGGACAATTCCTACTTGAAAAAGGGCACGAATTGAAAGGTCAACCGGTGACACGCCTAACAGAAGAACGACGGGTGGAAGCCCTGATGATTTGAGGGCTGCCCAGGAAAACGGGGATTCCGTTTCGAACAGTAGTAGGGTATAGTCATCTGCTTCCAGCTTGCATGCTATCATCATGCGGGAAAGAGTGCTTGCCTCCGTGCTTTCAGTGGGGAAGGGTGTGGAGATAACTAAGAGTTTTTTTGTGGAAAGACCGGCTGGAATCAGGCGTTTCCATTGAACATCCGTAAGTGATGGAATGACCGGAACAGAAATGAGTTGCATGAGGAATCAGCCTTGATTTTCAGCGACAGATAAGCCGTTTGAAAAGTCGTTTCTTTGCGCGAATTTATCAAGGCTTCGCCCCTTTATTTTTTTGATTTTATGAATACAGCCAGCACTATGGATATCTCTGTGAGCAAGACGGCACAAAGTCGCATCAGTCAACTCAATCCCGACAACATTCAGTTTGGAAAACTATACGCTGACCACATGCTCGTGGCAGACTATCAGGATGGAATGTGGGGGGCACCGGCGATTGTTCCTTTTGGCAACCTGAGTCTCTCGCCGGCAACAACCTTTATGCACTATGGCCAGGCTATTTTCGAAGGAATCAAAGCCTATAAAGACCCGCAGGGAAACCCTATCATTTTTCGTCCGCACGACAACTGGAATCGTTTCAACCGTAGTGCCGAACGTATGGCCATGCCAGCTGTCCCGGAAGAAATTTTCATGGAAGGCCTACGCCGCCTGGTGGACTTAGACCGGGATTGGGTCCCTTCCGGTGAAGGCACCTCCCTTTATCTGAGGCCCTTTATGCTCGCCACGGATGAATTCATCGGAGTACGTCCAGCCACCCATTTCAAGTTCATGATCATCACATCGCCGGCAGGCCCTTACTACAGCAAGCCGGTCAGCATTTATGTGCAGGATAAGTATGTACGTGCCTTCCCTGGGGGAACAGGCTTTGCAAAAAACGCCGGCAACTACGGCGCCTGCATGTATCCTACCCAGCAAGTCCGCGAGATGGGCTATGACCAAATTCTCTGGACGGACGGTATCCACCACCGCTTTGTTCAGGAAATAGGAACCATGAATGTCTTCTTTAAGTTGGGAGATACTGTTGTGACGCCTGACCTGAACGGGGATACAATTCTTGCCGGAGTCACCCGCGACAGTATCCTGACTTTGCTGCGCGAGAAAGGAGTAAAGGTGGAAGAACGCCCATTGCCTATAGATGAGCTAGAGGCTGCTGCAAAAGAGGGTAAGCTCTTAGAAGCCTTCGGTGCCGGAACGGCTGCTTCTATCGCGCCCATCGCTGATCTCACTTTTGAAGACCAGCATATGAAATTGCCGCCCATCGAGACCTGGGAAGTAGCCAACTGGCTGATTCAGGAGCTGGCAGCCATTCGGTATGGTCGTAAAGAAGATCGGCATGGCTGGATTTTCCGAGTCTGATATTGCCTGACTTATCGAGATGAACACTGTCCCTACGGAATAAACCTCTGTTTTCTTCCTTGATTTTCTTGTGGGTTTTCTGGAGAAATTTCTCATTGCCCTGTCTGCGATTGCCCTCGGCGCCTGGGCTTTGCGGCTGCCCATAACTCCTGTTTTCTTGCTCTTTGGTACGCAGGGCCTTGCCTTGTTTTACCTGTTTGTGTTCCCCTTCCGGAAATGGAGGACAATCAGCAGGCATAAAGGCTGGGCGTTGACGAGCCGGATATTAAGTGGCCTTGTGCTGGCCTTAGGCTTACATGCCTTGTTTCTTTTTTCTCTGGGCTGGATTCAACGGGCAGACATATTCGGCAATGCTTGTATCCTGTTGGCCGTATGGGCGCTGGTGCAGGGGCTTATTTATTGGAGGCAAAATGGAGCCTTTGCTTTTGAAGCAGCCATCCGAGCGCTTGTGCTACTGGTACTACTGTTGGGGATTGCCTGCTGGATGAAGCCCTTCCCGATAGCATGAAGATTACATAAATCCTTATCTGGATTTCGCTTTCCCAAATCTTTCATAAAGCACTCTTTTTCTTTAAACTTTGTACGTCAGGGCTTTTCCATTCACTCGCATACTGACTCTCCTTCTTCATGGCTGTTTTAAGTCGAAGTCTGCTGCTCGGGCCTGAACGCCCGGAGCTTTTACGTGTTGAAACCTTAGCGGATATATTCCGGGCCACAGCGCAAAGAATCCCCGATAAAGCAGCCATCATTTTTGAAGGAGAATCCCTCAGCTATGCAGCATTGGATGCCTGGAGCGATGGAGTTGCTGCCTTTCTGAATGAAAAAGGAATTGGGCTGGGCGCACATGTTGGTATCTGGTGGCCGAGAGGATTAGCCCTCCATGCCGCCATCCTGGGCATCGTAAAAAGTGGTGCTGCCTATGTGCCGCTCGACCGCGAGATGCCCGCTGACCGTGTGCTGACGGTGATGGAAGAAGTGAAGGCAGATGCCTTGCTGGCAGATACACAAATCATGGCTTGCTGCCCTGTCTATGAATTGCCCGACCGCAACCAGGCCGCCGGCTATTTCTCGAAAGGAAGGTTCTCAGAAATCAAACTGGACTCGCAGCAAGCCTGGGAGGCACATGCTTATGTGCTTTATACCTCGGGCTCCACCGGGAAACCAAAGGGCATCCCTATTTCTCAAAAAAATATCTGCCACCTGGTTCGTTCAGAACAGGCAGTGATTGGTATCCGGGAAGAAGACAAGGTCTATCAGGGTTTTTCGATTTCTTTCGATATGTGGTGTGAAGAGACCTGGATCTCCTTTTCTGCCGGTGCTACACTCTACGCCGCCGATTTAGCTACCGCAAAGAGTGTGGATGAACTGGCCGGTGTATTACGCAACTGGGAGGTCACGGTACTTCATGCTGTACCTTCTTTATTGGCCGTGATGGAAGGAGAACTACCCTTGGTGCGCATCATCAATGCTGGTGGCGAAGCCTGTACCCCACAAGTGCTCAACCGCTGGGCAACCGAAGGGCGTGTCTTTTACAATAGCTATGGCCCCACGGAGACGACGGTCACCTCCACCATGATTCCGCTGAAGCCCGGTGACCCAATTACGATTGGCGATCCGCTTCCGAATTATAACCTCGCAGTGATGGATGAAGCGGGAAACATCTTGCCCGCAGGACAACGCGGAGAACTCGTCATTTCCGGCCCCGGCCTCAGCGAAGGCTATGTAAACCGGCCGGTGCTGACGGCCCAAAAATTTCTATCCAAGCCGCCAGAGCTAGAGGAATTGCCTGGCGACCGTTACTACCGAACCGGTGATGCGGTCGTCATCACGCCCGAAGGAAAGGTAGATTTTCAGGGGCGCATTGATGACCAGATCAAACTTCGCGGATACCGGATTGAACTGGGGGAAATAGAAGCACAACTCAACATGCTGGCAGGTGTAGCCTCGGCTGCTGTGGCCGTAAAAAAAGACGGTACAGACCAGGATACGCTCGTAGGCTATGTGGTGATGGACGAAGAGACACACTTCGATGAAGCAGCCATGCGGGTGGCCCTAGCCAAAGCTTTGCCATCCTACATGGTGCCGGCCCTCATTGCGCCCCTCTTCTCCATGCCCAGGCTCCCAAGCGGCAAGATTGACCGGAAATCCTTACCGGTGCCCGATACCCTACTGCTGGTGGACCATAGCGATGACAGCGATGCGCCGATTGACCTCCGTGCATCAGTGCAAGAACGGCTGCTGCAACTGCTGCGAAAGGTCTTCCCGGGCCGGGAAATTGACGCGGCACAGGATTTCTTCGATGACCTGGGCGGGCACTCGCTGCTGGCCGCCGTAGTGGTATCGCGGCTGCGAAAAGAGGCAGGCCTGCCGCAGGTGTCGCTCAAAGACATTTACCTGCATCGCCCCATAGCCAAGCTCGCTTCTTATTGGGAAGAACATGCCGCTCCGAAACCAACTCCTGAAGCACGCCCCTTCCGGGCCGTAAGTAAGAAAGCACATGCTTTTTGCACGCTGGCGCAAACAGTATGCCTGCTCTTTATCTATGGCATCTTTGCCATGCAGATTTTCCTGCCTTACCTCGGTTACTATTATGTGTTCGATAAGCTCACCGACCACGCTTACTTCGATGCCCACCATATTATCTCCTATGCCTACGCAATCGGTACGGCATTAGCCCTTTTTGCCGTCATGCCGATGGCCTTTTCTGCCATCAGCATTTTAGGGAAATGGCTGGTCATCGGCAGGATGAAGGAAGGCGATTATCCGCTCTGGGGTAGCTATTATTTCCGCTGGTGGCTGGCGAAAAGTTTTGAGCGGCTGACCCCCATGCAGTACCTCGACAATACACCGCTCTATCCTGCTTATCTGAGACTCCTCGGTGTGCATGTGGCAGACAGCGCACAGCTCAGCTCAATGAGTATTGGTGCGGAAGACCTGCTGACAATTGGTGAGGATGTGAGCATCGCTTCAGGGGTCAACATCAACAATGCATGGGTGGAAGATGGCTGGCTCAAATTGCGCCGGGTGCATATTGGCGACCATGCTTATATCGGCAGTAGCGCCGTTCTGGCTGGTGGTGCTCAGGTAGAAGAATGGGGCGAACTGGGCGACCTCAGCGCACTGACTGCCGGAGGAAAGATCGCACGGGCAGAAGTCTGGGAAGGCAGCCCCGCACGTCACACCTTCACCCGGAAGGAAGAAGAATTGCCTCAGCCGCTTTTTGTAAGCCGGTCAAAGCGCAGGCGCTACAAGCTCCTGTTTTCCCTCTCCCTGTTCATCTTCCCGGTTTTCATTCTGCTGCCGCTCATCCCTACCATCATCACCCTGCACCAGTTGGACAATGCCGCCGACCCGTATGACTTCAGCTATTTAGTCACGACCCCTTCCCTGTCCCTGGCTTATATCCTCATTTTTGCCGGCCTCACCATCCTGCTCACCCGCTTCCTGCAACGAAACATCAAGCCAGGGGTGTACCCCATCTACAGCCTGTTTTATTTTAAAAAATGGCTCGCTGATCAGTTCCTGGCCCTGTCGTTGATTGTACTGCACCCAATTTATGCTACCGTTTATGTCTCGATGTTTTTCCGCGCCCTGGGTGCCAAGGTGGGCAAGAACAGTGAGATTTCTACGGCAGCCTCCGTCACCCACCCGTTGCTCGAAATCGGTAGCGGCTCCTTCATTGCAGATGCCGTCACCTTAGGCGAAGCTGACGTCCGCGGCCAGCAACTGATCCTAAAAAAAACCAGCATCGGTGATGTCTCTTTTGTGGGTAATTCTGCGCTCATTCCGCAAGGCTATTCCCTTCCGGGTCGTGTGCTGGTAGGTGTCTTATCCACTCCGCCTACACCGGCACAATTAGCCTTGGGCGATGCACATGATTATTTCGGTTCGCCGGCTTTGGCATTGCCCAGACGGCAGGATAGTCAGGCCTTCGATGACCGGCTCACCATGCTGCCTACACCGGGTCGTCGGCTGGCACGCAGCTTAGTTGAATTGGTGCGCATCATCCTTCCCGAAACGGTCATCATTTGCATGGCCGTCATCTTTATCGCCTATGCCCACGACTTCGTAACGAAGACACCCTGGTGGGAAGCTATCCTGGGCATTTCGATGCTTTACATCGTTCTCATCGGCTTGCCTGCCTTCCTGATAACGGCTGCCCTCAAATGGATATTTGTTGGAAAGTATGAGGCCGCCAATTACCCTATGTGGAGCTGGCCGGTCTGGCGCAGCGAAGCCATCACCAGCACCTACGAAACGCTGGCTGTGCCTTTCTTCCTTGAGTTTTTACGCGGCACCGCATGGCTGCCCATGCTCCTGCGACTGATTGGCGTGAAAACAGGCAAGAGGGTCTGGATGAATACCACGGACATCACCGAGTATGATATGGTCCACATCGGTGATGAAGCCATGCTCAACGATGATTCCGGTCCACAGACGCACCTCTTCGAAGACCGCGTCATGAAAATCGGCCCCGTGAAAATCGGAGCCCGCAGTACGGTTGGCACGCGTAGCATCATCCTTTACGATAGTGAAATCGGCGAGCGCGTACTTCTGGGCCCCCTGAGCCTGGTGATGAAAGGAGAACGCCTGCCGGAAGAAACCTCCTGGACGGGCAGCCCCGTGCGGAGCTCCTGAGTCTTTTTTTAGTAGGCTGTAACGAGCGGCATCAGGGTACTCATGCTGGTAAAAAAATATGGCCTCCTTCATCAGCCCAACCCTCCGCTCGAACCCTGGCTGTTTTTTCTGCTACAAGGCTTCCAGAATGCGTTTGCTGGAATATTGGTTTGCATCCAGCCAGGTGATGCTGGCGTCCCGTCGAAACCAGGTGCCTTGTCGTTTGGCGTAGTTGCGGGTGTGTTGCGCTATTTTTTCGATGGCCTTATCGAGCGTACAGAGTCCGTCGAAATAGTCAAAGAGTTCCGTGTATCCCACGGTCTGGAGCGGGGGTAAATGCCGGTAGGGCAGTAAGCTGTGGGCTTCTTCTTCCAGGCCGGCAGCCATCATGTGCTCCACGCGTTGGTTGATGCGTGTGTAAAGCTCTTTTCGGGGAAGGTCTAAGGCGAATTTCAGGATGCGGAAGGGGCGGGACTTTGTTTGTCCGCTGCGGTAGAGTAGGATGCTTTTGCCCGTGCTGCGCACGAAGCTCAATGCCCGTATCATCCGGGCTGGATTCAGCAAGGCTTCAGCATCGCGGAAGGAAGGGTCTTCTTGTTGGATGCTGCGTTGCAGCCATTCGAGGCCATACTCCTGATAGTCTGTCTGTACGGAAGCAGCGATGGATGGAACCACGGGAGGCATATCATCGAGGCCCTCGCAGAGTGCCCGGATATAGAGGCCGGAACCGCCACAGAGGATGGCAAAATGATGCTGCGTGAAAATGGTAGTTAGATAGCCCAGGGCGAGGTGCTCAAACGTAGCGGCGGATTGGATTTCCTGCACCGGAAAGCAATTCACGAAGTAGTGCTTGACGACGGCCTGTTCCTCTGCAGCAGGCTGTGCGGAGCCGATAGCCATGCCCTGGTAGCATTGCCGGGCATCTGCCGAGATGATGGGGCAACCCAATTTTAGCGCCAGTTCCAGTGCCGCTGCCGTCTTTCCGGAAGCCGTAGGCCCGGTAATCACGATGAGCGTAGGCGTTTGGATGGGATTTGGTTTATTAATTCAGCCCGGAGCACCTGTCTGTTTGTTGCATCAGGGTTCTTCTGATTCGCCTTCAGCACTGAAACCTTCTTCCAGTTCTTCGGAGCTTAGGTCGTAAGCTTCTTCTTCTTGAATCATTTTTTCAGCGCCCGGGCCGGCAATACCATATTGTGCGGGGCCGATACCTTCTTTGCGTAGCAGGCGAGGATACGGAACATTAGGGTTTTCGTCTCGTTTGATACCAATCAGCTCCACATGGAAGGTCCATTGCTTGGCCGGGTCATATTCGTAAACAAACTTTTGCTCCGGGGTGGCGATGAGAGCCGCCAGCGGAGTCTTGAGCATAGAGAGGGCATCCGCTCCTTTTTTATTGCTCAGCACATCCGAAGAAAACTTACGGCCCCGTTCCCAACGGTCGTTGCTTTCGAAGAAGGAAGCGCTGTGCTTTCCATCGAAATCATAAGCTTTTAGGATAGCCTGATGGAAATCGAGCAGGTTCTGCATAGCCTGCAGCTCGATATCCCGGTACACCAAATCATCTTCTTCCCAGTAAACGCGAAATCGGTAAAGCGACATGCGGTAAAGGTAGCTTTGGAACGCTGTAGGGCATAAGGGAAAAGCAGTTGGGAGGTCTTAGGATTTTTAGTCAGACAGTAACGGTTATCCTGGCTGCAAATCATTCAAATCGTCATACTCTTTTGGATGAAGAGGTAAGTTTTGCAGGCATTAATTTTTTAATCGGAAAGCCTGACAGTGTGTAGTGTTTTTAGATGACAGAAGGTTTCAGGATGCCATGCTGGCGCAGGCTTTGAAGAATGAAGCATTGATTATGAACACAAATAACTTCACCATTAAAGCGCAGGAATGCCTGCAGGCTGCCCAGCAGATTGCCTACAACGCCCAGAGCGCCTACATAGATTCCAGCCACTTGCTCAAGGCTCTGCTTGCCGATGATGAGGGCCCTATCTCGTATCTGCTTAAAAAGGTGGACGCAAATCCCTCATTCATAGAAAATAAGTTGGATGAAAGCATTGCCCGGGCACCCAAAGTGAGTGGACAAGCCGCCCAGAGCCTCTCTCGTGAGGCAAATAATGCCTTGCTGCAAGCCGGGGCGGTTCTGAAAGAATTCGGAGATGAGTTCGTTGCGCCAGAGCATATCCTGCTGGGCATCCTTTCCCAAAAGGACGATACGGCCAAGCTACTAAAAGATGCCGGCGCTACAGAGAAAATGCTGATTGCTGCCATCAAAGAATTGAGGAAAGGAACGACGGTCAACAGCCAAAGTTCAGAACAACAGTTTCAGACCTTAGAGCGCTACGCGAAAAACTTAAATCAATTAGCCCGCGACAATAAGCTAGACCCGGTCATTGGTCGTGACGAAGAGATACGCAGGACCTTGCATATCCTCTCCCGCCGCAGCAAAAACAATCCCATACTAGTAGGCGAGCCGGGAGTAGGTAAGACGGCCATCATCGAAGGCCTGGCGCATCGTATCATCAACGGAGACGTGCCCGACAACCTCAAGTCGAAAGTGATTTATGCCTTAGACATGGGCCAGCTCATTGCCGGTGCCAAATACAAAGGCGAGTTTGAAGAACGCTTAAAAGGTGTGGTGAAAGAGGTTGCAGAAAGCAATGGCGAAATCATCTTGTTCATTGATGAAATCCACACGCTGATAGGTGCTGGTGGAGGAGGTGAAGGCGCTATGGATGCAGCGAATATTCTAAAACCGGCATTGGCGCGGGGTGAACTCCGGGCTATTGGGGCCACCACACTCAATGAATACCAGAAATACTTTGAGAAAGACAAGGCCTTAGAGCGTCGTTTCCAAAAGGTGTATGTGGATGAACCCAATATTGAAGACTCAATTTCCATCCTTCGTGGCCTGAAAGACCGCTACGAAAGCCATCATGGTGTGCGGATTAAAGACGCTGCGATCATTGCAGCCGTAGAGCTTTCCAACCGATACATCACCGACCGGTTCCTGCCCGACAAGGCTATTGACCTGATTGATGAAAGCGCCGCCAAGTTGAAACTGGAGATGAACTCCATGCCCGAAGAATTGGATGAATTGGAACGCCGCATCCGGCAATTAGAAATCGAACGGGAAGCGATCAAGCGGGAGCATGACGAAGAGCAACTGAAGCGCCTCAATCTGGACTTGGGCAGCCTGCGGGTTGAACGCGATACGCTCAAAGCAAGATGGCTGGAAGAAAAAGAACTGGTGGACCAGATCAACCATACGCACAGCAGTATGGAAGCCTTGAAGGCGGAAGCAGAAAAGGCGGAACGGGAAGGCGACTATGGCAAAGTGGCCGAGATCCGTTACGGCCGCATCAAGGAAGAAGAATCGAAAGCAGCCAAGCTGAATGAACAGCTACACGCATTAGACGGCAAACGTCATCGCCTGATGAAAGAAGAAGTGGATGCAGAAGACATTGCCGAGAATGTAGCCAAAGCAACAGGCATTCCGGTTCAGCGCATGCTTCAGGGCGAACGCGAAAAACTGATGGACCTGGAAGCGGAGCTGCATAAACGAGTCGTTGGCCAGGACGAAGCCATCGGCGTGGTGGCCGATGCCATACGCCGCAACCGTGCCGGCCTCAACGATCCCCGTCGCCCCATTGGTTCCTTCATTTTTCTGGGCACAACGGGAGTGGGCAAGACAGAGCTCGCAAAGGCACTGGCCGACGTACTGTTCGACGATGAGCATATGATGACCCGTATAGACATGAGCGAGTACAGTGAGAAACATGCGGTGAGCCGCTTAGTAGGCGCCCCTCCGGGATATATCGGTTATGAAGAAGGAGGCCAACTCACAGAAGCAGTGCGTCGGAAACCTTATAGCGTTGTGCTGCTCGATGAGATTGAAAAAGCCCATCCGGACACCTTCAACATCCTGCTCCAGGTACTGGACGACGGCCGCCTGACAGACAACAAAGGCCGGGTGGTGAATTTCAAAAACACCCTCATCATCATGACCTCCAATATGGGTTCAAACATCATCCAGGAAAACTTTTCCCAGCTCAAGGATAAAGACATGGACACCGTGCTGGATGCCACAAAGGAGCAGGTGATGGAATTGCTGAAACAACTCTTACGCCCAGAATTTTTAAACCGCGTAGATGATGTGGTTATGTTCCGCCCGCTGACGAAACACGACATCCGCGAGATCATCCGTATCCAACTGCAAGACCTGAAAGCCCTACTGGCCCGGCAGAATATAGACCTCGAGTTTTCCGACTATGCGCTGGACTACCTCAAGGAGCGCGGCTACGACCCGCAATACGGTGCCCGCCCGCTGAAACGAGTTATTCAGAAGGACGTCATCAACCTGCTCTCCCGCAAAATCATCTCTGGTGCGATAGACAAGAGCAAGCCTGTGCTGATTGACGTGTTTGATGGCATCGTGGTGGTGCGCAATGAAGACCAGACGCCTGAAAAAGCATAGCCCCTGAGCCGGCATGAACGACTGCCTCAGAAGAATCTGGGGCAGTTTTTTTTAGTCAGCAATAGTGCAGAGCCCAGCATCCGTTGCGTCGCACTCTTCGGCTAGATTGCTCCCTTCGGCAGTTCCCGGAAACAACTGTTCGATAGTGCACAGGCTCCGAAATGTGCGGCCTTGAAACAAGTCCGGGACAGGCTGCAATGAAGCTGCATTAGGGGCCATCAGCCAGCAACAAAAACTTCCAGCATCGAACAGAGCGTTTGACAGGTTGATGCTCCCGAATTCTATTTCGCGCAATCCGGTTCCGGCACTTATTCTTCCCGCTTGCCGGCAAACATCTTTTCTCCGGCTTCGATGGCCCGTTTCAGGTGATTTTCTTCCGGAGGAATCGGGCAGTTGTAGCCATCCTTATAGGCGCACCAGGGGTTATAGGCCCGGTTGAAATCTACCAGGACATGAGCCTGGTGGATGTCCGAGCTACGCAGATCTATGTAGCGCCCCCGCCATAAGTAGTGATGCCATTGGTGGCATCATAGAAGGGGAGGAAGAGTGCATCGTCTCGGGCGCTATCGCTCTGGGGCGGGAGGATTTGATACAGGGTCAGGCTAAAACTGCCGCCGCGCCAGGAAGCAGGCAGAAAGCTCCAGAATCCCTTGTTGGGCGTGCAAAGAATGCGGGCAAAGGCACGCACTCGTTTGGTCTTACCGCTGTGGGTGGCGATGGGCAAGATGGGCTGATGGTTCAGCAGGCGCACGGAGGCCTTTCGAAAGAGTAGTTTGGGATTGTAGGGGTAGAAGCGAATCCCGCCCGTATCTGCAGCTTTAAGGGGAGCGCGGGCATCAGTCAGGAATTCTTGCTTGTATTGGCTTTGCCAAAGCTGGAACGAATCCCGGTAGGACTGTGCGCGAACCTGTAGTGAAAGGCAGAGCATACTGAACAACAGGCAGGGCGTTCTTAAAGTCATGATAGAATCAAAGGATGAGAGAACTAATCCAGCTTTTCGGGTCGCATTTGCGGGAAGAGCAGCACATCCTGAATGGCAAGTTGACCGGTCATCATCATCGCCAGACGTTCGATACCAATGCCAATACCGGCGGTGGGCGGCATACCATATTCGAGCGCGCGCAGGAAATCCTGATCAATGAACATAGCCTCGTCATCTCCACGTTCCAGCAGGCGAGCTTGTTCTTCAAACCGGGCGCGTTGGTCAATGGGGTCGTTCAGCTCGCTGTAAGCATTTGCTATTTCCTTGCCGGCCACCATCAGTTCGAAGCGCTCCACCAGTCCCGGCTCGCTGCGGTGCTTTTTAGTGAGCGGGCTCATCTCGACCGGGTAGTCTGTGATGAACGTAGGCTGGATAAAATGGTGCTCACATTTTTCAGAGAAAATCTCATCAATCAGTTTGCCTTTGCCCATGTTGGGTGCAAAGGGGATGTTTAATTTTTTGCAAGCCTCACGCAGTTCCGGCTCTTCCAGGCCCTGGAGGTTCATGCCCGTATGTTCCTGAATAGCATCGAAGATGGGTACTCTTTTGTAGGGGGCTTTAAAGTCAATCAGATGGGTTCCAAACTGGGTCTGTGTTGTGCCATTGGTCGCGATGGCCGTCTGTTCCAGCAATTGTTCCGTGGTCTGCATCATCCAGAGATAATCCTTGTAGGCGACATAAAACTCCAGGATAGTAAACTCGGGGTTGTGAGTTCGGTCCATGCCTTCGTTTCTGAAGTTGCGGCTGAACTCATAGACCCATTCGAAACCACCCACGATGAGGCGTTTCAGATAAAGTTCATTGGCGATGCGCAGGTAGAGGGGGATGTCGAGGGCATTGTGGTGGGTGATGAAGGGGCGAGCAATAGCACCGCCAGGGATGCTTTGGAGTACAGGTGTGTCCACTTCCAGTGCTCCGCGATCATCAAGAAAACGGCGGATAGCGCCCTTCATTTTTGTGATTTTTTCGAAGCTGTCCCGGAGTTGGGGATTGATGATGAGGTCGGCATAGCGCTGGCGGTAGCGGAATTCCGGGTCGCTCACGGCATCGAAGGTTTCTCCATCTACCTCCTTGACGACCGGTAGGGGCCGGAGGGATTTGGAAAGGATGCATAGCTCCCGGACATGCACACTCAGTTCGCCTGTCTTCGTGATAAAGGCAAATCCTTTTATGCCGATAATATCGCCGAGGTCAATCAATTTTTTCCAGACAGTATTGTAGAATGTCTTGTCTTCGCCCGGGCAGAGGTCGTCGCGTTTCAGGTAGAGTTGGATGCGCCCTGTTGCATCTTGTAATACGGCAAAGGCAGCCTTACCCATGTCGCGTGAAGCCATGATACGGCCTGCGAGCGTGATCTGTTGAAAGGCGTGTGCTTGATCCTCGTTATATCCTTCGCGTATGCTGCGAGAAGTATGAGTGACCTGAAATTCGGGAGCCGGGTAGGCATTGATGCCTAATTCTTCGAGCTGACGGAGTTTGTCGCGGCGGACAAGTTCTTGTTCAGAGAGCGGTGCTTGCATGATTATTTAAAAACATGATTATTTAAAAAATGATAGCGAAGAGCGGAGGGGCGTTACCGTGAAGAACCGTATTGATTCGGGGTTAGAGGGGAGCCACTCTGCTCCGGCGTTGGGATATTCTAAAAAAATGGCCGCAAAACTACCCTAAGTTTGGCCGTCCATGAAGCGACTATTGAAACGATTGCTCCGCTATTCGCCTGTCGCGCTTACGAAGAATCAACATTATGACCGGCTCACCGAGAAAGTAATTCGGAGTGTGTGTCAGCCCGGCAGCCATTGTATAGATGTGGGCTGCCATAAAGGAGAGATTCTGGATTTGATGCGGTCGGCAGCTCCGAAAGGGCATCATTGGGGCTTTGAACCAATACCGGTTCTGTATGCAGCCTTGCAGGTAAAATATGCCGGAACGAATTGTACGATTTCACCAATCGCCCTCAGCAATACTACCGGAGAGGCTCAGTTCAATTATGTCACCTCTAACCCTTCATACAGTGGCTTGTTGCGCCGTCATTACGACCGGCCTCATGAAGAAGACACCAGCATCCGGGTGCAGACGGCCCAAATGGATGAAGTGTTGCCGGGAGATTTTCCCGCTTCGCTGATAAAGATTGATGTGGAAGGTGCTGAAATGCTGGTGCTACAGGGTGCAAGGGAAACTCTGAGCCGCTGCAAGCCGGTGGTGATTTTCGAACACGGAATTGGTGCCAGTGATGTGTACGGAACCCGACCAGAAGACCTGTTTCGCTTTTTCGATTCTTTGGGCTTTGGCATTTTCCTGTTGGAAGATTTTTTAGCCCAAAAGCAAGCGTTTCATGAAGAAGCATTTAAAAGTCAGTATTACGGCAAGAAGAATTTTTATTTCGTAGCCGCGCCGGTTCGATAATGGCTACAGGAAGGCAGTAGCCTCTTTTCATCATAGGCCCCGGACACAGGTAGATTCAAGATTTTGTTTGTATGCAATGAATATCCAATGCCCCTAATTTCAATTGCTACCCCGTTCCATATTGACCTGGAGCTCCATACAGCTTCTATAGGGAAGAGAGGGCTGGCCTGGATAATTGACGGGGTTTTGCTTTTTCTCTACGAATTAGCGTTCAACCGTGTGGTTGGAGCTTCTTTGCCGGGCGAAGACTGGCTGAGGATGATGGTGATAGTGGGTGGGGTTCTCTTGCCGGTAGTACTTTATCATTTTTTGATGGAAGCCTTTTTTAATGGGCAGAGTATCGGCAAGAAGTTAGTTGGTATTCGGGTGGTGAGTATGGAGGGGAATGCGGCCAGTATTTCTCAGTATCTGATTCGATTGATTTTCCGCTCCTGGTTTTTGGTGCCTGCTGTGGTGATGGTGCTGCTCTCACTTTTTTTTGATTTCGGGCATTTGAATCAGGATTGGTTTTTAGCAGTTGCTGCTTTGCTGCTCCTGGGGGCAACGGGGGGGATGTTGCTCTATTTTCTGGTCAATAAAAATGGGCAGCGGATTGGAGATACACTGGCTAATACCCTCGTGATTGAAGACCGAACAAAGGTTGATTTGAACCAGACTATTTTCCTTGAATTGTCTTACGATCATTATCAACCCCGATACCCCGAAGTGATGCGCCTTACGGATCATGATATCAATGGCATTCGGAATTTGCTGACTTCAAAAAGGCAAGATCTGTATTTGGAGCATCTGGCGAATCGTATTGCTGAGGTATTGAAAATTGAAACGGAGCTTCCTGCCCTGCAATTTCTGGAGCAGTTACTCTATGACTATAATTACCTGACTGGCCGTCCTGCTAAAGAGTAATTACTTTTTTTAGAAAGTAAAGTTTGCTGGACACTATACCCATTTACACCCTGCCGTATAAAATGGGGAAAGTGCCTGAAAGGGCGCTTATTTTTTAGCCGTGCTCTCCGGCACCTCTTTCTTTTCCTCAGCGTGCTTCACAGAAGCCTTTATCACGTCAAGAAAGGAGCCTTTCACAGCTAATTTCTCGTCGTACTTCTTAGCGCGCGGCTTCTTGGGTTTGGCTGCTTTTGCCATAGTTTGTCGGTTCATAAGCGAAGATATTCGCGCCGCTTGGGCTAATATTGAAATTATCTTCCAATACTAAGGCACAGAAACAATCTACCTTTTCTGCAACAGGATAAAATGTTTTCCAATCAACGGTAAGAACAACATCGCAGTCGAGAGAATGGGCAGACGCAATTATCATCAAGTCTTTAGAAACCCATTCCCGGGCAAGCACTAAATCATGTTCCGGCCAGCTCAATTCCCTGCTTATTGCTCTGAGTTTATCAGTCCCAAGTATCGCGTGATAGTTAGCCGTCATAAATCCAGCTATGTCGTTGTCGAATGCCACGTACGTCAAATCAGAAGCATTGAGTTGCTTGACAAGTCGCTCCGCTTTTGGCTTATCATCGCTCTTATCCAGTAGTTCTGATATGGTTATTGCAGACACGTAGAATTTTCTATTTGCACCGCTTGCCGTTTTCTTGGTCAACAAGTCGTCCAATATCTTCTTCACATAGTCCGCCCGTGTAGCGTGTCCAGGGTTACGTTTCGCGTGTAGGTAATCAATGATTATGCACGTATCCAGAAAGATGTGCTCCCACTCTGTATAGATAGGTTTAATCATAGCCGTTGTCCGGGAAATTCATCTTTGTTGGACGGGTCATTGAAGAGCGGAATTTCATCCGGTTGCAGCCCATTAAGGACATCATAAAGGCTATTTGCAGGCTTTACTTTAAAGGTTATTAGCCGAGCGCTCGTTACCTGACCGTTCTTAGTATTCCGTTTCTGTTTTAGCTTAAATTCAATAACCCCTTTTTTGTAGTAAGGGCTAAGTTGCTCATCCTGCTCAACTGTGATATAAATACGGTAATCGAGTCCATGCAAAAGAATGTGAGTAGTCTGGTCAATTCTTTCGCCCCCAATTTCCGAGACTATGCCGGTCACGTTTGTAATGGAATGAAAGTGGGGAATGTCGGTTTTGATTTCGGTTCGGTAAATTTTGCAGATGGGTTTTGATTCTACATCTAAAGGTTGAACGTACTGGTCTCTTTTAAGGACGCGCTTTAGAATATTAGCGTAAGACCGTTCAGCCCTTGACAAATCACTCGTACCGCGTTCGTAGATGTTACGATGTACGCTAATGAAGTTATTATAGATTGTCTCACTCTCTGTTAAAAAGTGGGGAGTGTAGCCATGATTTTGAATGTCGTGAAGTGTGCAAAGCGAGTTTTGCCCATCATCGATAGCAACACCTAAGCTTTGGGCTAAAGGCCCAAGCTGCTTGATGTCTAAGCCTTTATCCGGGCTTAGTGCCCCCGCATCACTATTGATATTTAATGCAAAATCGAATGGCATACCGTTTCAGGGGTAAAACTAAGCTTTCGTTCCAATGGCCCTAAAATTACACCAAAAATATTTTCCGTAATTTTGCGCCCCAAAAATTTGTTTTTGTGTGTAATATCGCCTAATTTTACGCCAGTAAAGCACCCCAAAATGGACTTCGCCTTCAAAACAATCCACGAGTTCAACGACTTCTTTAAGGACGAATTGACCTGTTACCGCTTTTATGAGCAGCAGCGTTGGGCGGATGGCAAGCCCATATGTCCGCATTGCGGCTCTGCAAAGGCTCCGTACACGGTAAAGCCGCGCGGTAAGTTTCAGGACATACCTTCTTACCGTTGCTCAGAGCGTGAATGCAAGCTGCCTTTCACGGTGCGTACCGGGACAATCTTTGAAGGCTCCAAAGTGGAATTGCGCAAGTGGTTTCAGGCTGCCTATGAAATCACCACTTCCAAGAAAGGCATTAGCTCTGTGGAACTGGCGACACGCATAGGCGTAAGCCAGAAAACGGCTTGGTTTATCAATCACCGCCTGCGCAATATGCTCAATGAGGCTGCGCCGGAATTGCTTTCAGGCGTTATTGAAGTGGACGAAACCTTCATCGGCGGCAAGGAAAAGAACAAGAGCAAGTCTGTTCGCGCAAAGCGGTCTAAGCACGCTGCGCCGGTAGATAATAAGACGCCGGTAGTAGGCTTACTGGAGCGCGGCGGCAATGTCCGTTTGTTCCGTATGGTAAAGCCTGACCAGGCTACCCTTATCCCATTGGTAAAGGCCAACGTAGCGCCCGGCTCCGTGGTTGTAACGGACGGCTGGCATCCGTACAAGGTGCTAAAGAACGAGTACGACCATGTAATCGTAAACCATGCGCAAGACGAATGGGTGAAAGGCGAGTTTCACACCAACAGCTTAGAAGGCTTTTGGGGCCTGTTCAAGCGCGGCATCATCGGTATCTATCACAGCGTATCACCGCAACATTTAGAGCGCTATTGCGCGGAATTTTCCACCCGCTACAATCAGCGTAAGACTTCCAACATTGACCGCTTCCTGCATGTGGTAAAGAGCGCGGGTAAGGAGCGTATTACTTATCGGGTGCTCACGTCCGAGGGCAAGCCGAACGAGGCAAAGCCTGAATGAGAAAGGCCGCCAAAATGCAGGCGGCCCTTATTATTTCTCGCTTGGGTGTAAATGGGTATAGTGTCCAGTTTGCTTTACATTTGGTAAGCTAAACTTTACGTCATGAAAGACCTTGCTTGCTTTCCGTTTCGCTGGAAATACGTCGCCCTTGCGTTGTTGGTTGCTAGTGTAGCCCTCTCCGTGGCGAACAATAATTACGGATTTGAATTTAGCTGGTTCAGTACTAGAGTAGTTTCAAAAGGCAGTATCGGAGCAGTAGTTGAAAATCAAAATCTCACGGATGAGCTATGGACTACCGGGCTGATTGGCTCTTTGATGCTTTTGTCCTTTTGTCGGGAGCGAATTGAGGATGAATATGTTCGTGCACTAAGGCTTCGTTGCTGGCAGTGGGCGATTGCGGTGAATTATGTTTTGTTTCTGATTGCGGACTGGTTGGTGTTTGGGTTGGATTTTCTGGGTGTTATCCTGTATAATGTCATAACGCCGTTGGTGATTTACCTGCTCATCTTTTATTCGCGGATGTTTTTGCTCCCGAAGCTGTTTCGGAAAAAAGTGGTGCAATGAAAAATACAGTCAGAATAGAACGGGCGAAGCATGAATTGACGCAGGCTCAGCTTGCAGAAAAGCTGGGGGTTTCGCGTCAGACGGTACATGCGATTGAATCCGGCAAGTATGTTCCTTCTACAGTGTTGGCGCTCCGGATGTCGCGTTTGTTTAAGGTGTTGGTTGAGGAATTATTTCTGTTGGAAGAAGGGGAATAGGAAGAGGGCAATGTTGTGTTCAGAAAGGTACTTTCTCGCAGAGCTGCAGAGCCGCAGAGTGGTAGCTTCCGGGGTTATACTCGTGATTCGTGATTCGTTTTCTCCGGGTTGCAACAGGGGCTGCCGGATAGCCGTATTGGCCCTGCCCATGAGCGATCCTGAATCAAATTCTGTACAAGCTGCAAGGAAGCTGAATCAGGGTGTGTAATCAGGCTCAAAAAAATAATTATTCAAATAAATAGGGAGCATTTTCCCGGTGCTCAACGGGTACAGGAGCATATGTTGTGGCAAGTTTTCCGTATCAGAATTTGTCTTGCAAGTCCGTTCCGAGCCCATATTTGTAGGCTTTATTAAGTCCATTCCCTTGTCACAACTTTTTCGCAAGAAATCCATTCAGCAGATACAGGCGGATGCTGCTGCTGGTTTGGGAGATGAGCATAGTTCTTCCGGTTCAATGCGCCGGGTGTTGGGAGTACGAGATTTAGCGGCATTAGGAGTAGCGGCGATTATTGGTGCCGGGATTTTCAGTACGGTAGGCAAGAGTTGTTTTTTTGGGGGGCCGGCGGTTATTTTTCTCTTCATCATTACGGCCGTCACCTGTGGGTTTTCGGCACTTTGTTATGCCGAGTTTGCGGCGCGTATCCCCGTCAGTGGGAGTGCCTATACATATTCTTATGCCAGTTTTGGGGAGTTGATAGCCTGGATTATAGGTTGGGATCTCATCATGGAATATGCGATTGGGAACATTGTTGTAGCGGCCTCATGGAGTTCCAATCTGGTTTCATTTTTAGACAATCTTTCGGCCGGTATCAATCAGCGGATGCCCGGTTTGCACTTGTCCTTGCATATTCCTGATTGGTTAGCCACGCCTTGGAGGGGCGCCTGGTTAGCGCATCAGGAAGTGATACGGAATGCGGCTCAGGGAAATGCCAGTGATGCTGCTACTATGGCCTTGAGCCGGCTTTGGGAGACAGCGCCTCATATAGGTTCCGTGCCCATCATACTCAATGTGCCCGCGCTCATCATCACTGCACTCATCACCTGGCTCATCTTTATCGGCATTCAAGAGACCCGGCGCATGAGTAATGCTATGGTTGTTTTCAAGCTACTCGTAATTGTTGCGGTGATTGCTGTTGGTTTTTTTTACGTCAATGCCAACAACTGGTCACCCTTTGCGCCCAATGGATTTGGCGGAGTTATGCGAGGGGTGAGTGCTGTATTCTTTGCCTATATCGGATTTGATGCCATTTCCACCACCGCCGAAGAGTGTCGGAATCCGCAGCGAGATTTACCACGGGGGATGATGTGGGCGCTCGTCATCTGTACGGTTTTATACATCCTGGTGGCGCTCGTGCTCACCGGCATGGTCAACTATAAGCAGCTCAATGTGGAAGATTTTCTTGCATCTGCTTTTGCGCATCGGGGGTTAAATTGGTTTTCGGGAGTGATCGCGCTCAGTGCGGTGGTAGCCACTACCAGTGTGATGCTCGTCTTTCAGTTAGGCCAGCCGCGGATATGGATGAGTATGAGTAGAGATGGATTATTGCCGCCCCGGTTTGCGAAGCTGCATCCTCGCTATAAGACGCCCGGTTTTTCCACCCTCATGACCGGCTTGCTGGTAGGAATTCCTGCATTAGTACTTGATTCAGACTTGGTCACCGACCTCACCAGCATTGGGACTCTTTTTGCATTCGCCTTAGTGTGTGGCGGGGTATTGTTGCTGCCTACGGCAGAAAAAGGAACAGGGTTCCGGGTGCCCTATGTGAATGGGCGATGGATTGTGCCCCTTGTGTTTGTAGTCAGTATGACCGTGGTGCTCTACACATCGCCCCATTTCCTGCGCGACTTCTTTTCACTGCAAGATGGTGGGCATCCTGAGTGGAGCCAAGCAGAAGTATTTCTTGAGAGAATCCCTCATTATCTGTTGGCCCTGCTCATTGTTGCCTTAGTGGTGCTCAGTTTTCTAAAGCGGTTGTCCTTGATTCCCGTGCTCGGAATGTTATCCTGCTTTTACCTTATCGCCGAGTTAGGCATAGCCAATTGGCTGCGCTTTTTTGTGTGGCTGATTGTCGGCTTAGCTATCTACTTTTTGTATGGAAAGAGCCGAAGCAAGCTGGCTCTTTCCGGAGAGAAAAAGCAGGAGTAGTGCGGCATAGAACAGGGAATACGGAAACTTACAAGTCTTCATCCGCTTCATGCTCCGGCAGGCTGTCCTGGCCCAGGCTGTAATAATTATTCTCTTCATCTTCCTCGCCGATTGCTTCATCGGCATCATCCGACTCAGCTCCTGGTACATCCAGGTCAGAGCCTTCCTGGTTGTAGGGAGGATGCTGTTCATTCAAGGCGGTGCCCTGAGGGTCTGTCGTGTCCAGCAGGGGATCTTCGAGGTCGGGGCGACTCAGCCTTCTGTTTTGGAACGCGGCATCCAGCAGAGCTGATTCTTCCGGGCTGACATCATACCGGGAAGGGTGGCTTGCAGGCTTTGAAGGCAGTTCAGTTTCCTGTTTCAAAGAATCAGGTGCTGATTCTTCCGGCCTGTGAAGCTTATCCAATTCCACGCGTTGGTTGTGTTTGGTGATGTCTTCTTCGGCAGGGTAGGGCGGGTAGCCCGGAAACGCATCAGCTGTCATCGCTGGTTGTTTATTAGCAGTGTTCATGAGGTTAGCTTTTAGTAGAAAAAGCTAAAAACCTGTGCCTGCAAGGCCCTGGAAAGCCTAATTTTTCTGAGAAGTAACGCCCCTAAGAGAATCGGATATTTTTTTAGGAACTACTTACTCTTCCGTTAATCCGAATGCGACCATGGCTTCACCCACGATAAAAAAGCTACCGGTTATCAGCAAGGCATCTTCCGGTTGCAATGAATTGCGTAGCTCTGAAAGTGCATCTGCTACGGAGCTAAATACGTTGCCATTCAGTCCCTGTTCCGAAGCAATTTGAGCCAGCTCCGAGGCAGGTAAGGCACGGGGCACCTGAGCGGCGCAGAAGTGTACGTTTTCGTCTTTTGGGAACAAAGCCAGTGCGCCCCGCACATCCTTATCCCGAACGAAACCCAGCAGGATATGCTTATTCTTTGCTCTGATCTTTTCCCAGTCGCGAAAGACGATGTTCAATCCGGCCGGGTTATGGGCTACGTCAGCGAGAATTAAAGGCTGCTCCTGCCAGCAATCCCAGCGGCCGCGCAAGCCCGTCAGTGAGGAAACCGATGCCAAGCCTTGTAAGAGGGCAGTATCAGTCAGTGTCCAGCCCAGGCCTCGCATCAACTCTGTCGCGGCCAGCACCGTCCTGATGTTAGCCAACTGATAAGAGCCCTTCAGGGGGCATGAAATCTGAAAAACCGTACCCTGGCCGGAGTGTTGTGCCCGATAATAATTTCCATCTTCCTTCAAGTGCCAATGTTCTGCAGCCCGGTAGAGGGGGGCATGTTCTGTTTTCGCTTTTGCAAGAAACACCGGCATGGTTTCCGGGTCGTCTTCGCCAATCAGCACCGGGGTATGGGCTTTGATGATACCCGCCTTTTCGCCGGCAATGGCAGCAAGGGTTTTGCCCAGGATATCGGTATGTTCCAGGCTGATGTTTGTGATGATGCTCAATTCCGGCAGGATCACATTCGTTGAGTCTAAGCGACCGCCCAGGCCCGTTTCGATGATAGCGATATCCACTTCGGCATCGGCAAAGGCAGCGAACGCCATACCCACCGTGATTTCAAAAAAAGAAGGTTCTATCCGTTCAATATCCAGGCGGTGAAGTGCTACGAAATCAGTTACGAACGATTTCGGAATCATGCGCCCGTTGATGCGGATACGTTCGCGGAAATCGGCTAAGTGAGGTGAGGTGTAGAGGCCGGTTTTATAACCTGCCTGTTGGAAGATGGCTGCGAGCATATGGCTGGTGCTACCCTTGCCATTCGAGCCCGCTATGTGGATGCATTTCAGCTTGCTCTGCGGTTGATTCAGGACTTCGCAGAGTGCCCGGATATTTCCTAAGTCCTTCTTAATTGCTGCAGCACCCATGCGGGAAAACATAGGCAGGCAGGAGAAGAGATAGTCGAGCGTTTGCCGGTAATCAGCGTCGCTGTGATTCATTATTGCCTTGTCGTAAACACGAAAATAATTTCGCCAAACTGTTCATCCGGTGCCTGGCTGTCAGCATTGAACCTTGCTTCTTGCGCTTTGTGCAGCGCAATAGCGTTCAGGTCGCTGTTGGTAGAAGATTTGATTTGCCGGTTGGTGATGGAGCCATCGCGGGCCACGGTGACCCGAACCACTACCCGGCCACCATGCCTGAAGCGGGCTTCTTTTGTGGGAAAAGCAATCATGGTGCGGCCACTGAGTGAATAAGAAACACCGCCCGTACCATTGCCGGGAGAGCCTACATAATTATCAGCGCCTGGCGTTCCCCTGGGCACGCCACGGTCGTCGGGGCCGGTAGTATTTCCTTCATTGCTGCCCGGCATATTTGCAGCAGCGGAATTGCCACCCCTGCCCGAGCTGCCCGGATAGACGTATCGAGGCCGCTGCGCCTGTGTGCTGCGGGCATTTGCATTGGAAGGAGCCTGGCTATGGCTGCGGCTTTGGCTGGTAGTAGGTTGGCTGGCATTGCCCCGGCTGTTGGTGGCTGCGGCTGAAATAGAAGCTGCATTTTCATCATCGCTGCGTTCCACATCGGCACTGGAAGGACTGGCTTCTGCAGCACGGTGGGCAGCCATAGCGCTTGAAGCGGGGTCTTCTACATCCATCGGCTGGTCATCGCCGCTGCCCTGGTCTGAAGTGCCCAGGTTTACCTCCATGCCCATCTCTACTGAAGCAGGTTGCTGCGCGGGAAGATTGAAATGCCAGAGTAGCAGGAGCAGCAGGAGCAGGGCATGAATGCCCAATGTGATGAGCAGTGGCCGCGGCTGAACAATAGTTTCGTGAGCAGAATCAGGCGTATTCATAGCGGATGGTGTTTCCAAAATTAGCGGTTGCCCGGCTACGGTACGGCCTTTGAACCTTCATAGTCCCCATTCCTTACGGCCCCTACTTTTGCGCCATGCTTCGCCGCCCCCTTGTCTGGCTTCTGCTCTTACTGCCTTTTACATCACAGGCCACTTCTGAACAGGATGACTGGACGCTTGAACGCTGCGTTGATTATGCGCTTTCGCATAATATCTCCATTCAGCAAAGTGTACTCAATGAACGCCTGGCTGCCCTGACGTATAAGCAAAGCCGGTTGTCGCTTTTGCCCAACCTGAACCTTAATACCGGCTATGGCATTTCCTATGGCCGTTCCATTGACCCTACTTCAAATCAGTTTGTAGATGGGCATTACAGCTTCTCTTCTTTGGGAGGGCAGGCAGATGTACTGCTGTTTGGATGGTTTCAAAAGCGAAACCAGATTGCCAAAAACGACCTGGCTCATCAGGCAGCACAGAGCGATTTAGACCAACTGAAAGATGATGTGTCTTTAAATGTGGCTACGGGCTTTCTCCGGGCATTACTGGCCCGGGAGCAAATTGGGGTTGCCGAGCAGCAGGTTGACCTTTCCCTGCGGCAACTGAAGCAGACACAAAGTTTTGCAGATGCCGGTCGTGTTCCACAATTAAATGTGGCGCAGCTCAGTGCTCAGGTGGCGAATGACAGTGCCAGCCTCATTGGTGCTCTTGCGGATTATCAATCGGCCATCCTGGATCTGAAAGCCTTGCTCAACCTTGATTTTGAAACCCCTTTCAGCATCACCCCCCCACAAATAGACCCAACGAGCTTATTTACCCTGACAGATTTTGCTCCCGCCGATGTATTTGAGGAAGCCAAGAAACATTTTGGTTCAGTTCGGGGTGCCGGTCTGCGCGTGAAAAGTGCAAAGAAGGGTTATGCTGCTGCTAAGGGTGGTCTTTGGCCTCAGCTTTCACTCAGTGCACAGGCCGGCAGCAACTATGCTTCTACCATCAAAGATTATGGTACTCCTTATGTGGATGGAACTATGACGATTGGCTATGTGGATTTAGGCAGCGTCATTAATCAGCCTGGTTTGCCGAAGCTGCCCGTTACGGCGCCCAACTATGCGGTGCCCGAGTTGGGAACGATGAGTTGGAATAAACAGATGGAAAATAATTTCCGGCATACATATTCCCTCAACCTGACGGTGCCCGTGTTTAATGGCTGGGCTTCGGAGGCTAATGTGCGGCAGAATAAAATCAATGTTGAAGCGCAGGAACTGGCAAAGACCAATGTTGAAATCAAGCTCAGGCAAGACGTGTATAAAGCTGTGAACGATGCCCGGAGTTCGTTGCAGAAATACCAGGCTGCCCACCGTGCCGCTCAGGCCGCTCAGGAAGCCTATTCCTATGCCGAGCAACGCTACGACCTCGGCCTTTCCAGTACAGTAGATTACCTGACCACCAAGAATAATCAGTTCAAAGCAGAATCGTCCCTCATCAGTGCCAAATACGACCTCATCTTTCGCTTGAAAGTGATTGACTACTACCTGGGCCGAACATTGAAATTGTAAGTACGATTCTCTATTTTATTTAACTCATTCATGAACGTTTTGGAAGAGGATGTTGCCGGGGGGCTGAGTCTGTATCGTCAGGTGCTGGAGGAAGCGATCACGGCGGCAGGAGCCATTATTCTTCGCCGCTTTCAGGGCGATTTTGAAATCAGTCATAAAGAAGGCATCAACAACCTGGTCACAGAAGTGGACCGACAGGCAGAAACCGCCATTATAGAAATCATTCGCAGGCATTTTCCCAATCACACAATACTTAGTGAGGAAGCAGGCCTGATGGAAGAACATTCTGATTTTGTATGGCTGGTGGACCCCATAGATGGCACTGTCAATTTCGCTCACGGCATCCCACTTTGTTGTGTCAGTATTGCGCTGGCATATAAAAAAGAATTGCTGCTCGGTAGTGTGTTCAATCCGATGTTACAGGAACGTTTTTTCGCACAAAAAAATCTGGGAGCCTGGTTGAATGGGAAACGCATCCATGTATCTGCAAAAGATGATTTTGCACGTGCCTGCCTGGTAACGGGCTTTCCGTACCAGATGCCCGGTCAGGGTGAACATCCGCTGCGGGTGTTTGAGCGAGCGATCCATCGCGGTTTGCCCGTTCGCCGCTTAGGCTCGGCAGCTATAGATCTATGCTGGGTGGCTTGTGGCCGCTTTGATGGTTTTTGGGAACAGAATCTAAGTCCATGGGATATTGCCGCAGGCTACCTGATCGTTGAAGAAGCCGGTGGCCGTGTGACGGATTTTCAAGCGCAGCCCTATGATATTTTTCACAAGCAAACCTTAGCCACAAACCGGATACTACACGAGCCTCTTCGCCAACTTATCCTGAATGAAATCTGCTGAGTTAGGCTTTGATTTCTGAATTCATTTTTTCAAGAAATTCTTTTCAGTAAAAAAATCTCAATCAATAAGAAATCGAAAGGAGTTTGTACCGTCAAACCCCCTTCTCAAAATTCATTTATGCCGGAACGTACTGAAATAGCCAGCCTGGGTGAGTTTGGCCTCATCGAGCACCTTACCCGCGATAACGAAACCCGAAATGCAGGCACCTTGCTCAGTGTGGGCGATGATGCCGCTGTGATTGACCACTTCGGCAGGCAAACTGTGATCACCACGGACCTGTTGCTGGAAGGCATTCACTTTGACCTGAGCTACACGCCGCTCAAACATTTAGGCTATAAAGCTGTTGCAGTAAACCTATCGGACCTCTGCGCCATGATGGCGGTACCGACCCAGATCACGGTCAGCATAGGTATCTCAAACCGGTTTTCTGTAGAGGCGTTGGAAGAGCTTTATTCGGGCATCTACGCCGCTTGCGAGCGTTATCAGGTGGACCTGATCGGCGGAGATACATCCTCTTCGTTACGTGGCTTAGTCATTAGCGTGACGGCATTGGGCGAGGTAGCACCCGACCAGTTTGTTACCCGGGCCGGGGCACAAGTCAACGATTTAATCTGTGTCAGCGGCGATTTGGGTGCGGCCTATCTCGGCCTTCAGATTTTGGAGCGCGAGAAAAAGATATACCTGGAGCATCCAGACTTGCAGCCTGAACTAGAGACGCATACTTATTGTATTGGGCGGCAACTAAAGCCCGAACCGCGCACCGACATCGTGAAGTTTTTGCAGGAAAACAGTATTGTGCCGACCAGTATGATTGATGTTTCTGATGGCTTGAGTTCTGAGTTGCTGCACCTCTGCCGGCGCAGTGCTGTAGGCTGTGTGGTGCATGATGATAAGTTACCCATTCATGCTGAAGCTCGGGCAGCAGCGGATGAGTTGCATCTGAGTGCCGTGACGGCTGCCTTGAGTGGTGGGGAAGATTATGAACTGCTCTTCACCGTGGCGCAAAGCGACTATGAACGGATAATAAAAAACCCGGGCATTGCGGTAGTGGGATATGTGACCGAAGCCGATAAAGGTGCCCTACTTCAGACTAAAGCAGGCCCTGTTCATAAGCTTCAGGCGCAAGGCTGGAATGCGTTTCAATAACCATGCAACGGGCTCCAATCCGTGGGTACACATCAGATTTTTGGCTGCAAGGCAAGCTGTTAAAGCCCATCTAAAAGATTTCTTCTACCAACCTCTCCGAAGTTTTTGCCGTCTCTATCTGCTTCGTACCCTTTAATTTCACCCCGCTTCATCATGAAAAAATTGTTTTTCCTGCTTGCAATGCTGACTGGCGTTGCAACCGCTGCAATGGCAAAAGACGGATACAAAATCAGCCTGAAATTCAGCGACAGAAACCTAAAAGACAGCGTTGTTTACCTCGCACATTACTACGGGAAACCCCTGCCAACGATTTACAAGTTGGACTCCGGCCGGTTTGATAAAAACAACACTGCGCTCATCGAAAGCAAGGAAAAGATAGTGGGGGGTATCTATATACTGTTGCTCTCCGACCACAGCACCTTCTTTGAATTTCTACTCAACAACGGCGATGACATGAGCATCACGGCCAAGGCAGGAGAATTACCGGGAAGCCTGGAGTTTAAAGGTTCTGCTGAAAATGAACGTTTCGTCAGCTATGAGCGCTTCCTGAAGACCTTTGGTGAAGGGCAACAAAAGCTAAAACAGGAATTAATTAAGGCTCGTACCAAGGCCGACACCGAAGCCGTGCAGCATCAGGCAGAGCTGGCCAATAAGGAGCTTGCAAAATACCGCAACGACTATGCGGCAAAATATCCAAACACCTTACTGACCGATATTTTCAATGCCATTTTAGTTCCTACTGTTCCAGCTGGGACACACTACCTGCCCGATGGGAAAGTGGACTCTGCTTTTGCCTATCGCTATTACAAAGAGCATTACTGGGACAAATTTGCTTTCAACGACAACCGGCTGATTCATACGCCACTCTTCGATGCCAAGCTGGAAGAATATTTCAACAAGCTGGTATTGCCCTATGCAGACAGCCAAATTGTAGAGGCAGATACCCTGCTCGCCCGCACTAAAAATTCACCAGACCTCTTCAAATATTCACTTTGGTGGCTTTCCCGCAATGCGGAGCAGAGTAAAATCATGGGTATGGACGAAGTGTTTGTCCACCTCGTGGAGAAATACTACATGAAGGGAGATGCCTATTGGTTGAGCAATGACGACTTACAGAAATATATAGACCGCGCTCAGAAAATTGCTCCCAACGTCATTGGCAACCTGGCTCCTGAAATTATCATGCAGGACATCAACGGCAAGACCATCAAATTATCAGATGTGAAAGCTAAATACACCATTCTGGTATTCTGGATGCCTTCCTGCGGGCATTGTCAGGAAGAAATTCCCAAGCTCGATTCGGTGTATGAAGCGTCCCTGAAAGCCAAAGGAGCCAAAGTGTATGCTGTGCGTACGGAAGACGATCCGCAGCAATGGCAGGATTTTATCAAGAAGCATCATTTGGAAGACTGGATCAACGTGTATGACCCAAATCGCACCAGTGATTACCGCGCCAAGTATGATGTGTATCAGACCCCCATCATTTACCTGCTCGATGAACATAAAATCATCCGTGGTAAACGCCTGGACCACGCCAATATCGGTCAGGTGATAGACATGCTGGAACGCCGCGATAAACAAGCCGGAAGATAATTTTCTACATCAGGAACGCGCCTCAGGGGCGCGTTCCTGAATATTGCGTTGTAGAAAAATCTACACACCCCAATTCGAGACAACGAAGCCATTAATCACGAGTCCAATAAAAATGTACAAGCTGGTTCTTTCCTGCCTTTGCGCAGGCCTTGCCACAACCTCCCTCCAGGCACAGACACTCTTCACATATGGCGGCAAGCCCGTGTCGAAACAAGAGTTTTTGAAAGTTTATGAAAAGAACAATGTCAAGCATCATGCAGACATGTCAGAGGCTGCTCTACGCCAATATTTAGACCTCTACTCGCTGTTTAAGATGAAGGTGGCGGAAGCGGATCAAATGCACTTAGACACGGCAGTCGGCATTTCGGCAGAGCTCGACAATTATCGTCGCCAGCTTTCCCGGAATTACCTTACTGATAAAGAGGTGACCAATAAACTCATCCAGGAAGCATATAATCGGATGAAAGAAGAGGTGCATGTGGCACACATCCTGATTTCCGTATCGCCCGCAGCCCTTCCCGCAGATACGGCAAAGGCATATGCTAAAATTGACAGCCTCTACAATGCCCTTATCAAGGGGAAAACAGATTTTGCTACCCTCGCATCCCGGTTTTCGGATGATAAAGGCTCCAAAGAAAATGGTGGCGATATCGGATTCATGACTGCGCTGCAAACGATTTATCCTTTTGAAAACGCAGCCTATAACACACCCGTTGGGAAAGTGTCCAAGCCCTTCCGTACCCAGTTTGGCTACCATATTGTCAAGGTGCTCGGCAAACGCCCCGCACGAGGCGAAGTGCAGGTAGCTCAAATCCTCCTAACTACCCCCAAGAGTAAAGGAGCAGAAGGCATTGCTTTCGCGCGTCGTCAGGCCGACACAGTAGAGCATCTTTTACATCAAGGCGTGTCCTTCGATTCGCTGGTAAGTCGCTACTCCGAAGACCGGCTGAGTGCGGGGGAACATGGCGTACTGCAACCCTTCGGCCCCGGGCGTATGGTGCCGGCATTTGAAAATGCTGCTTTTGCATTGAAAAATCCTGGTGATATTTCCGAGCCGATTCAAACGGAATATGGCTTTCACATCATCCGCCTCATCCGCAAGATGCCCTTAAAACCATTTGATTCCTTGCGTGAAAGCATAGCCCGTAGTGTGGAGAACGACAGCCGCGCCGAAATAGCCCGCACCCAGTTCTTAGAAAAAATCAAACGAGAGCACGGATTCAAAGATTTTCCGGAAGCTTACACAGCCATTATCCGCCGCATGAAATCGTTCCCGGATACAGGCACACGCGCTCATGCTTTTCTCGCAGACGATTACAAAGACATGCACCAGCCTGTCTTCGAGCTGGCAGGACAGAAATACCTCCAGAGCGATTTTATGCGCTATGCGCAAAACGTTACTGGGCTTCGGCTCAATGGCCCTAAAGAGGCTATTCTGAAAGACGTGTACAAGATGTATGTCAGCCGCACGGTTAACGATTATGAAGAACATTTTCTCGCCGAAACCAACCCCGACTTCCGCTCTCTGATGGAAGAATACCGCGATGGCATTATGCTCTTCGACCTCATGGATCGCAATGTGTGGACTAAAGCATCACATGACACCGTGGGACTGAAAAAATACTACGAGGCCCACAAGGGTAAATGGCAATGGGAGCCCGGGTTCAAGGGGGCAGTGTATCATTTTAAAGACGCTGCCAGCCTCCAGAAGGGCATGGAGATTCTCCGGAAATATCCTGAGATCAAAGATGAGATTGTCTATCGCAACCTGAACACCGAAAGTCAGGCAGATGCTGTAAACATCCAGCATGGACGGTATGAGTTTGCTCACTTCAACGATGTGCCCAGGGCCTATATCATTCAGGGAAAGGCCAGCAAGGCAGCACCGGATGGGAAGGGCGGTTTCAACGTAGTGGTGGCTGAAAAACTTTACCCACAGTCGGAGCCCAAGACGCTTGATGAAGCCCGCGGTTATGTAGTGGCCGAATATCAGGATGCTTTGGAGAAATCCTGGAATGCACAACTGCGTGCCAAGTACCCCTTGAAGGTGGATGAAACTGTGTTTCGTTCCATGATTCAAAAAAATTGAGTAAAGGGCAAATTTTATTTTGAATGAAATAGGCCACCTCGTATGGGGTGGCCTTTTTTATGACTCCTGTTACCCGTTTTCAAGTATGGCTGCTTAGTGATGATTCTGTATCGGGTGAAGCTTTTTATCCTAGTATCGGCACTCGATCGGTATTTGTATGAGCCTGTCTTGAACTTGTTTTCAGTTTCATATCCTCCTCTTGGATTTCTCTATGGTGTACCGTCTGCGATACAGCGAGTACCCATTCTACTATCAACACCCAATATCTATACAGGCCCAACCCTGTGCAACCCTAATCTAGTTCAAGACAAGCAGCAACGAACGTTGAATCATGATCGTATGCTAGCAAATAAAAAAGGAGTTAAATATCTTTTATTTTATTGACCAGCCAGATTATCGTTTCTAATGAAATAATGAAATCAAATTTTTTCAAGGCACGCTATAGGAGTCTAACTGAAAATTATTTCGTAGCCTGAGTGTTCACGATTAAATGGCAATAATTGATATATACTTAATGATTTTTTGTAATTAGATTTTATTATTCAGAATGTCTATTTTGCTGATGAAAGAATGGGTAGCATGAGTAATAAATCCACATTCGTAGCAATTTTGGTGCTTCTGCCTTTAATGGGCCACGCTCAATATAAAGGGGGCGCAGAGGATGGATATTCCAGGAATACCGTTTCCCAACAAAACGGCACACCCAATATATTTTTGGGAGGGGTAAATGATGGGCATAGTAGTGCTCAAAAGTTAGGACAAAACCCCACGCCCGGAATATATACTGGAGGATTGGAGGATGGGGCAGCACTAAGCTCGAAAGCGCAACAAAATCAAAGTCCGAATATTTATTCAGGTAGTGTGAATGATGGCGTTGCTGCTGCATTTGTAACTGGGCAAAATACAGTTCTCCACATATTCGTGGGAGGGAACAATGACGGTACTGCATTGGCAAAATCGTATCTGCAGAATAAACAACCAGATATTTATTATGGAGGCTTAAATGATGGGGTTGCATCGTTAAAGATGCCGGATCAGAACACTAGTCCCTCTATCTATTTTGGTGGGGGGAATGATGGCGTAGATATGGATATCAAATTGCACCAAAACAGTTCCAATCCGCTTCCACTAAGCTTACTTGAATTTGCCGGTGTATGGTTTAATGATGATGCATTGCTTTTCTGGAAGCTGGCATCCTCTCAAGCTCTGGACCATTTTGAATTGGAACGCAGTGAAGATTTGGGACAGCATTTTACAACGATTGCGACTCTTGCCCCCAATCCGGATCCATCCCAGCCGGAATACCGATATTCAGATGTTGGGGCCTGGTACCTCCCTGCCGATATCCTTTATTATCGCCTGAAGGCTGTTGAAAGCAATGGGAAGTTCAGCTACTCAGCTATTGCAAAACTGAAAAAAGACAAGACAGCGCCCGTTTTTGCAGCGTATCCAAATCCTACTTCCGGCCGTCTGACGATTGCCTTACTTAATGTAGATGTATTTTCTGAATACAGCTATCAAATGCTTTCTTCTGAAGGTAAGCTCCTGAAGAGTTGTGTAATTACATCGGAACACACCCAAGTAGATCTCCGCACATATCCTTCGGGGACTTATGTCTTAATTGTCATAAGAAACGGTATGCCTGTACAGCATTTCAAAATTATCCTCACCCAATAACATATAAACCATGAAATCTATTTTCCTCACCCTGAACCTGCTCCTTTTTGGATTCACCATGACTTGGGCAAACAATGTCCAGATTTCAAATGTAAGTATCATCAATAATGGCCCTGGGACTATTTCTGTGAAGTTTGACCTGTCCTGGGATCATAGTTGGAGGACGAATGTAGGCCCTGCAAACTATGATGGTGTATGGGTCTTTTTTAAGTACAAACAAGCTGGGGGCAACTGGAAAAACATATACCTCACCGGTGCTAATAATGTTATGCCAATGGGTTTTGACATATATCAGAATACTGTGTTTAATAAGCCAGGGGCCATGATATTCCGGGATGCTTCAAACCAGGGCGCTGGAAGTGTAACGGTTTCGAATGTCCAACTGGGAGTAGTCTCTAATTTACCTTATGATATAGAAGTTCGTGCATTTGCCTTGGAGATGGTCTATGTCCCGTCGGCTGGCAGCAGGCCATTTTGGGGAGATGGAAATGGAACCACTGAATCTACGTATGCGTTTCATTATTCTGATAATACTGCAACTACCAGTTCCGTAGTACCTATGCTTGCAGATGCTAATTCTTTTGATGACGGGGAATTAGAAACGGATGGCATTTATGTATATAGTAATGATACCATACAGTTGACCAACCCTTTAGGTTCCTTAGATCCATTCCCTACATGCAAAGCTCTGTGGTGTATGAAATATGAAATCTCGCAGGCTGGATACCGTGATTTTCTGAATACGCTAGATTCTTTACAACAAACTTCCCGGGTCAATGTTTCAGTTATCAGTGTCCAAGGAACTGCTGCTTTTGGTTCAAGTGTAGCATTATTCCGAAATTTTATTGAAATAGACACGCCCGCATCGCTCGGTAAGCCTGCGGTCTTTGGATGTGATGCAAATAATAATAATGTATATAATGAATCCTCGGATGGCGAATATATTTCGTGTAATTATTTAGCCTGGATTGATGTGGCTGCATATTTAGATTGGAGTGGCTTAGCACCTATGAGTGAGTTACAGTATGAAAGAATGTGCAGGGGAACATCATCTGCAGGAGCAAACCCGGCCATTTTAGGCGAGTATGCTTGGGGCGATACGACTCTTTATGATACTCTTTATACCCTCAGCAATTCAGGAGCAGCTAATGAGGTTGCTTCCAATGCTTCAAGCTCAAAAGGGAATGCCTTATACTCAACCACTACAAATGGTAAAATTGCTAGATGCGGCATGTTTGCAACGACTACTTCTAACCGTAGGGTGAGTGGTGCGAGCTATTATGGTATCATGGAGATGAGTGGAGGGGTTTTTGAATATACGGTTACAATTGGTGGGGTAGCAGGCAGATCCTGTAGATTTATACCTAATGGGAATGGAGAAATTTCTGATTTAGGCAATGCGAAGTTGACTGTTGGAGGGGCAGGCTTTTGGCCAGGTATGGAAGGCAATCTTTCTATGGGTGTTAGTAATACATGCACAGGAACTTGTGAAGTAACTGGTTCTGCCGGTATCAAGCTTCGGGGCGGAGCAGTTAGTAGTACAGGATCCTCACTTGCTATTTCAGATCGGGGAGAGGTTTTTATTCCTACTGCCCGTTCTTATGACCGGGGGGGAAGAGGGGTGTTGTATATTAGATAAAGTCCGATTGCAATGGGCGGTTTCTAGCCTTTAGAATTGTGAAGTATTGTATTATTTATTTTAGTGGGTGTCTTATAGATGAGACACCCACTTTGTATTTGTGATAGGGTGAGTTTTGTCCGAACAACAAATGGGAAGGCTCTAAAGTGCTCAGTGAATGTGTTACTAATAGAAAAAAACACTCAGCTTGCTAAGAAACCCAGAACAATTAGGCGACATCCCCATAATCTGCCCCCGAAGCCTACCGTAGCTTTCGTCCAACAGATGGTTTGTTGTTCGACCTGCGGACGCACGGGAACCTTAGTTATTAGCTGCGCATCTTTCTCTGTCAGCAGCAAGATTTGCCCAATTGAATAGGTGGACATTTTACTGTCCCGTAACTACAAAAAACACAACAGTCGCCTTCCTTTGGTTTTAGTCTAGTCTTACAGCCTGAACACTCATAAAAATACTGGCAAGCGTCTGTCGGCATTGATTCTTCTTGTCTGTGTCCACAAACGGGGCAAGTAATAATAGATTCTAATACGATAGCTTTTTCCATTAGTCGTTGATTACAGATTGAGAGGTTACTTTATATCCGGTTTTGTTAATTAGGGATACGAGGCTGTCAACGGTGGTTTTACTCTTATCAAACTTAACATGGCTATTGCCTTTTTCATAAGAAGTATTGAACTCAATTACTCCCGATGTTTTTGAAAGTTCGCTGTTTATATGTTCTGTGCAGCCTTCGCAGGTCATCCCATTTATTTTAAATTCTGCTGTTTGTATATTGTTTTTATCAACAATAACATTCTTTGATTCTTTTTGCTTTGGATAAAATATTTTGGCGTAGTAAGGAAATGCTATTAACAGTCCTGCAGCTACTGTAACGGTTGCTAAAAATGTTTTTGATTGCCAGAATGATTTTTTATTTTCAGTTTCACAGTCGCAGTCAACAAGCTTTTGTGGTTTTATTTTTTGATACCAGGCAAATGCAAAAAATGCAATTGTCAAACCGATTAAATAGGGACGGTACGGCTCAATCCACGAAAATGAAGAAGCAAGTCCACTTGTACCACCTAATAAGGCTAAAACGGGTGTGATGCAACAAAGGGAAGCTGCAACTGCTGCCAACATCCCGGCAACCCAACCTTTACTATTTTTTGTTGTCGTTGTCATACTGTTGCCAAATTTTGTTGATTGATAATCTTGAAAAGTGGTCTTAATGTCTTTAAATGTTCGTTACTTAAAGAATAGAAAATGGTTTGTCCTACTTTTCTGGCTCCAATAATATTGCCGTCTTTTAACTTTCGCAGATGTTGAGAAATAACTGGTTTACTCATTCCTAAAATATCGCTTAGGTCGCAAGGGCGGAGTTCATTTTCTTCTTCCAGCTTCCAGCAGAAACAGCATTTTCAGTCGCACTTCGTTGCCTGTCAAAGCAAGAACTTTCCCCAACTGCAATAATGATTTAGAATTAGCCTTTAGTTTTTCTCGACAACTTTTAATTTGTTCTATGTCTGCCTGTAACCTTATGCAAGTGTCATTTGCCATCAAAAAATTTGTTTGTTTGGTCTAAGGTAAAATAGAATTTCAAATTAAATAAAATACTTAAATACAAAAGTGTCAGTAAGGTTACAATGTGGCTTTGAAGTGGTGCAAAATGTCTGGTTGAGTAAACGGGAATTGTCGAACAGGGTTGCAGCGAGCCCGATGTAGAACTAACCTAAGGTGGCCTTCCGCTGCAAACCGTAAATTTAGTGTTCACCTTAATCAAACTATATGGCAACGGAAAAAGTTGCCGGAGGCGATGTGATTCAATAAGTTACTCAGCCTAGCCTGCCGGGCAGATAGTGGTTTTACAGTACAAGGTTTTTCAACAGGTTAGGGTTGTAACAAAAAGACGACATCCCCATAATCTGCCCCGATGGCTTCCATAGCTTTCTTTCAACTAGGGGTTTGTTGTTCGTCCTAATGACGCAACGAAACCTTAGTAATTCTTAAATCAAGTTCAGGACGGCTGTAAGGGATGTTGGGTAGAAGTACTCAAGCAGAAAACAAAATTGGAGTTTAAAGAATTGAGGCTGCCCCTTTCGGGACAGCCTCCTAAACATTGTTCAAACTGGGGTTTCGGCTATGGGAAAATGCCCAGCTCTTCATAAGCAACGCCTACCTTATTGATGGCCACCACGAAGGCAGCGGTACGCATGTCGCTGCCGGGAAGGTTCATCATGCTTTCACGGATTTCATGGAAGGAACCAATCATGGTGTCTTCAAGGCCGGAATACACTAAGTCTACTTCATCCGGGCCGTGCAGGATAAACTGACGTTCGCGGTCGGTTACTTTCTTGCCGGTGAGGCCTTCAACAGAAGTTAGGATTTGGCTGTTTACATTTTCGATGAAGCGTTTATCCATACGGCCAAAACGCACGTGGCTGAGGTTTTTCAGCCATTCGAAATAGGAAACCGTTACGCCGCCGGCATTTAGGAACATGTCGGGTACGATGCGTACGCCTTTTGCATTGAGGATTTCGTCTGCTTCAGGGGTCAGTGGGCCATTGGCACCTTCACCGATAATTTTTGCCTGGATGCGAGCGGCATTACCTGCATTGACTACGTTCTCAAGGGCTGCCGGGATCAGGATGTCACAAGGCATTTCCAGAACGGCAGCGCTGTTGGTAATGTCCTGATTACCTGCAAAGCCGTGGATGGAACCGCTGCTCTTGCGGTGCTCAACTAACTTTTCGAGGTCTATCCCTTTTTCATTGTACACACCTCCTTCGTACTCGGCAATGCCTACGATAAGGGCGCCTGCATTGTAGAAAAATTTAGCAGCATGGTAGCCCACATTTCCAAGGCCCTGTACGATGACTTTCTTACCCTCGATGCCGGTGCTCAGTCCCAGGCGATCCATTTCTTCTTTCACATTGCAGAGCTCGCGGATACCAAAGAATACGCCCAGACCCGTGGCTTCAGTACGTCCCCGTACGCCGCCTTGAGAAACAGGTTTGCCGGTTACGCAGCCTAATGCATTGACATCGCCAGGATGCAAGGAAGCATAAGTGTCGGCAATCCAGCTCATTTCGCGGGCGCCGGTGCCATAGTCGGGCGCGGGCACGTCAATACCGGCGCCGATGAAGTTTTTCTTCACCAGTTCGCTCGTGTAGCGGCGGGTGATCTTTTCCAGTTCGTAGGCCGAATAGTTTTTCGGATTGATGCGGATGCCGCCTTTAGCGCCGCCGAAGGGCACATTCACGAGGGCGCACTTGTAGGTCATCAGTGAAGCGAGGGCCATCACTTCATCCTGATTTACGTCCATACTGTAGCGGATGCCGCCTTTGCAGGGAAGCTTGTGGTGCGAGTGTTGCACCCGGTAGGCTTCAATCACTTCGACCTTTTCGCCGATACGCACCGGGAATTTCACTTGATAGACCGAATTGCAGGCCTTGATTTGTTCAAGGATGCCCTTCTCAAAGCGGGTAAACTGAGCGGCTTTATCGAAGTTTCGCTCCACGCCATGGAAGAAGGAATAGTGCGGCTGGTTGCCTGTAGCCGGACTTGATTTTGTCGCGGCGGTAGCTGTGTCTGCCATTATTAATTGTTGAAAAAAGGGTGTTTAAAAAGAGTTTTTATAATCAGAAGAAGCTATGTAAAGAAGTATGTGTGAGGGCAAAATCAATCTTGAACCTGAAAGTTGTTTTGTTTGTTTTTCGATGTGCCTGCCTGCGATGAATCCCGCTCCAGGCGCGCGATTCGGCGATCCAGATACACTAAAAACAGAATAATACCTGCAAAGATAGTTGCGAGTACCAGCACCACTACCCAAATCTTATTCTCTCCATTGAGTGCATCGGCAATGCTACTGGCCCGGGCGCTAAAGCTCAATAGCAAAATCAGGCTGAGTAGGGACAGATAGCGGAGGAATTGGTTCATGTCAGAGGTAAAGTAGGTTCAGGCCAGTTCTAATTTTTGCTTCACCCGCTCCATCCGGACGACGAGTTGTGTAATCCATAGCCCTAATAATATCCAGCCGATAAAGGCCGGATAGAGTACAATCAGGAGGTGAGGGTCAGAATCCTTGGGGTTGAGGGCAGGGTTCCCCTGGGAGCCGCCGGGGTGCAGGCTATCCACCAGGCGGGGAATCACGAAAATGAGGGGTACGATCATCGCGCAGGCGAAGATGTTGTACACGGCAGCGATGCGTCCGCGTTTCTCTTCATCTTTAATGCCGCTGCGCAGAATGAAATAGGCGAAATAAATCAACATGAGCAGGGCGGCACAGACCTGCTTGGGGTCGCCCGTCCAGGGGCCGGTGCGGCCGGTAGTTCCGCTCCAGGTATAATTAGCCCATTCCATGCCGGTAGCCATGCCCAGGCAAGAAAATAACAATCCCACCTTTGCAAAGGCGGCTGCTTTCAGGTCGGTCTCGGCAGAGAAACTTCTTAAGTGTTTAACGGAATACCATACCGACACGAAAAACAGCGTGAGCATGGTAAACCACATGGGTACGTGGTAAAAAAGATTCCGGATAGTCTGGAAAAGCCCACCCTGCCTCAGGTTCGGCGTCTGGATGAAGAAACCCGCAATGGTTACGTACATCACCAATGTTGCCGCCAACCACTTCCACCAATGCTGCTTGAAAGACATCTGCCGCAGGGAGAAAAAAAATTCTGCGCGAAGGTAGGGCAAGCAGTTCGCATCGGAGGGCTTTGTGCCGAAGCAATGAGGAAAATCATACGCTGCTACTCATGCCATAAAAATGGAAAGAGGATCAACCCCATCACCACAATGAGCACATCCAGGCCCAGCATGATGCCGGCGAGCTGCCACCAACCGGTGACGATGGCGGCACTCAAGGCCTTCGTTGCGAGCTTGCTGAGAATGAGCAATACCGGTGTCACCAGGGGAAAGCCCAGGATTGCCATCAATGCAGCATTCTGCCCGGCCCGAGCCGCCACGGCAGAAAGGAAGGTGAACACAACAGAAAGGCTCAGGCTGCCTAATCCTGCCACTGCACAAAAAAGTAAGCCTTTCTCCAGTGGCCAGCCCAGCATGAGTGCAAATAAAGCCAGGCTGATACCCGTCATCAGCATCTGCAAGACCACACTGTAACACATCTTGGCTAACAGAAACGTGGTGGGCCGCACCAGGCTGTAGTAATAGCGAAACCGTTGTGCCGGCTCCTGCAAAAAGGAACGGGCAACTGAATTAATGACTACAAAAAGCTGCGTCAGCCAAAACAAAATATTCCAGACGGAAGCTTCCGGCTGGCCCGCCATCATATAGACTGCAAACACGGTGCTGCCTATGTACAAGACCACCCCGTAAAGGGTATGTTTTTGCCGCCATTCTAAGATGGCATCTTTGCGCACTAAAGTCAGGAAAGCAGAAGACATGAGCGGCGAAGGTAGAGCCGGAAATCAGCTTATAGACAAGGCCTGAAACAGAGTAGGAATATGGCCGAGAATAGCCCTTTGCCTGAGTAGAATCAAGGGAGGACTAGTACGGAAAAAGTTTCAGAGGTTCATTAGAACCAGGCCTCCTTGCTTGTGGGCGAAATATATTTGTTTCAATTTTGGCAAGGGTAAATGATGCCTCTATATTTGCACTCCCGAAAGCGGGGCGGCAACACTAAAAATCTTGTTTTTCAAGCGGAAGTAGCTCAGTTGGTAGAGCACGACCTTGCCAAGGTCGGGGTCGCGGGTTCGAGTCTCGTCTTCCGCTCTTCAAATCGTCCAGACTCAGCAGAGTCTGGATTTTTTGTATCGGGATGTTTGGCCGGAAAGCGCTTGCGTTTGACTTTTGCAGGCAATGCCCTGGTGGTGGAACTGGTAGACACGCAGGACTTAAAATCCTGTGGGCAGCAATGCCCGTACGGGTTCGATTCCCGTCTGGGGCACGTTTCAAAAAAAGCTACTCAATTGAGTAGCTTTTTTTTAGACACTTGAAAAAGGAAATTGATGTAGTCTGAGCGGAAAGCGGCACGCCATTCCAATTCCTTGAAGCGGGTCACTACAGCCTGAAGTGCCAACAAATATTCTGCGTTAAGGGCTAAAAACTCATTGGTATTCCCGTGTAGTTAGCCGGAGTGATGGCCTTCAATTCGTCTTTAATGGCTTGCCTGATTTCCAAGTGGTCTATAAAGGCATGCATACTTTCCTGGGTGATACCTCCCTTGCCGCGGGTGAGGGCTTTTAGTGCTTCATAAGGCTGAGGGTAGCCTTCCCGGCGAAGCACGGTCTGAATGGCTTCGGCTACTACGGCCCAATTAGCTTCCAAATCTGCATCCAGCTTTTTCTCATTCAGCCGAAGCTTGGCCAACCCACGTTCCAGCGATTTCAATGCAATCATAGAATGCGCCAGGGGCACACCGATATTGCGCAAAACGGTACTGTCGGTAAGATCCCGTTGCAGCCGGGAGATGGGCAGTTTGGCAGCGAGGTGTTCATAAAGTGCATTCGCCATTCCAAAATTCCCCTCTGCATTTTCAAAGTCAATCGGATTCACTTTATGGGGCATTGCTGAGGAACCTACTTCCCCTTCTTTGGTAGCCTGGCTGAAGTATTCCATAGAGATATACGTCCATATATCGCGGCAGAAGTCTATGAGGATATTATTGATGCGCTTTAGGGCATCACATTGTGCAGCAAAGCCATCGTAAGGTTCGATTTGTGTAGTGTATCGGGTACGTCGGAGCCCCAGTTTTTGCTCCACGAGTTCATTACCGAAAGCTACCCAGTCCACACTGGGAAACGCCACATAATGCGCATTGAAATTGCCGGTAGCTCCGCCAAACTTGGCCTTATTTGGGATGCCTTTTAAGGCTTGCATTTGCCCGGCCAGGCGATCAGCAAACACGTACCATTCTTTGCCTAATAAAGTAGGCGAAGCAGGCTGACCATGAGTGCGGGCCAGCATGGGACGCTGTTGCCAGCTTTTTGCCTGAGCGTGCAGCGTCTCCAGTAGTTTTTGCAGCGCCGGGAAAAACTCCCGTTCTAATGCTTCTTTCCAGAGCAAGGGCACGGCCGTGTTGTTGATGTCTTGCGAAGTGAGGCCAAAATGAACCCATTCCTTTATATCGCCAGCGCCGGCAGCTTCCAGTTGCTCTTTGATGAAGTATTCTACCGCTTTTACATCATGATTGGTGATGGCCTCGCTTCGTTTGATGCTTTCTGCATTTTCTGTAGAAAAATTTTCCCAAAGGCTGTTTAGCCAGGCTTCTGAAATGGATTTGGGAAGATGAACGATTCCGTGCTGGGCCAGCTGAATCAGATAAGCTATTTCCACCCGCACCCGATAGCGCATCAATGCTGCTTCAGAGAAATAGGCCGCCAGATTTTCAACTTGTTTCCGGTAGCGGCCGTCAATTGGGGAAATGGCTTGCAGGGCGGTCAGATTCATGGCCGCAAAGATAGCAGCGTGTGGGGGTGGAGCCGGATGAAAACAACACTGAATGGGGCTGCCGATGCACCTATTTTTCTGTCTTATTCTAAGGTCGGAAATCAAAGCGGATTCCCGATTCAAGTTTCGTTTTCTACGGGAAATTCGACCCGATAAATACGAATCAGCAGCAGCATATATGATAGCAACAAGGGGCCGAATATCAGTCCCATAAATCCGAATAAGGGAATGCCGATGAGTACTCCTAAAACGGTAATTACGGGATGTACATCGCCCAGCCTTTTCAGCAGCGTAAAGCGCATCACATTGTCCACATTGGAAACGACCAGTACGGCATAGAGCAACAAGCCTATTGCGGAACCATCATACCCGGTGAGGTACAGGAAAACGACCAGAGGCACAAACACCACTGCTGCTCCTACCACGGGAATCATCGAAAAAATACCCGTCAGAAAACCCCAGAGTATGGGGCTGCTAACTCCAAAAATCAAATAGCCGATTGTCGCAGCGATGGCCTGCACCAGGGCTAAAACCGGAATCCCGATGGCATTTGAGACAACCATCATGCGCGTGCTATCCCATAGGTTCTCTACGTTTTCAGCTTTCAATGAAATGAACCGCAGCAGGCTCCGTTCCATCTTTCTGCCGGAAAGGAGCATGAAATAGAGCAGGAAAAAACACAAAAGGAGGTTGGTAAAAATCTGAAGGGTGCTGCCCAAAAGCGAGGGGATTTCGGCAGATAACCGTTGCAATAGGCTTCCAATTTCTGCTTCTTTGGGAAACAATTGCGGTGCTGTATGATGGAGTTTCCCGGTGATGGTGCTGATGACATCGGTCACTTGCCCCGCCTGACTCATCAAGCCTTCAATCTTTGGCGCCAGCAATACGGCACTGAGTAAAAAGGGCAAAACAAAAACCACGATTGCACCCAAAATGAATAGGACTGCTGCCAGCCAGGGCCGCCAGTGATGCACCATCGTGAGCTTGAAAAACCATTGCCGCAACAGGATATAGAGCGTCATCGCACCCAACAAACCAGGCAAAAAAGGATAAAGCTGAGTCGCCACCAATATGATGGCCCCGGCAATGAGTAACAGGAGCACTACCTGCTTAAGTCGGTCGGATGAAAGCATCAAATTCGTTTGGATTGGGCTGGAGCGCGAAAATGTGAAATTTCAGAAACTCAGGACATTCATTGATCTGAGGAAGCCGGGAACTGGCACGAAGTTTTAACCTTTGTAGGAAACCACTTATTCCCTAACCCCAACCCAAAAATCAACCCATCATGGCAAACACTGGCAGAACCGTTGCAACCTTACTCATCGGCGCAGCAGTTGGTGCAGCCGTAGGCTACATCCTCGCTACCGATAAAGAAAAACGCCACGAAGTAGTGGAAAACCTCAAACATAAAATTGGCAGCCTGCAAGATCAGGTCAAAAACCGCTTCAGTAAGAAAACCCAAGACCTGGAGCAGGAAATCTACAACGCCTAATCCTCTGCTTATTGGCTAATGAATTTGTTCGCAAACTGGAAAGAAAAAGCCAGCAACTTCATTGACGTGCGCCTGGGGCTGTTTAAACTCAGTCTCATTGAGCGCACGTCAAAAGTTTTTGGGCAATTGGTGCTCACCTTCATCTATGCCTTCATGGGCCTCATCGTGCTCGCTTTTATAGGCATCGGATTGATGGAATTGCTGGGCTCACTCTTGCAATCCCGCATGTTAGGTGCCTTCCTGACGGCCGCTATTTTCCTGGTCCTCCTCCTGCTACTCTTAGCTATGAGGAAATCAATACACCGTAGTCTGGCCGATATGTTTGTCCGCCTGCTCACGGAAGATGATGAAGATGATGAAGCGGCTACAGGCCCTGCAACCGGCCAAGAGCATTGATTCGTTTGCCCCAACCCTCAGGGTGTTCCCCTAAACGATAATCTAAAACCGCCTGCTAAAGCATGAAACTATACCGGAAAAAGCTCGATAGCTTGGACGCACTCAAACGCGAACAGCTCCGGCTTCGGTATGAAAGCAAAAAGGCGGATTGGTCAGACTTGCTGCCTACTCCCGATTTGCAAACACTGGGTTCACTGTTTCACTTAAAGAAGGGCTGGCTGGGCACCTTCATGGAAGTCCTTTCCGCCAAAAGCGAAGTACAGCTTCTCATTGCACTAGCCATGCCACTCCTCAAGGCATGGAATCAGAAACGGACTAAACTGCGCGATAAACGAGCCGCATCAGGACTGCCTCCAAAGCCCTCTTTTTTCAAAAAAGCACTGCGTGAATTATTCATCGGGTACATCGTTGGGAAGGCGGTAATGAAGGGCTTCTCAGGCCTTCGTTCCTGGCAGAACCGCAGGAAAAAACAACACTCAAATTGAGCAAAATTCCGTTCCTGAAATTTGTTTAGGAAGCAGTTTTACAAGAGTCATTACTCTTGCCAACGATATTTTTTTGGCTGTCAGCATGGGCACCCTGATGCTGCATCATTGAATCCTGGCCAGTACTTGTTTGTAGGATTGTACTCCTCGGGCCTGTATGGCTATCAGGCATTGCAGGTAGCATCTGTAGCACCACACTCCGGGAACACCGAATAGCAAAATCCTTCAGGATAAAAAGGCTCCGGGGCACCTGAGGAGGGCCACTTGTATCGCCCGGCTACCGGGAAGCTTCTTCCGGCAGGGTAGCGGATTCCGGAACGCGGTGATGAGCCGGTGGTTCCTCTTCGCCGTTCTTTTTCTCTTTTTCCTGCTGCCGCAAGGCCAGCCAATAGGCCCGGATGATGGGCATCATGCCCAGCAACAACCCGATTCCGGCCAAAGCAAAAACGAATAATACCTGTCGCACAGGCTGCATGATTTCATCGAATGAGGTCATCCCCAGGCCAGTTTCCCGCCAGGCTTTGAGCACACCGGCTGTTATGAGTGCCAGCCAGAATATGGACAGGCTGACTTGTACCACTACAAAGCCGCGGGAGATACTTTTTTTCAAACCCGGTCGCAGCCGGTCTATGTTCAGGAAATAGCCAAACGAAGACAACAAAATCATGGTGTTGATGCCGATGGTTGCACCCATTGCATGGGCCACCGTGATGTGGGTGCCATGCGTGTATCGGTTGATGGCTGGGATGGACATGAACAAGGCCAGTACCAGGTTGGCCAGTACCCAATATTCCGAGGCGATGATGAACCGGTAGGCCAGTAGATGCTTCAGCTTGCGGTCCTGTGCCAGCTTGGACCGGAAGTCTTGGATGATATGTACCAGAATGAGCCATTCCGTCATCGTGACGCCGTAGGCCACATGGCGAATCCAATGGTTGGTGGGCAGGTTGTAGATATGGTGCCCCCAGTTAAACATCAGGTTTGTCAAGCCAAGGAAATAGAAGAAAAAGGCACTGCGGCTGCGGGCTATTTGCTCATTGCCGGAGATGCGCACCATCAGGTAGAGTGAGGTGCCGTATATCATCTGATTCCAGGCGCCCACCATGGAGCCATTACTTTTCCACTGCACCGTTAGCTCGCGCAGAAACGAGTCCCGGAACCAGGGGATGTGATACAGGTTTTGTTCCAGGAAGGTGGCCAGAAATGCCACAATGCCTGTAGTCCACATCCACACGTAGAGCGGGCTGTCGCGGCGGCTGCGCCAGGCAGCAAAATAGGCCCACATCAGGCAGGCCCAGGCCCCCAGCAAGGGTAACGCTAGCCAGGGAGGAAAGGCCCAATACTCCCGTCCGCCAAATTGCTTCAGGGCATAACACCCGAAAATAACGAGGATGGTGCCTACCCAGAAAAGGGCAAAACTGCGCTCAGCACGGGGTGCCAGCCGCGCAAAGGGATACACTTTCGGCAGGTAAATCAGGATACCACACACACCACCGGTGATGATCCAGAATAGGGCAGCCGACACGTGCATCGGACGGAGCATGTAGAAGGGCAGGCTCTGGTTGCTGAGGCCGGGATACAAAAACGCAAACGAAGAGAGCGAACCAAAGAACAAAGTAGCCGCCAGCATCACCAGCGAAAAACGAATGAGAAGGCGTTGCGCGGTATTCATGGCTATAACTGGTAGCTGCCAGTCCAGTGAACGGCTTGGGCGGGCACTTTCGATTTTCCGCTGCGGTCCACCCAATGCAGGAAGGCACTGAGCTGGGCAATCTCCTGATCATTCAGGTGAAAGTTGGGCATCCGGGCCGTCCCGTTTTTTAGAAATGCCCGCATATATCCATCTCCCTTTTCGGCCACGTTGGTCAGGTCGGGGCCTAAGTAGCCGCCCAGGCCATAGAGCTGGTGGCAACTCTGGCAATTTTTCCCCTGCCAGACCAGCATTCCCTGGCGGGCAGTATCACTAGGGGGCACATCACCCTGCTGCCCTTTGCGGGTATATACAAAGGCAGTAAAAACGGCACAGGCCGTGCAGAGAAGAGCAAGCACAACACGCTTCAGCATGGAAGGTCAAAGTAACCGGCAACCTGAGCTGGGATTGATGACCACGGTCAGCTTAGCGGCTGACGATGCTTTGCTGCATAAAGAGCTGAAGAGCCTCCGGTTTCGGAATAAAAAGATCGTTTCCCAGGCAACAAATTCGCGGTCTGGTGGGCTACTGCCTTTTTACAAATCCTTTTTCCGGAAAGCCCGGGTGGATAGCCAGAGCGGGACAGCCACCCAGGCCATCAGGGCAAGGGCAGAAACAAGGATGCCGGTTCCGGTACCGAAAAACTCACGGAAAACAGCCCCACTGTAACCCATCAGGGCACTCACATCCATGCGCAGCAGGATGAGGATGCGGGCCAGGTCTATGGGGTTGAGGAAGCTGACCAGCACCATCGGTTTTTCTAGAGGATAGTCCGAGAGCTGAAATAGGAAAAACAAAACCAAAGCATCCCAGAGCAGAGACCAGAACAGCCATAATAAAATTGCCTTTCCGATACCTCGTGCCTTGTCGCGGGTGCGGGCGGATGCAAGTAGGGCAATGGCTACGAAAATGACAGACAATGCCACCCCGCAGAGCACCATGGTGAGGCCCGTGAGGCTGGGTTGGAAGAGGATGACGGGCAAGCCTACACCCACCAGAAAGGCAATGGATAACGCGGCGGCAAGGCCAGCAAAAAGAGAGAGCCAGATATGGCGGCGGCGCAGGGGTTGGCTCACCAGCAATTCGATAAACTCAGCGCTGTTGTATTGGTAGATGGTGGTGAATATGATGCACATCATCGGCACGATAATGAGGGTCAGGTTCAGCAGGCTGAGCATGCCTTTGTCGGCATTGTCCTCGAGGCCAAATACGGAGCAGGAGACCACCAGCAGCAGGGCCGTGTAGAGCAGCACAATGCGGTTGCGCAGTATGTCTGCCAGGACGTATTTCATTACTTTCTTCATCGCGCCACAGGGGGTTGTGAGGTTTGTTGTTGCATGATGCGGGCAATCACTTTTGAGAGCCGTAGTTCGCCGGTTTGTTCCTGAAGCTGGGCCATAGGGGCATGAAAGCGTAATTCGCCTTCCTGCATGAACACGACTTCCGTCACTAATTCATCCAGCTCGCTCAAGATGTGGGAGGTAATGAGGATGAGCCGGCCTTTTTCTTTTTCTTCCAGGATTTTTTGCTTCAGCACTTCAGAAGACACGGGGTCCAGGCCGGCAGTAGGCTCGTCTAAGATGAGCACATCCGGACTGAAGAGGAAAGCTAATGCTGCGCTCAGTTTTTGCCGGGTGCCACCCGAAAGGGTACCGGTTCGTTTGTTGCCTAAGGTTTCGAGCTGAAAACTGTGAATCAGTGATTCGTCCAGGCGGGCATCTTTACCGCGCAGGTCTTTCATCATCTTAATGACTTGCGCGATGGTGGCGGCTTCCGGGTAGCGGCCTGTTTGCGGCATGTATCCGATTTGGGCGCGGTAGGCAAATTGTCCCTGTATGTCTTTGCCGTCAAACAAGATGTGCCCGCTGTCCGGCACCACCATGCCGAGGATGGTTTTAATGAGTGTCGTTTTGCCGCAGCCATTCGGGCCGATTAAGGCGATACACTCGCCTTTGCTGAACCGGAAGGATAGGTTCCGGAGGGCCTGGAGCTTTCCAAATCGCTTATTCAGGTTTTTCGCTTCAATCATGGTGCTGGGATAAAAATTGGGGCTGATTGAGTTGCCTTGGAGGCGGGTAGGTTCGGGCTTGTGTGAATTAGCCGGATTCATGCTTGATGTTGGGCGGTCGGACGTTTCGTTTCATCATGGGTGAGTCGTCTTTCAGTCCGGCGGGCGTGATGCTGGGCAGCACCTTTTCGGTCTTGTCCAGCAGGGTCACCATAAAACTCCGGAACAGCATCATCGCTGGTGGGTTGTTTTCTACCACGGTCGAAAAAAGCGATACCGGATGATAGGGCACATCGCCGATTCCATCGTGCTTCAGGTCGTAACCTTCGTATTTGTCCCAATAGTTTTCAGAAAAGAAATTCCGCGACACGGAGCTGTTGGTGGCTACATCAAAGGTGTTGCCAACAAAGTCGTTGTGCAGGAGTGAATCGTCTTCGCAGCTACCCTGGATGCGCAGGGCAAAGCCGTTTCGTTCGAAGACGTTCCTTAAAATCTGGATGCGCGAGGAGCCTTCCATATGCAGGCCAGTAGTGTTGTGGCTGAAGTAATTCCCTTCGATATAGCTGTCGGAGATTTCCTTCAGCAGCAGGCCATAGGCGGCATCGCCCCAGTTCCACTCAAAGAAATTGTTGAACATTCGGATGCCGTGGGTAAACATTACTGCGACTCCGGCACCGTTTCGGGAAAAGATATTGCTGATGTAGGCATCATGGTGCGAGAACATAAAGTGCAGGCCATAGCGGATGTTTCCGTGGCTGTTGTTGCGCCAGATGATGCTGTTGGTGACGAATTCGAAATAAATGCCATCGCGCTGGCCCTGGATATCGTTGCCGATGATGCGCATATCATCGCTTTTCCAGCAATGGATGCCATTGCCACTCAGGATTTCTTCTTTGCCGTAGGCCCTGAAACGGTTGCCTTCGATGAGGCAGGAACGCCCGTATTCGCTGTAAACGCCGAAGCAATTATTATCGAATTGATTGTTTCGTATGGTGCTTCCTTTACTGCCATACAGCCGGATTCCGGCAATATCATTCAGGCTGCTGTAGCCGCTGTTGATGATGCGGAGGCCTTCAATGTGCACGCTGTCGGCATGCACGGAGATGATTTCATATTTCTTATCCCCGTCCAGCACAGGCCATCCTATGCCCCGCAAATAAAGGCGCTTGTTGAGGTTGATATTGCCTTCGTGGTAATGCCCCGCGTGAATGAGCAGCGTGTCGCCTGCCCGGGCCTGATCAATACAGGTTTTTATGCTTTTTCCGCCGGGGCGGGCTTCCAGGGTAGCAGCCTGAATCAAGCTGGTATGTAGCATGGAAATCAGAGCCCCAAAGCAGCAGAATAAGAAAATGCTTCGGCGGGCAAATGCTGATTGCATAGGATAAAATTGAACCGAGAAACCGAAACGATGAAATGATTCCGGCCTGAGTGCGGGCAGGATGCCTTTATTGCCGCAGGTTTTCCCAGGAAATGGATTCACCACCGAATTCCTGCTCTGCTGCCTGAACACTCTGTGTATTTTCAAAGGCTGCGACATTACCGCCCATGGGCGAGCGAAGATTTTCGCTGTGCAGCAAAAATGATTTTTCGGCAGGCATCAGCTTGTGGTCTCCATCGTAGCGGGTGAGGTAAACTTCTTTGATTTCTTCTGCTTTCAAGCTGCCCTCTTTCAGAAATCCCAGCAGGCAATGCACATCATCAAACTTCCAGGCTTTTCCTTTTTTACTTACCACTTCGGCTCCGAATCGGGCATCCGCAATGCCCATCTTACAAAAGTTGCAATTGTCTTTGCCCACCTGGATGGGAGTTGGCCCGTTTTGGCAGGAGCTAAAAAAAATCAGTATGCTTATGAGGCCTGCTGCTGCTGACAGAGTTTGATTTTTTGAGCTTTGTTTTGGAAGGACGTTCGAAGCTCTTTTTCTAAAGGCAAAAAACACGGCAACCGCTAATAGTAAGCCGGCTAATGCCATCAGCCAGCCGCCGAGATCGGGAATGGAATAGGCTCCGAAGTTGAGTAGTTGTTTGAAGCCGATGAGCGGGGGTTGATAACTCATGCCGGGTACCTGGATGGGGGCCGATGTGCTTAGGTTATGGCCATACTCATACTCCCATTTCCAGAAGTCCACCATAGCCAGCACCCCAAAGAGGGCATAGAGCGAGAGCAAACCGGCAGCTAGTTTCCGGCGGGCAACAATGGCGACTACAATACAGGCTAATGCAAAAAAGCCGAAGATGTAAGGCAGGTAGGTAAATTCCGGGAAGTCCTTAGCATGTAAGGTTCTCATGCCGATGTAGTGATTCAGGCCATTGATGATTTCTACATCACCTCCCAGGCGGTTGGCGTAGATGCTCATGCTCAGCCCTTCGGGATATTGGGGGGCCATCAGGTCTATTTTCCATACCGGAAGGAAGATGGCGGCAAACAGACACAAACCGGCAACAGCAATCATGATCCGCTGCCCGTTGTTAAGAGATTTTTTCATCGAAGATTTTTTCTGTGAAAAGGAACAGGGCAGGTTGTCAGCTCATGCCACAACCTGCCCTGCATAAAACTAACAGGCTCTAGCGAGACGCGGTAGTGGAATTGCTTTGTGTGGCATTGCTGTCCACCTTGTTGGTGCCCCACTTCAGCGGAACATTGCTGCCTGCGGGTGATACCCGGATATAGCCTTGCATTTCCTGGTGCAGTGCACTACAGAAGTCGGTGCAGTAGAATGGATAGATACCCACCTTTTCCGGGGTCCATTTCAACGTAGCAGTTTCGCCGGGCATGATGAGCAATTCGGCCGTGTTGGCGCCCTTGATGGCAAAGCCGTGCGGGATATCCCAGTCCTGCTCCAGGTTAGTAACGTGGAAATAGACCTCATCACCCATCTTGATGCCTTCAATATTATCCGGCGCAAAGTGAGAGCGAATAGCGGTGGCGTAAACGTGTACTTTATTGCCCTCACGCACCACTTTGGTAGCACCTTCACCGGCAGATTTGTACGGGTGTTGGCTATCGTCAATCTTGAAGAACTTGACCGAATTCGGTGACACTTTATCTGCCAGGATGGATTGGGCATAGTGGGGTTCACCGATTGTCGGGTAGTCCAGCAGCAGTTTCATTTTATCGCCGCTGATGTCGAAGAGCTGTGCACTCTGAGAGAGTTCCGGCCCGGTGGGCAGATAACGGTCCTTGGTGATTTTGTTGTAGGCAATCATGTACTTGCCAATAGGCTTGCGGGAGTCTCCACCGGGGATGTGCAAGTGGCCAATTGAATAATACGTGGGGACACGGTCGAGAATTTTCAGGTCACTCAGGCGCCACTTCACGATTTCAGAAGAAACGAACATGGAGGTATAAGCGTTGCCCCGCTCGTCAAATTCGGTGTGCAAGGGGCCGAGTCCGGGTTTTTGTACTTCGCCATGTAAGGCTGCTTCATACTTGATGACCGGGATGCCGTCATACTCGCCTTCAAATGCTTTGTTTTTGATGGCATCCTGAATTTTCTGGAATGAAAATACCGGAATCAGGGCGGCCAGCTTGCCGCTGCCTACGATATACTGACCCGTAGGGTCCACATCGCAGCCGTGCGGGCTTTTCGGGCATGGAATGAAATAGAGCAGGCCAGGCAGATTACCATCCAACACGGTGACTTCTGTTTCCATTTTAGACGTAGCAGAGTGAGTCTTCTCGTCATACGTGTTGTGGGCATACTTCACGGCTTCTTTCACGCCCTTGCCTTGCTGCATATACTGCTCGGCAAGCTTCCAGTTGATGGCCATGATAAAGTCCTTGTCGCGCTGGGATGCATTCACCTCCAGCAGGGTATTGGCTTTCTCGGTGTTGTAGGTAGAGAAGAAGAACCAGCCATCGCTGGGGCCTTTGCCTGCATGCGCCAAGTCATAGTCAATACCCGGAGTGCGAATCTGAAAAGCAATTTTCATATTGCCCGTGTTCTTGTCCACACTGAGGAATGAGATAGAGCCCTTGAAATTTTTCTTATAGCTGGAAATGGGAACATCACCGTTGTCATTGTCCATCGGAACCGAGAATCGGGTGCCTGCCACCACATACTCTGTGTTGGGAGTCACGAAGGCGGAAGAGTGGTTACCGGCACTGTTGGGAATCTCAATGATTTCTGTAGTGCGGAAGGTCTTGAGATCAATCCGGGCAATGCGGGGCGTGTTGTTGCCATTGGCAAAAATCCAGCGGCCATCCACTTCACCGTTAGTCTGGGAAAGGTCTGGGTGGTGCAGGTCATCCCAGGGCACAAAGCCATGAGAAGTGTTCAGCATAGGCTTTGTTTCTTCGCTGTATCCCCAGCCCTTTTCGGGGTCCACGGAGAAGACAGGAATGACGCGCAGCAAGCGGCCGGAAGGCAAGCCATACACAGCCATCTGGCCGCTGAAGCCGCCGGATGCGAAGTTGTAAAACTCGTCGTACTTACCCGGAGCTACATAGACTTTGGAAGCCGCATCGGTGGCGGCTGCGGTGCCTGCGCTTTTGGGTTTGCATCCGGTGACGGAAGCGGCAAGGCTAAGGCCTGCGAGCGCAATCAGCGCATGTTTTGTTTGGAAGGCCATGTTGAGTGGATTGGTGAATATGATTTTTTTATGCAGCTTTTTGAAATCGTTTACTGGGATTTTTATGCTGCTTTTCAGACTGCAAATTGGTTCGGCGATTCGGCGCGGAAACTATTTACGGTAATAAAGGGTAATGATATTCGTCAGCATGGAAAGAGACGAAAAATAGAAGAGGACTCAGAGGTAGTCAGGCTTTTTTTATCCGGTTGAATCTCGCCGTCAGAAGGCATCGAAGCTGCGTCAGGACACGGATTCAGACCCAAAAAATCAAAAAAAAAACAGGCTGCCCCATCGAGGTAGCCTGCATTCTTCAGAATTATTTACTCAGCGACGCAGAACGTCCGTATAGGTCAGCGTGTCGTATGTGCTGTGTGCAGCATCTGCGGTGATGACCTGATAGCGAATGGTGAGGTAGCCCAGGTCACGGGTTAGAATCGTGGCGTTAACATCCTGAACCGGAAAATAATCCTGAACGCCATACAGTGAAATATGCTGCTGGTCGCTGCTCACCTCCCAATGAAACTGAGTAGATGTTTCTGCGGAGGTGCAGAATTTTTTTCCATGATCAATGATGCCGGTATAGTCCGCATTGAATTGAAGGGAATTGTCCCGGATACAATCAGGCTGAGCAGACCAGTAATCCCAAATCACCTCCTTTCGTGTGACGGGATCCAATGAACTTACCTTGCCCGAACTGCGTGTCCAGACTCCGCTGCGCAAGTCTTCTTCAATCGAAGTAGTACTATCCGATTTCTTACAGGCAACGAACAAAAGCGGAAGGACGCAAAGCGCCAGAATGACTCGGTTCATGAAGTAGCCGGGGCGTTGATTTTTGATTAGCGGCTAAGCTAAATAATTTTTTGAAGCCACCGGATTCTGTCATGCCAAAGGGTCTTCATCCTCAGGCAAGTCCATTCGGATACGCCAGCCCTTGGGCAAATAGTTGTTGACACGGTTGCCCAGCACTTTCAGCCAGCCCAGGCTGCGCCCCTTGTAGCTTGCCAGGCACCAGCCTTTCGCTATTCCCACCGGCGCTTCCAGGCTTTCTTTTTTTAAAAAATTTAATGCTTCTGATTGCGACATGGGCCACTTGGGTAAGGCTTCATTTTGGTCTATGCTCAATGCCAGATCGTGGCCGGGAATCCAGTCTTTTTGTGCAGCCTGCCCCAGATTTAAACCGCAACGTCGGAGGTAGAGGCTGCCATCTAAAAAATGAAAATCAGGCTCATGCCAGGGATAAATAGCCGACACTTGCTGGCGTGGATCTTCCTGAAAGGCATAGTTGCCGGGCTTGAGGAGGTAGCGCGCCGCTTCGTCCGCTTTCTTTAGTGCAGCCTTGCGAAAACGTGGGTAGAAAAATGGGGCTGCAGGCTCTTCTTTACGAAGCGCAGCAATAAAAAATCCTTCCCCCCGCATCCGGTCCGGGAAACAACGAAAAGCCCGTAGCCCATTCGCTTCGATGGGTGTTACGCCCCAGGCAGCGGGCATGTCCATAGCAATACTCGCAACAGGATATTCCATAGTGAGGTATCGCAGGATGTCTTCATCTTCTTCGGGAGAAAAAGAACAGGTTGCATAAATCAGTACACCGCCTTCTTTCAGGCAGGGCCAGGCATCGGCAATAATGCGTTTTTGCCTGGAGGCACACAAGGAAACGTTGGCTTCCGTCCAGCCGGTCAAGGCCCGCACATCCTTTCGGAATAAGCCCGAGCCACTGCAAGGAGCATCTATGAGCAGCGCATCGAAATAGCCGGGAAGCCTGCCAAAATCACGAGGGTCATTGCTGGTAACCCAGGTATTGGTATAGCCCCAGCGGCTCATGTTTTCATGCAAGATGCCGGCCCGGCTGCGGATAACTTCATTGCTGATAAGCAGGTCTTTTTCATCCAGCAGGGAAGCCAGCAAACTGCTTTTCCCACCGGGCGCTGCACAGAGGTCGAGCACCCGAAGGGGCGTTTTCTTTTCTGAAAAAATGCTTTGCCAGCAATGATGCAGCAACATAGAGGAGGCTTCCTGCACATAATAGGCACCGGCATGGTATAAGGGGTCGGCGGTGAACAAGGGACGCTCATCCAGATACCGGCCCAAAGGATGCCAGGGTACAGGTGCCGCCTCTGGGAAAAGGTCATAGCCTTTCAGGGGGTGCAGGCGAACACTACATACAGCAGCTTGCTGCTGGGCTGCCATAAAAGAACGGCGTTCAAAGCCGGGCACTGATGCTAAGCTTTGGAGCAAGGCTTCGGGAATGGGAGGAAGCTGGTTTGCAGAAGAAGCCATGCGCAAAGATTCATATTCACGGCACCGAAAGGGTGTGCAGCCTTAGGCGCATATTTTTTTTAGCAGTACTGCATCTATTTCTTCTAATGAATGCAGCTTAAAGTCGGCAATGCTGAAGCGCGGGTCGTCCCAGTGCAAGGCATCGGGCACAGCCAGCACGCTCATGCGGGCAGCTTTACCGGCAATGGCACCATTCACAGAGTCTTCGAGGACGAGGCATTCATGAGCGGCGCTGCCCAACATTTCTGCGCAGTGCAGGAATACGGCCGGGTGGGGCTTTCCCATCGCCACTTCATCGGCGCTGCACATATAGTCGAAGAATTTTTCCAGGTCAAAATGCGTCAGGAGGGCCCGCATCATCCGATCCGGGGAGGAAGTCGCCAGCCCGATTTTCAGGTTCTGGCTTTTCAGTAACTCGAGCAAGGATAGGACACCCGGCATGGCAGAACCTTGTTGCTGCGCCCGCTCGATGATGTCATCCAGGATTTCATCGGCTACTTCCTGGGGGGTACTGCCTTGCCAGGGGAAATGCCGCGACCAATATTCCGTCACTTCATAAATACGGAGGCCCGTGGTCTCTTTAAACCGCGCCTTACTGACTCCAATGCCGTGCCTGTCGGCCACCCGGTTCATGGAAACACCCCAGAGCGGCTCGGTGTCGAGCAGCAGGCCGTCCATGTCGAAAATGAAGGTGTGGATGCGGGCAGGAGCCAAGGCAGATTATTTGCTGCGCGAAGGTGGGCCAGGCTCCTCATTGTAAAAGGCGAAATTCTGTTTGCCCGTTCCCAGGTTATCCACCAACTCACTGGCTTAACGGATTGCTTAAAAGCGGAATCACTACATTGCCCGGGTAACAAAAAACTCTTTTTACCGGATGATCAAAGAATCCATGGTCGCAGCCGACCATAAAACCGCAGGCTGCGATGACAAAACGCAACAAATGCTCCAACAAATCAAGACCGTGACCATCATTGGCTCCGGTACAATGGGCAACGGCATCTGCCATGTCTTCGCCCAACACGGTTTTCAGGTTCACCTGATGGACATCAAGCAAGAGGCACTCGACAAAGCCCTTAAGACGATTGGCAAAAACATGGACCGGCAAATCAGCAAAAACGCTCTGAGTGAAGCTGAAAAAGCCGATTCTCTCGCTCGAATCAAGACCTATACCGACATGGCAGAAGCCGTCCACGATGTGGACCTCGTCGTGGAAGCAGCTACAGAAAACATTGATCTCAAAGTCAAAATCTTTCAGGAACTCGACAAGCTGGCACCTGCCAAGTGTATCCTCGCATCCAACACATCTTCTATCTCTCTGACCCGCATCGCTTCGCACACCAGCCGGCCCACGCAGGTGATCGGGATGCACTTCATGAACCCGGTGCCGGTGATGAAGCTGGTGGAAATCATCAACGGCTATGCTACAGATGATAAGGTGACGGAAGTCATTGTGAATCTTTCGAAATTCCTGGGTAAGGTGCCCTGCGTGGTTCAGGACTATCCCGGTTTTATCTCCAACCGCATCCTGCTGCCTATGATCAATGAAGCCATCCTGGCTTTACAGGAAGGGGTAGCCGGCGTGGAAGAAATAGATACGATCATGCGTCTGGGTATGGCGCATCCCATGGGCCCACTGCAACTGGCAGATTTCATCGGCCTGGACACATGCTACAGCATTATGAATGTGCTTCACATGGGCTTTGGCAACCAGAAATATGCGCCGGCCACGCTGCTGGCTAATATGGTTCAAGCCGGCTATTTGGGCGTGAAGAGTGGCGAAGGTTTTTATAAGTACACACCTGGCTCAAAGGATATGGAGGTGAGCAAGCGGTTTAAAAGGTAAGTGATACTCTAAAATGTAGAGGCTGCCTCTGAATAGGAGGTAGCCTCTATGCATTTTATGATGATGCCGTGTGCTACGGGATAATTCAGTTTACGGCTCAGGCGATTGCCGCCTGCTTGTTCTGAACCTGGCATAGGCCTTTCGCTAATCCCCCGTGGCTGATTCTTTCAAAGAAATTAGTGCCTACGTTATTGTATTCTTTGTGCAATGCTTCTCTCGAATCCAATTTTGGAACGAGCAAGTAGGCCCTAAAACAATCAGGGCTTGGCAAATTTCGGGTTGCTAATCAGCTCATAGTCGGTGAGCGTATGCAGGAATGCTACCAGATCTGATTTTTGCTGCGTGCTCAGCCTGTTTTTTACTTTGTTACGCAGGGACGGATCTAAATTTCGTGCGTGCTGCAATCCGGAATTGTAGTGTTCTACACATTCTTCCAGCGTTTGAAAACGACCATCGTGCATATAAGGTGCCGTAAGCGCAATATTGCGAAGAGAAGGTGTTTTGAATTTGCCGCTGTCTGTGGCCAGAAAGGTGATGAGGGCACGGCCGGCATCTGCTGATACACTGTCCAGGCCGTTGTTTCTGTATTCAAAATCGGAGAAGGTAGAGCCGATGCTGTGGCAATGGGTACAGTCGCCCTTGTCCTCGTCTTCATACACGATGCGGCCGCGGGATTCTGCGTCTGTCAGTGTAGCCTCACCCCGTAGGTATTTATCCCATTTGCTGTTGCCAGACACGATGGTTCGTTCGAATTGTGCGATGGCTTTCATGAGCAATACACTGGAAATTGTCCGGGTTCCAAAGGCTTTCTCAAAGAGGGTAGGGTACTCACTGTGGGCATTAAGTCGTCCCAGCACTATAGCCAGGTCGGCATGCATTTCCACCGGATTCTGAATTGGCCCTACTACCTGGCTTTCGATGTCAGCCGCACCGCCATCCCAGAAGAAGCCCCGTTGGTAACCCAGATTAAATAGAGGCATGGCATTGCGTGTGCCCAGCTTCCCGTCAATACCAAAACTGAAGGCCTTTCCCCCATCGGTGAAAGCAAATTCCTGCTTGTGGCAGGAGGCGCAACTCATCGTTTGGTTGCCGGAAAGAATGGGGTCGTAGAATAGCTTCCTGCCCAGAGCTACTCCTTCTTCCGTCAGGGGATTATCGGCAGGAACAGGCATCTCCGGTAAGCCTGATGGGATGTCGAGCTGATAGGCGCGGGGCCCCGGCTCGGTCGCGGTGTGCCGGCAGGCAACTATGCCTAGTACCAGCGCTGTGAGCAGGAATAGTTTGTTCCGCATATACCTATTCCGTTTTGATGATTTGGAATGCGCCCGGGAAATTGCTTCTCATGGTCATTTCCCAAAAAACATCGTCCCTATTGCCTGAAGTGCGGTTGTTGTCCAGATTAAAATCAATGGGGATGGGGTTTGCATATAGTCCGTTCAGGTTGAATCCGAGGGTTATTTTCCGGGTATTGCCATCAATATTCAGGTTGCTGAGTGGCAATTCAACCTGCACGTAGCCCCGGTCGCTGCCGTAGTGAAAAGCCAGCGGAGTGACATTGCCCAAACTGTCTTTGTAGGAGCCTTCATGCTTGAAGAAGATATATCCGGTATTCCAGTTCCAGATCATGCCATGCACGGGGTCCAGAGCGCCGGATTGCGTGCCCGAGTGATTATGCAGCGAGTCCACGCCGAGATGGAACCGTAGTTTGGTGTAAGCACCTGCGGGCACATCTGCTATACTAAAGCTTTCAGAAGCGGGCAGGGATGCGTCAATCAGGTAATAGCTGCTGTTTACCGGCACCTCCGTACCATCGGCTGTAAGCAATGAGAAATTGCTCAGGTAATATTTCAGCATACTGACGCTGTAGTCATTTCCCTTTGCATTTTGAAAGTTCAGAGGCCCCATCTGAATGGGCTGGCCATCCACTTCATTTGAAATACTGAATTGTATCGAACCGGGGCTTGGGTTCGAATCCGATTTTTTACAGGAACTAATCAGGAAGGCGCCGGCACAAGCGGTCAATAGCAGTTTGCGAAGCATAAAAAAAATTGGCTGTTTGTGAATCGGCGAATGTAACCGAAACCCTTGGGGTTATCGCTGATATTGCTCAGTCTAATCGGGCATCCCGGCTTTGGCTGCGGTGTTGGCAGGCAATATCAGATACACACAAAGAGGCCCTAATTGCCCTTCATCTACGCGCGGGAAAGGTGTGCCTGTTTCGTTCCGGAAAATTGGGTCGGTAATCTCCATGAGGCCACGTACATGGATGAAATAGGGGATTCCATAGCGCCGCATGTCTGCCAACACGGAGTCACGGTTCAGGCTGGCAGTAGCGGGGGCGTAATAACGATTACCCGTCCAGTAGGCCAGCAGCCCCATCTTGCTGGGGTTCCCATCTGCGGCAAAAGAACCTTCTAAGTGCAACACCTTTATTTTTTGTGCCAGCCTATAACTCGCTTCCCCTTCCCGGAACATAGCCTTCAGGTCGTAGAGGGGATAGGTAACAAATGAAAGTGCCAAGAGCCAGCAAAGCCCCTGATAAAGCTTTTTATTCTTTTCAAAAAAAGGCGCTGAAATACGCAGCCAGCGGCTCCCCAGATTCATCCCTATAGGCAGCAACAGCCAGAGATACCGGGCTTCAATATGAAGCAGCAAATAGCCTAAAGGCATGATGACTGCCGCAGCAAAAAGTACCTTCTCCTGAACCGAAAAAAGCCTCTTCCTTAAGACCAACGTAACCGCTGTGGCTAAAAAAATGATCAGTAGAAAGGGGGAAATCTGTGCGCTGGCTTCCAAACCCTGTAGGGCCGCTTGAACGCTATGCCCTGCCTGGCTTTTTATCATCGAGAGGCTTTCGAAGCGCGTGTGTTCAGGCCCTTCAGCTACATAAGGGTCTTCCCAGGTGTAGGGCGAATTGATGTAGGGCGGTGGGATTAGGGTATGGATATCACTGCGCAGGCTCTTGTGCCCTACGAGGGTCCAACTGGTGTTGAGTGCCCCCGATTTTGACACATTCCAAAAGCCATACTTATGGTGCATGAGCGTTGCCAGTGGCACCATGAGCACCAGCATGGTAGTAATGCTCACCAGGAAGGGCCTCCAGGAAAAGCTCTTACCCGCACTGCGTGAAAGCAACCATACCGCCACCGGCAAATGAAGCAGCAGGAAGTAAAAGGAATAGATTTTGGCGTAGGCAGCCAGTGCCATCAACACGCCGGCCAGCAGCCACAGCAGCGGCTTCCAGAGGAAGGATGCCCGGTTGATGAGTAGTAGATAAAACAGCAACAAAGCTGTTTGCCATAGGTCGCAAAAGAGTTGCTTGTACAAGGCATAACATAGAAATCCAGCCAAAGCCAACAACAAGGGAAACCCAGCATCGGCAGCCATTTTATTTTGCCGGAATAGAGAATAACTCCCGGTTAAGAGGAGCAGGCATGCCAGCGCATTCGTTGCCTGTGCTGCCACCAGGGCATCCATACCCAAGCGTACACAAACCGCTACCAGCGCGGGGTGGAACGGACTCCACAGGGCATTGACTAAACGCCAGGGTGCACCGGCAGCCGCCCGCCGGGCCATCGTCAGGTAAGCAACGGCATCAGGGTCCACATAGTATCGGTAAAAAGGGTAGCTCAGCAGGGCAAGCGAACAGAACAACAGGCAAGCCAGCAGCAAATGGGCAGGTCTTAAGGGCTTGTATGCAACCGGATTCAACATGACAGCATCAGGCGGGAAAGATACTCTGGCGCTTGCAGCAAGCGGCTGCCATACCAGGAAAACAACTCCCCATCTACTAGTATAGGACGGGCAGCCGGGAGGGCCGACAGCAATTCGGGAATATGTTTTTCGGAAAAAGGATAAGGCTCAGAAGAAAGTAAAATCAGCTCGGGCTGCCGCTCCCGAACTGCTTCCAGGCTCAACTCGGGATAACGGGGCACATCCGCCATCACATTGGTCCACCCGCAGCGCAGCAGCACCTCATTGATGAACGTATCAGCACCCACCCACAGCCAGGGATGGCGCCATATGGCATAAGCGACACGTCGCTTTTTAACGGGGATGGCCTCCAGGGAAGCAAAGCCCTGTTCAATCTTTTGCCGGATATCCGTGGCTTGTGTAACCCGGTTACACAGCTTGCCAATTTGGCTCATCATGTCTAAGGCTGCTCCAAACGTGTTGATATCACTCAGCCACACGGGGGCAATACCCGCCAGGGATTCAATTTGCTCCCGTTCATTTTCTTCTTTGTTAGCGATGATGAGGTCGGGCGCCAGTGCGCGTACCGCTTCAATATGTACTTGCTTCGTACCGCCAACCCGAGCCTTCTGCCGGAACCAGCTTTCAGGATGTACACAGAACTTGGTGATTCCCACCACCTCCTGTTCTAGGCCTAAGTCAGCTAAAAATTCGGTTTGTGAGGGCACCAGCGAGACGATCCGCTGAGGCTGCCCGGGGACATTCAGGACGCGCCCCATCATGTCGGTAATCAACGGCATAGGGCATGAGGGTTATAGGCAGTAGTTGCCCGTAAGCGGAGTGAAAACATTGTTGCAAATTTGACCCATGCCCAGTTATTCTATCGGCGAAGCGCTTTCGTTGCTGCTTGAGAAATCGAAGTGGAAACCCAAGATGCAGGAACTAAAGCTGCGTACCGATTGGGAGCAGATTGCCGGGAAAATAGTAGCGAAATATACCCGGAACCTAAGCCTGCATGAAGGCAAGCTGACCATTTTTACGGATGTGGCAGCCCTGAAACAAGAGTTGCTCTATGGCAAGGCCCAGCTCCAGGAAAACATAAACAAGCATTTTGGGGAAACCGTGGTCAAGGAAATTTTGGTGCGTTAGGCCAGTCCGCCGACCATCTATCAGAAACCGGTTTCAAAAGCGCCTTGCTTTAAAGAAAATTTTTTTAGTCAGCTTTTGGAAGTTGATGAGGCATCCGTTGCGACGCTCCCTTCAGCAAGATTGCGCTCCCCGGCTATTCCCGGATGACGCAGCCACTGCAGATGTTACTGGAATCGTCAGTTAACCGCACAGGCCTGCAACCTGCGATTCTGAACCAAGCTCAGAATAGGACATAATAAAGCTCCATCAGAGCGCTCGACGGATAAAAAAAGACTTCCAACTCGTAGCAGCTTGCGATCTGGGTTCAGCTCATCCGGGCGCGTTTGAGCAGGAATGCATGCAACACGGCATTTACATCCTGGCGAAGGTCCACGGCCACGCGGTCAATACCATACTGGTGGCATTTATCAGAAAGCTGTTGTTGCCAATCGGCCATCGCCTGGCGGTATTGTGCGGCCATTTGGGCGGGTTGCAGCCGGGTTTGTTCACCGGTTTCCAAGTCCACAAATTCATAGGGACGGTTTTCAAACTCAAAGTCAAGTTCCTGTTTTCCGTCCACGATGTGGAAGAGGATGACTTCATGCTTGTTGTAGCGCAGGTGTTGTAAGGCCGAGAAGAGTGCATCTGCATCTTCGTCCTGTTCCATCATGTCGCTAAAGATCACTACCAAGGAGCGGCGATGGATTTGCTCTGCTATCTGGTGCAGGGCCGTGCTGGCATGTGTTACTTTTTGTTCGGCCTTCTGGTGCAATAGTTGTTCGAGCCTCAGGCTCAGGTTGCGGTAGTGACTATGTGCGGAGCGACACTCGCTGAGGTAATGCACCGATTCATCAAAGAGGGCGAGGGCAGAGGCATCCAACTGGCGGCGCAGCAACTGCAACAAGGCAGCGGCAGCGAAGCAGGCAAATTGTAGTTTGTTCAGTTGTTCCGGGTCGCCGGGAAACATCATTGACGAAGAGGTGTCTATCATCAGGCAGCAACGCAGGTTCGTTTCCTCTTCGAAGCGCTTCACGAAAAGTTTCTCTGTACGCCCATACACCCGCCAGTCCACGTGCCGCAGTGGGTCGCCGGCATTGTAGGGGCGGTGTTCGGCAAACTCAACTGAAAAGCCATGAAATGGACTTTTGTGCAGGCCAATGATGAAGCCTTCCACAGCCTGCCTGGCCAGCAATTCTAAGTTGTCGAAAAGGGTCTGAGGGCTGATGTGTAGCTGCGATTGGGCCATGGCCTAAAGGTAGCAGGCCAGGGCAGCACTGGGGGATGAGAAGCCAGAAGAAGACCCTGTGAACGGCTCTGTAACAAAGCATCACAAGTAAAGGAGCATTGTGTCGAAAAAAATTCCCGCTATCTTTAGACGCAATTTTTTTCTACCTCCATTTTCGGAAATGATGCTACGTTCTACCCTGTTGCTGGGCACGCTTTGTTTAGTATTTGCCTGCTCATCCTGCGTACGCGAATACACTTGCCAGTGTAAGATTAAATACAGTGGCCAGCCCGGTTTGCCGGATAGCACGATTCGTGAGTACCCGATTCGGGATAGCAAAGACAAGGCACAGGCACTGTGTGAGCAAAACTCATCGCATACCACCGACAATACGAGCCACATTACCACCGACGAGGACTGCAAATTGTTTTAAACGAGGTTTGCAGCTCTCATTGTCTCATTCGTGGAATCAGATGTAATTCAGCCAGAGCCCAAAAGTCCCTGGCAATTGATTCGTAAAGGGTTGGGCTTTTCGCTCCTACTCGCCCTCGCTGCCGTTTTTTTCATTTCAGGCTGGAGCAAACTCCAGAACCCGGAACCTTTTGCCTGGAGTTTTATTGATGTACTGCCCATTGGCATCACCAGTGCCGAAGTACTGGCCCGGGTGTTTATAGGTATCGAATGGGCAATAGGGGCCTGGCTGGCAGCGCATCTTTTCTTACGTCCTGTTACCTACAAGGCAACCATTATCCTGTTGCTCTTGCTGACTGCCTATCTGGTCGGACTTCTGATGCACCAGGGGAATAATGGAAACTGCGGCTGTTTTGGAGAATGGCTATACATGAAACCCTTGCCCGCGATATGGAAAAACGCGGTACTGATTGGGCTGACGGTTGTGCTTTGGTTCTTATATCCCGGACGGCCTTACAAGCATGACGGGTACATAGCCTTATTCCTTACAGCAGCAGCTTTCACCATTCCCTTTGTAATGCGCCCGGTATATGTGAGCAGCCAGGGCCAGACGATGCACCAGCCCATGTCCTTGGATTCCCTGTACCGTTATGCTCAGCCTGTGCCCACCCAGGATTTGCGTCAGGGAAAGCATATCATCTGTTATTTCAGCACCACTTGCCCACATTGTATTAAAGCAGCCTATCTGGTTCAGATTCTGCATCGTCAATATCCTGAATTTCCCATTTTCATGGTGCTCGGTGGCGGTAAACTGGCCGAGCACGACTTCTTTGACGACACAAAATCGGAGGCAGTCCCTCATACTTTACTCATGAACTCCGATGCGTTTGTTGCACTGGCAGGCCTCTCCGTACCGGCAATTTATTGGGTAAATAATGGCATTATTGAAAGGAAGACCTACTATACAGCTCTCGAACCAGCAAGCATAAGAGCCTGGCTGAAACAGTAGGAGGAGCGCCAACGAAGAGCCCGAGGGAAACAGGCAGAGACATATGGCTCATATTTTAACCAATATCAGCTCTGTTTTACTTACCTTCGCAGCCCTTTTTACGCTACATCTGTCTGAAGTTCTTTGACGAAGGCTGTGCTGCACATGAAACATAACCGTGAATTCGAGATAGCCTGGCTCGGCCTAAAGCTGGGGGAGCATATCTATGAATACAGCATCGGGGATGCTTTTATGAAAGAGCATGGTGCCCCTCCGCATACCAGCAACTGGAAAGCTCAGGTGGTACTGCGTTTCGACAGGCAACAGAGTTTCTTTCGCCTCTATTTTGATATATCAGGTTCGGTTACAGTGCCTTGTGACCGTTGTGGGGATGACTTCTCTCTTCAGCTATGGGACGAAGCCAACCTGCTGATAAAGCTGACAGGAGAAGATGATGAGGCCGAATCGCCAGACGAAGAAGCGGATGTCGCCTTCATTCCCAGGCACGAAACCGTCATTGATATTTCAAGCTGGGTCTATGAATTTGTGCTGCTCAGTATGCCCCTACAATGCCTCCACCCGGATGGGCAGTGTAACCCCGAAGCGCTGAAGCTACTCAACCAGCTTGGCCAGGCCGAAGATGCTCCGGAACACAACATTTGGAACGGACTCAAAGACATTTCCATCGAAGAAGAAAAAAACACAAAACACAAAGGACAAAAATCAAAAGGTTAGGTAACTAAGTCACTAGACCCGATTTTACCCTTTCTTATCCCAATTCTTAAAACACGACAAAAACCATTCAGATATGCCAAATCCTAAGCGCCGCCACTCACAACAACGTTCCGCCAAGCGCCGCACCCACTACAAGGCAACTGCTGAGACCTTCTCTGCAGATAAACTCACTGGCGAAAGTCACCTGCGCCACCGTGCACACTGGTCCGAAGGCAAGCTCGTATATCGGGGCCGCGTGGTCATCGAAAAGGCTGCAGATGCCAGCAACAACGAGCCAACTGCTTAAGCAGCTACCGCTTGGCCACTGACCTGCAGATAGGCATTGTTTCTTCTGTAGGTCAGTCACTTTTTTGCCAAGCTTGTTTGAAAACCTTCTTTACTCCGCATCTGATTTTCTCTGCGGCTAACGTCCTACTTAATATTTTAGTGCCGGCATGAACATCGCGCTGGACATAATGGGCGGCGACTATGCGCCAGAACAGGCGCTTTTGGGCGTCCGCCAATTTTTTCAGGAGCATCCCGGGCAACCGGTGCACCTCCTACTCGTGGGCCGGCCCGAAGCTGCCCAGCCATTTCTGCAGATACTGCAAGATTTTCAGCATTTCTACACTTTGGTGCCTGCCTCCGAAGTCATCGGGATGCACGAACACCCCACGAAGGCACTAAAAGAAAAACCCGACTCCTCAATTGCGGTCGGCTTCGGTGCGCTTGCACGGGGCAAAGCAGATGCCTTCATCAGTGCGGGCAATACCGGCGCTATGCTGGTAGGCTCAATGTATTCTGTCAAGGCAATTGAGGGGGTCTTACGACCAACAATTGCTTCACCCTTGCCCCGCACCGATGGTAGCTTCAATTTCCTGCTGGATGTGGGCATCAATGCCGACTGCAAGCCAGAGCATCTCCTTCAGTTTGCCATTCTCGGCTCCCTCTATGTCCAGCATGTATTGGGCAAAGAAAACCCCAGCGTGGGCCTGCTTAATATCGGCGAAGAAGAAGGCAAAGGAAACATCCTGGCCCAGGCTGCTTACCCCTTACTCAAAGAACATCCGGCACTCCGCTTCTCCGGAAATGTGGAGGGACGCGACCTGTTTGGCGACAAAGCCGATGTGGTCGTTTGCGAAGGCTTCGTTGGAAATGTTGCCCTTAAAATGGCAGAGAGTATTTACCAGATTTTCTCCGAGCAGCGCGGTGTTCAGGATGATTTCCTGGGCCATTTCAACTATGAGCTCTACGGTGGAACTCCGGTATTAGGCATTAACAGCCCGGTCATTATCGGACATGGCATCTCCTCGGCTCGTGCCTTCGCCAACATGATTGACGTGGCCTGCAAAATGACTAGTTCCGGACTCATCGAAGCCTTTAAATCTCATTTTACTGCTACGGCAACCGTCTAAACTTCCGCAATATCTTTTTCTAGTCGTCGTGAGCAATCCGGCGACTTTTTTTTTATCAAGATTCCTTTGCCCGACTTCTGATACCGCCTATAAACAAAAAAATGCACTCATCCCGCAACCGAAATCGTGCAAAGAAAAAGGGATGCTAAACAGATTCAGCATCCCTTTTCTGACCGCATCTCAAATCCTTACCAGAGATGTACCCGAGCGCTATCCGGCAGGTACATCTTATCGCCGGGCTTCACGTTGAAAGCCTGATAAAAGGCAGGTACATTCGGGAATGGGCCATTGACTCGATACTTGGCCGGGGCATGCACATCGGTCAGCACTTGAGCGGCGAGCTGCTCGGGGCGAATCTGGTACAACCAACCCAGGGCATAGCCGAGGAAGAACCGCTGCATCGGGCTGAGGCCGGAAATCTTCTTGCCGCTCTTGTAGGCTTCAGTTTGCTGAAAGGCATCCACACCGAGCAACACACCGCCAAGGTCGGCTAAGTTTTCGCCCAGTTCAGCCTGGCCATTCAGGTGCAGGCTGTCTAAGACCACCATGTTGTTAAACTGCTTTACCAGCACAGAAGCGCGGCGGGCAAACTGAGCTGAGTCTGCCGGGCTCCACCAGTTTTTCAGGTTACCATCCGCATCGAATTGGCGGCCTTCGTCATCGAAGCCATGGGTGATTTCATGGCCGATAGTGGAGGCAGCAGCATAGCCATATACGAGGGCATCATCCAATTGTTCGTCGCGGTAGCCGGGCACGGTGAAGATGCCTGCGGGTAATACAATTTCGTTGTTGGAGGGATTGTAATAAGCGTTGTAGGTCTGTGGGGTCATGTCCCATTCGCTGCGGTCCACAGGCTTGCCCAGCTTGGCAATCTGATAGTCGTTCCACCATTCGTGGGCATGCATGAGGTTCTCCGCATAGGAGCTTGTACCGATTTGCATTTTGGAAAAATCTTTCCAATGGTCGGGATAGCCGACTTTCTTTTTCATCACGGCGAGTTTATGCAAAGCTTTCTGCTTGGTGCTGTCACTCATCCAGTCCAGCTTTTCGATGCGGGCACGGAAGGCATTGCGGATTCCTTCCACCATGTCGGTATAGCGCTGTTTGGCTTTTTCGGGGAAGTACTCCTTGACAAAGAGCTGGCCCACTTCTTCACCAATGGCACTTTCCTGTGCGTCCAAAACGCGTTTCCAGCGCGGGCGCATTTGTTTGGCACCATGCAAGGTTCTGGCGTAAAAATTCCATTGTGCTTCCACGAAGGCCTGGGAGAGATAAGGTGCGAAACTGCTGGCGAAGTGGAAGGCGAAATAGTCCTGAAGAATGGGGATGGATTCGCTCTGTACAACCTGGCTGAGGGCCTTGTAAAATTCGGGTTGCCCCACCACCACGGAGTCTAGCTTGGGCAGGCCAATATGCGTGATTGTGGCGGGCCAGTCAATGGCAGGTGCCAGGTGCTGCAAGGCTTCCATGCTCATCTTGTGGTAATTTTTCCATGGGTCGCGTAGGGCTTCGAGCTTGCGAGAAGCCCCTGCCAGTTTAGTTTCCAGAGCGAGGATTGCCTGGGCACGTTGCTTTGCTTTTAGCGAATCCTTTTCCCCCAAAAGCATCAATATCTGACTTACATAACCCGGATATGCCTCCCTGATTTTGAGGGTGCGGGCATCCTGATTGAAATAGTAGTCGCGGTTGGGCAGGCCCAGCCCGCCTTGTGAGAGGCTATAGGACATCTCATTGCTGTTTTTCGCATCCTGCGACACGCCTTCATCAAATAAGACACCGACTCCCATGCGGTGCAGTTTAGCCGCTACGGTCATCAATGCTGCACGGTCCTGTGCGGCATAGATGTCTTTCAGGCCGGCCTGCAGGGGGGCAATGCCCTTTTGTTCGGCACCATTGCTATCCATGCCCGTCAGCCAGAAATTGGCCACCTGCTGCTCGATGGCGGAACGGTTTTCTTTCTTCGAGGCGGCCTCATTGATGGCCCGTTTGCGGGTGTATAGTTCTTCGTTCACCAGCTTGCCGATGCCCCAGGAACTTTCGTCTGCGGGAATGGGGTTTCGCTTAATCCAGCCGCCATTGGCGTACTCGAAGAAATCCTGACCCGGAGCGATGCTCGTGTCCAAGTCGGCAATCAGGATATCGCCCTGGGGCGGGGTGCCTGCACCGCCCGTGGAAGCGTTGTGGCAGGCTGATACAGCCAGCGCTGCAATCAGGACGCAGCTAAGTTTTTTAGGAATCATTTTTTTGGGATGAAAGCGTCAAAAATAAGCTTCGGAATCAGGCTATTGGCTTTAAATAGAAAGTGGCCTGCGGCATTTAGGAGTGTGGGCATTGTTTATCGGTTACAGCGCTCTATTCGGCATCCGTTGCATCAGAGTGCAGGTGCAGGAAACCTAAAAATTCTGTTTATTAAAAAGCAAGGCTTAATCCATGCCGCCACGGTCTTGGATTATGGATTGGGAAGAGCGATTTTGATGAAGCATCAGCCCCATTTGCAGCACTACGGATAGCAGAATCAGGCTGAGGCCGATGTAAAATCCTGCGCCCAATTCCCGGTTTTCTTTAAAAATCAGGAAAGCCAGCAGGATGCCATATACCGGCTCGAGGTTTACGCTCAGGGTAGAAGTGAACGCACTAAGTTTTTTAAGCGCGGTGAGGGCTAAGCTTTGCGCCCAAACGGTGCAGCAGAGAGCCAGCACCACGACCCAGAGCCAGTCCCAGGCATCTATAGGTAGGAATTGTAAGTGGCTGTGGCTGGGGTTTAGGAGGTAGCGTTCTCCGCCTGCTGCGAGGGCGACACCAATGGCCAGGCTGATGAAGACCCAGCCGCTGCTCATCTCCCAAAAGACCATTAGGCGAGCGGGGTATTTGGCTGCTATGCTTTTGTTGAGCACGGTGAAGATGGAGCTGATGATGGCCGCAACGATGCCGAGTAGGATGCCCGCTTCCCGCAGTGGACCGGCGCCATTGGGTGCATCATCGAGCAGGTACATGACGGCTACTCCGCCCAGTGCGAGCATACCGATACCCAGCTCGCGCAGGTTCCAGCGGCTGTCGTTGATGAAGGGGTCGAATAGGGAAGTGAAAATAGAAGCAGTGCTGAGGCATACCAGAGCCACGGAGGCGTTTGCAAACTTGATGGCCCCGTAGAAGGCTACCCAATGAATGCCCATCAGGATGCCTACCAGAACCAGCCGGGCCTGGTCTTTACGGGCTACGGAAAGCCAGTGACGGCGCCAGGAAATGATGATAGCAATAAAGAAGGCGGTGAGCAACATGCGCCACCAGACCAGGATGGGGAAGTCGAGCGTGATGGCACGGCCTAAGACGCCGGTAAAGCCCCAGAGCAGCACGGCGGCATGCATGGCAAGCAGGGCTTTTTTCATAGTTGGTTGCGAAATTGAATCAATTTCTCTGCAAGGGGTTCAAAACGAATTTGCACATTTACATTTGGCGCGAATTTTTTATTCCGAAAGCCCCACATAGTCGCTCAGCCGCGCATCAATGAACAATACTTATACCGACCTCGTCAAGCAGACTTTCGATTTTCCACAGGAAGGCTTTGACATAAACGAAGACAAGCATCTTCTTTTCAACGGGCTGGACATTCGCAAACTGATCGACAAGTATGGAACGCCATTCAAGCTGACCTTCCTGCCCAAAATCGGGATGCAGGTGGCGAAGGCGAAGAAGCTCTTCAACGATGCGATGAAGAAGCACCGCTACGATGGGAAATACTATTACTGCTACTGCACCAAGAGCTCTCATTTTTCTTTCATCGTGGAAGAAACTTTGAAGCAAGGAGTGCACTTAGAAACTTCTTTCGCCTATGACATCGAGCTGGTGAAAGCCCTGCTGAAACGCCGAAAGATCACTAAGGACATCACCATCATCTGCAACGGATTTAAGACGCGGCAGTACACCAAGAACATCGCCGGCCTCATCAACTCGGGCTTCAAAAACGTGATTCCGGTGCTGGATAATGTCCAGGAATTTGAAGACTACAAGAAGAGCATTCGTTCCAAAGACCCTGTAAACATCGGCATACGCATCGCTACTGAAGAAGAGCCAACCTTCGACTTTTACACCTCGCGTCTCGGCATCAAGGTGAAGGACGTGTTGGAGTTTTACGTGGACAAAATCAAGGGTAACAGCCGCTTTCAACTCAAGATGCTCCACTTCTTCCTGAACAAGGGCATCAAAGACGATATCTACTACTGGAGCGAACTGAACAAAGTGCTCAACCTCTACTGCCAGCTCAAGAAAATTTGCCCGGAGCTTACGGCCCTCAACCTAGGCGGAGGATTCCCCATCAAGCATTCATTGGGCTTTGAGTTTGACTATGGCTACATGGTCAATGAGATTGTCAGCACCATCAAGAATGTCTGTAAAAAAGCCAAGGTGGATGTGCCCGATCTCTACACCGAGTTCGGCTCTTTCACTGTGGGCGAATCCGGTGCCGTCATCTATAGCATTCTGAACGAAAAACAGCAGAACGACCGCGAGACCTGGTACATGATTGACTCGTCCTTCATCACCACACTGCCGGACACTTGGGGCATCGGCGAGAAATTCCTCCTGCTGCCCATCAACGGCTGGGAGCGCGAATACCAGGAAGTTCATCTCGGCGGCCTCACCTGCGACAGCCACGATTTCTACACTTCAGAAGAGCATATCAATGCGGTCTTTCTGCCTAAAATTGACAAGGCCGAACCGCTCTACATTGGCTTCTTCCACACGGGCGCCTATCAGGACCAGCTTGCCGGCTACGGCGGTATCAAGCACTGCATGATACCCTCGCCCAAACACGTGGTGGTGGAGTATGACAAGAATGGCAACCTCGAAGACTGGCTCTATGCCAAAGAACAAAGCGCGCAGAGTATGCTGAAGATTTTGGGGTATATCAAGTAGCTGAGAAGCGGCCTAGATCCCAACCTGAAGTTTCTCGCTCATTGGTGTTAACTAGCGTTTAACCCCCCCCCCCATTTTTCGGAAGTTTGCATCGCAAATGTTGGTGCACACGCATTTGTGCGGGAAAATGCCGAAAGCCCGGAATAAAGTAGGCTCACAAAACACAAAAAAACATAAGTAGTGAAAAATAGAATTTACAGTCTCTGTGCACTGTTATGCATCGTGCTCTCGGTAAGTTGCAAGAAGGAAACAACCGAACCAGCCTCAAATCTGCCTAAAAGCAATCATACTACAGCACGTCTCTCATCAGAGCAGCTAGGCTACATTGCTGCCGTTGGAGATCAACACACTAAAGGGCTGCAATATGCTTACACCTTTCTGGTGAATCTGAAGAGCACATCTCCGGGCACATTCGATTCAGCTATTCATTTATTGCCGGCAGTAAAAAATGGTATTCATCCATTTTACACGAATAATGAATTAGCCTGGATAAGCAACAACAGTGATACTGCGATTGCCTATTCAGACGCTGGTTTCGACGAGACGACGACTATAATCGGTCAAGATCCATATTACTGGCAATCACACCAATTCTGGACGCCAGATCAGGCACCTCTATTGAGTGCAACTGCCCAGTCACTCCTTGATGACTTAAGAGGTATAATGCTTGATTCAGCAAAAACCCTTGAGCAGTCTCTAGATGAAATTGCGGCACTCGAAGTAACGGCAAATAACAATCCCACATTGGATTCACAGGAGCTCGGCTTAGTATTGACAGCCACTTCAGTTGGAAAATCGTCGCTTCAATATTGGCTTCAACATTACTCAGACTGGACGCAGTTGGTAGGTACAAGTGTCGCTTGGAAAGTTGCAACCAACAGGACCGCTAGCGCGTGTGCCCGCAACGCCGGTGCTACCGATGTAGGAATGCTTGTAGGAGGTTCCGTTACTGTAGGTATCGCGTCACTTTTCGGTCCAGTTACAGCTGTAGCTGCTTGGGGTGGCATCATTGGAGGGGCTATAGGAGGTTCTGTTTCTACAGCTATTATTACGTGGATTTTGTCCTAACCCGAATTGGGGTAATTTCAATGAAATATATGAGTATCCAACGCAGAAAATTTGCCCGATTTTTCCTTATTGGACTTCTGTATGGTAGTGTATTCGGTGTGTTGATTACCATTATATATCGCCGGACACAGAATTTGGCTGTAGTTATCGGCATTTCCATCGTAATAGGAATCATTTCGGGACTTATTGCAGGTCTCTTATCCAGACGTTTCAAGTCCCCCCAAAAGCGATAAGTAAAACCAATAAGGCGCAAAAGCGAAGGGCATCTGAGCAATCGGGTTGGCCTTTGTTTTTTTGTTCGTCTGTTGTAGCCGGATGAAGAATAGCTTCCCGAAATCCGGCTACAACAGATGTTCCCATGGCCTTCCTTATTCAGGTGCATGGGTTAAGGAGAGGTAGGACACCGCAGCCTTTCTCGTCGCTGATTCCAGGTGCTGGTACACCGTGGATTTCATGGCCAGAAGCTTGCCTTCATGGTTTATCCTGTAGTATAAACTCGCCCTTCACCAGCCAGGAAATGCCGAATGATGTCAGCGCGATGATTTCTAAAATCAGCGTCGGCTTGTAAGCCCCCACCAGCGCATGTACGGCGGGGATGCCATCAATGGGAATGCCAATAACCGCCACGGCCATTACGATCCCGCATACGCGATACACCCGGTTCCGCTGTCGCTTTTGAAGGGTCATGTTCGTTCCGCTCGTCTTCGTAAACAAAAAGACAGACATGTAGGCCAGAATTGCGAAGAATATTCCCGAAGTGATGTAATGCGCCTTCGAAATCAAATCAGTCTTATCATCCGTTGCTGAAGTGGGCAGCAGTGCAATGCACAGCGCAAAAAATCCCGCCAGCTTACTAAATATCGAATCCTGTTTCGAATAGCCATTATAGGAAAACAAAAAGAGGGCAATACAGCAGATAATCCCCACATACTCGTCCCGCACTGAGCTATGGTAATACGCACTCACCGACACACGGATGTAGTGGGTGTGCCCCAGCAGCATGTCGCCAAAGACCATTGCCGGAACCAGCAAAATAGCCAGCCAGCCCACTGCCTGCCGCAGCGTCAGGTATGAAATCAACAAAGAGTCGGGGCCGTTGGTTGCAGGGCGCATCACAAAATTCCTTTCAGATAAATGTAACCCCATAGCACTCCGCAGAACAGAATCATTATTGAACCGGCAGCAGTGCTCCGATTGAGCATCCGTTGCGTCGCACTCTTCAGCAGAATCTCCCTTCTGAGCTCTGTTTCGCAGCAATTAGGGATCATCCATCCTCCGCATATTCCGGCATCAAGGCATACCCTGAATCAGCCTTCTATCGCCTGCCGTAAATCATCAATTAAATCGCCCGAGTCTTCAATGCCCACACTCAGGCGTATCAGTGAGTCAGACAAGCCACGAGCGGCTCGTTCTTCCACCGGAATAGAAGCATGAGTCATGCTGGCAGGGTGCCCGATCAAGGACTCCACGCCGCCCAGGCTTTCCGCCAGCGAAAACAGCTTGGTATGGCTCAGCACCCGCAGCGCATCCTCCATCTTGTCGCCCTTCAGCGTAAACGAAATCATCCCACCGAAACCACGCATCTGCAGGGCCGCAATGGCATGATTCGGATGATCTTCAAATCCGCACCACAACACCCGGTCCACCTTCGGATGCGCCCGCAGAAAATGAGCAATAGCCGCGCCATTTTCGCAATGCTGCCGCATCCGTACATGCAGTGTTTTGATTCCGCGCAGCACGAGAAAGCAATCCTGAGGGCCAGGTACAGCACCACAACTGTTTTGAATAAAACGCAAACGCTCTTCTAAAGCCGAGTCCCGCATGATGATGGCCCCATGTACCACATCGCTATGACCGGCCAGGTATTTAGTGGCACTATGCACTACGAGGTCAGCCCCGAGGTCTAATGGGTTTTGCAGGTAGGGTGAGGCAAACGTATTGTCCACAACCAGCGTTGCTTTTGCCTGCTTTGCCAGCTCCGCCACAGCAGCAATATCAATGATGTTGAGTAAAGGATTTGTTGGCGTTTCCACCCAAATCATTTTCGTCCGCTCCGTGATATGCTTGCGAATGCCCGAAGCCTCCAGCATAGGCACAAAACGGAACTTGATTCCAAAAGGTTCGAACACCTTCGTGAAGATGCGGTACGTGCCGCCGTACAAGTCATCGCTCACCAGCACTTCATCACCCGGCAGCAGCAGCTTGGCAACAGCATCCGTAGCAGCCATGCCCGAAGCAAAAGACAAGGCATATTTACCGTTTTCAATGGAAGCTAATGCTTGTTGCAGCGCCGTTCGGGTAGGGTTTTGCGTTCGGGCGTATTCATAACCTTTATGCTTGCCAGGTGCATCCTGAACGTAGGTGGAAGTCTGATAGATAGGCGTCATGATGGCACCGGAAAGAGGATCCGGAGCAACGCCGGCATGGATGAGGCGTGTGGCAAGTTTATGGTTGCTATTCATGGGAATAAGTAGATTTCTTTGAAACGCCGGCAAAGGTAGCGGTTCGGTATAGTGCCTTTTGCACTCGAGCTTTCGATGTTGGGCACTGTACCTTTAGCAGGTATGAATGTGAATGCGCACTTGCATCCCGGGGAACGGTTGTCTGCCACCGACAAGGAATATGAAAACAGCATCCGCCCGCAGCAGATTGACGATTTTGCCGGGCAGCCCCAGCTTGTCGAAAACCTGCGCATTTTTATCAAAGCTGCCAACCTCCGCGGTGAGTCGCTTGACCATGTACTCTTTCACGGCCCCCCTGGCCTCGGCAAGACCACACTCTCGCGCATCGTGGCCAACGAGCTGGGTGTAAGCATTAAAGAGACCTCTGGCCCCGTCATTGAAAAGCCTGCCGACCTGGCCGGACTGCTCACTTCCCTCGAAGCCCGCGATGTCTTGTTCATTGATGAAATCCACCGCCTCAGCACCGTCGTGGAGGAATATCTCTATTCCGCGATGGAGGATTTTAAGATTGACATCATGATTGATTCCGGGCCTTCTGCCCGCAGCATTCAAATCAATCTTTCGCCCTTCACGCTGGTGGGCGCCACCACGCGCTCCGGCCTGCTGACGGCACCTCTGCTTTCACGATTTGGCATCAAGAGCCGTTTAGATTACTACACTTCCGGGGTGCTGCAAGGCATCGTGATGCGTGCAGCCCAAGTGCTGAATGTGAAAATTACTTCGGATGCTGCCATGGAAATTGCCCGTCGCAGCCGGGGCACACCGCGCATCGCCAACGGACTGCTGCGCCGGATGCGTGATTTTGCGCAGGTGCTGGGCAATGGCGTGATTGACCTCGGCATTTCGGAGCATGGCCTACGCGCGCTGAACGTGGACGCCAATGGCCTTGATGAGATGGACAACCGCATCCTGACGGCGCTCATTGATAAATTCAAGGGCGGGCCGGTAGGCATCTCCAACATCGCAACCTCAGTGGGCGAGGAGGGCGGCACCATCGAGGAAGTGTATGAACCTTTCCTCATTCAGGAAGGCTACATCGTGCGTACCCCGCGCGGCCGCGAAGCGACGGAGAAGGCTTACCTGCACCTCAACCGCAAGTGGGCGAAGAGTGGACAGGGGTTGTTTTGAGGCTAATTTTTTTCTTGATTCAAAACCATATAGATCTCCGCAGCTTGTTTGAAATTATATTTTTGGAAACAAGCACGTTTTTTCAAATAAAACTGGCTTGCCCAAGCCGGTATTGCCAAAAGCCATACCCAACTCAGACAAGCCAGAAATGTGCGCCGAAACTACAAGTGAGCTTAGTGTTTTACCACAAAGCGTTGCTGAGATTGCGAAGCACCGCTGGTAACCTTCAGGATGTAGATACCATTAGTGAGGTTATTCGTAGGTATGTCCAGTTTGAAGGATGAAGAGGAATTTATTTCCTGATGTTGGACTTGCCTGCCCGCCATATCATACACCACGATTGAAAAATTCCGGGCTTGTTTCCACTGGAGTGTCAGTGCTGCATCCGCTGGGTTGGGGCTAATGATCCATTGTAAACCAGAAGCAGTGATTTCGGGGACGGAAAGGCCAAACTGATAATGGTAGCGATTTATATTGTCGTTGCTGGTAATAATCCAAGAGCCACTATTATATGTTTCGCTCCGTTCTTCCTTCAATTGCGAACCTGCATAGGTGCTCAGTACATGGTAGTTATTCACGAATGCGGAACCATTCCAACTTGCACGGACGCGGCTTGTTTCCAAGCTTCCTGAATAGGTGAAGGTGATTTGGTGATTCAACTGCCATACACTGGCGTTCCAGCTATAATAGGTTGTTATAAGCGGTTCCCCGGCTGCATTCAGTGGGCTATTGTTGAGGCTGTCAATATTAATCCAGCCCAGTCCCGTACCATCCCCCCCACTGTAAGCATAAGATACTAAGGCTCCTGCTCCATTATAATAGCTTCTTGAATAATTGGAGTTTCGCCATGCCAATGCTGAGACTTGCCAGTACTGGGAAATTATTGATGTAACCAGGTTTGAGGCATTATATGTAATGGTGTATAAATATTGGTTGCTCCAGGTAGCGGTGCCAGCATTCCAATATTCAGTGAGAGCGGTTGTCCGGTTGCCACTGCCATCAAACGTATTGGTGTACCGAATAGCATTATCCCAGCTTGATGTAGAGGGTTCCCATACCTGAGCCACATAGCTGAGTATTTGTTTTGCAGCATTATAGGTGTAATTCGTGTACTGGCTCCAGTTTTCCCAAGCGCTTGTGGAAGGGTTCCATTTTGTGACCAATGAGTTTATCAGAAGTCCCTGTGAATTGTATATATAGGTGTCCAGTTCAATTTTTGTATAGCTGGAGCTGGTGCTCTCCCAGTCCAAAATGATTCTCTTAATGATAAAGTCTTGTGCATTGTAGAAGTACAAGGTCTGTGAACTGGGTATCCATACGTTTGTTGTGGTGTCCCAACTATACTGAATGTTTGTATCGCATTGGATAGGGGTAGAGAGTGAGCCGCCCCTGTCGCCGGAGTAAGTATAATAGGCGCTGTCGCTGTTTTGGTAAGCTCCGCTCGTGCCATTACCACTAAATGAGCTCAGTAAGCGTACGCTCCAGGCTCCTGTCTTGCCAGGAGTCGTGCCGTCGGGTAGCTGTGGCTCAATGCTCTGACGGAGCACAGATTGATGGTGTGAAATGAGAGTTTTGGGTAGTTCCGGCCAGGTCGTGTTTTGTGCCATTGTTGTCAAGGGCAGGATGGCAATAAGTCCCAGGATGGCGTGTGTAAGTGGCTTCATGGGGGATTTTATTTTGAGGTGAAGGAATTTTTCAGTTAGTCCGGATGCTGCTCCTTAGAAACTTCAATGAAAAGAGATGTCTAATCCTTTATTTGTATCTGCTGCTACGCATGAAATCAAAATGCAATTAAGTTAACACCTCAAATTTAATGATTTTTACCGCATAGCAATTGCTCGTTCCTGTAATTCCCTTATGGCTAGAAAGGAATTTTTTCCACCCGATAACCACAGGCGAAAATTCTCCGGTGCCTAATTCTCAAAGAGCATGATGCATCATCCGGCTGAGATTATTGTAGCAGGGACTGTGCGGCTGAGATAGTTCTTCCTAAAAACACGACTCAATAGTGCAGTCCTACTTCAATTAGGATTTTTGGATAGTCAGCGGGGCATCCTGATGCAACCTCGCTAAGGCCAGTCTTGAAACAAGTTTGGGGCTGGCGCAACGGATACAGTGAATGGTAAGAAGCGGACTAATGAAAAGACGAAACAGGCGGTATTGAAGATTGTGTCGGCTTCATCCTGGCTCGAAAAAAGTAGAGGCTGTCTCTTTTTGAGACAGCCTCTGTTCTGTGGAAGCACACGGGTTCGAACCGCGGACCCTCTGCTTGTAAGGCAGATGCTCTAAACCAGCTGAGCTATGCTTCCTTCCCGTTTTGGGACGGCAAAGATAACCGCGCCTTCCTTTTTTCCAAGTGCTGTTTCAAAGAAATTTTTCGTTCATCTCAATGGCTGCTGCTTTCATTCATAAAGGCCTCAAAATCCTTCCTGAGTTGTTGCAAGGATGCCCGGTGCAGATACATCATGTGGCCGGCATCATAATACGTGGAATGTAGGTTCTTCCTGAGTTCCTTGGGCAGAAACATGTGGTGCAACACATAGTCTGTGGTGAACCAGGGTGTCGCCAGGTCAAAATAACCGCTGCATACCCAGACCTGCAGGTTTGGGTTTTTCACCATTGCAGACCGCAACTGGTCGGCCACATTCAGGAAGCCATTTTCTGAGAACCGCCAGGGCCATACCCGCCCGGTCAGAATCTCATAGTTCAAGTCGCTGTGAAAGTTCAGGTCGCGACGGACATAATCATTGAACACAGCCGTGTATGCACCGTGTACAGTTCGGTCGTAGCTCGGGTCGTAGTCCGGGCTTTCGCCTGCGCGGTCGTAGTCCACACCTTCAATGCGGGTGTCGAAGCGGCCAATGGTCTTACCACTGTCGCGGAGTAGTTCTTTATCGAAGCGCCCCACTTGCAGCCGCAGGTTACACTCGTCTAAATGTTTTGCTGAAAGGCCCGTGAGTCCATGAAGTTTGCTGATAACCACTTTTCGTTCAGCATCGCTCAGTTCATCGCCTTTCATTAGGGCATCTAAATAGGGGCCGGTGGCGTAGTGGCAAGCATCAGCAGTAATCTGTGCCAGGCTTTGATACTTTTTGTCTGCCTTACCATGATACCAGGCTGCTGCGGCATAGCTTGGGAGTTGCAAGGCATAAGGCAAGTCGTTATCGCGGCCACTACTATGTGCATTGAACGATAGAACAGCAGAGATCAGTACCACACCATTCAGATAGATGCCATATTGGTCTTGCAGATAATTGCTGAGCCCGGCAGCCCTTGTCGTGCCATAGCTTTCCCCCGCAACATATTTAGGTGAGCTCCAGCGGTTGTATCGCGAGAGATACATTCGGATAAAATCGGCCACAAAACGGAGGTCTTTGTTGTAGCCGGTATAGTCGGATGCAGCCACATGGTTTGCCGGGCGGGTGTAGCCGGTGAGCATGGGGTCAATGAAGACGAGATCTGCTTTGTCTAACCAGGAATATTCATTGGCAACTGAACGGTAGGGGGGCGCTATGCTTTCACCCTTGTCCGTCATGAGCACGCGCTCGGGCCCCATCAGGCCCATGTGCAGCCAAACCGAAGACGATCCCGGCCCTCCATTAAAGGCAAAGAGTATGGGTCGTTTTCCGGGGTCATGCACTCCATCTTTTGAATAGGCTACGAAAAAGAGCTTTGCCCGCACTGAATCCTGTTCATCTTTCATGGGCATATATCCTGCAGTGGCAGTATAGGGCATGGGCCCGGATGCCGTGCTGAGCTGATGATGCGTCACGGATAGCGGGCCGGCATTCCATTCTTTATCTATCTTTTTTTCCTGAGCAAAAGAGGCGAAAGAAAGAAGGAACAGGCCACATAATGGGAGCAGATTTTTCATGGATTCTTTTTGAAAAATGCCTTAAAGGGGCAATTGGGAATATGTCTTAATGCAAGAAGATTATTCGAAATTCTACAAAGCAGGCTCACTCAATAGCCACCAGTTCTATCTGAAACATAAGGTTGGTGCTGGGCGGCACGCTCCCACTTCCATTACTGCCGTAGGCTAGGCTGGGCGGGATGAAAAGCGTGATGTATCCACCCTCGCCAATCAGAGGAAGGCCTTCCTGCCAGCCTGTGATCAGGTTGCTGAGCAGGAATGATTGGTTGTTGGCAGCTTCGAGCTGTGTGCCATTCATCAGCCTTAGGGTATAGCTCACCCGAACCTGCGAACAAGGGCTGGGTTTTTTAGCCTCATTTCCCGTTCGTGTGATGATGTAGTAGAACCCACGACTATCATTTGTAGCATGAATTCCTTGTGTGTTGAGGTCCGATTGCAAACGGGCAACTTCATCGGTAGGAGCCATCGTTTGGATACTGGCGCAACGGTTGGTGTCACTTTTGCTGCAGGATGAAAAGGCGAGTCCGGCAAACAGGAGAATAAGGAGCGGAAAACCAGAGTTTTTCATGTACTGCAAGCTAAGGATGACGGGGCACTCATAGCCTATTTTCGCAGCCTGAATCATTTCGCCATGTCGCAACACTTACAAGGCCTCATTCTCGATGCATTTTCCAACCGGGAATTACTTAAAGAAGATAGATATGCTACTGCCGTGCGCGAGGTAATGGAGGCTTTGGATAAAGGACAACTGCGCGTGGCAGAGCCTACCGAAGCAGGCTGGAAGGTGAATGAATGGCTCAAGCAAGCCATCCTGCTCTACTTTGCCATTCAGCCAATGCAGACCTGGGACCTTGCCCCATTTGAGTTCTACGATAAGATGCTATTGAAAAAAGACTACGCTTCCCTTGGAGTACGGGCAGTGCCTCATGCGGTAGCCCGTTACGGATCTTTCTTAGGGAAGAATGTGGTGCTGATGCCTTCTTATGTCAACATTGGCGCCTATGTGGATGAAGGGACCATGGTGGATACTTGGGCTACAGTGGGTTCCTGTGCACAGATTGGCAAAGGGGTACATCTGTCCGGCGGAGTGGGTATCGGGGGCGTATTGGAACCTTTGCAGGCAGCGCCGGTAATTGTGGAAGATGGTTGCTTTATTGGCTCGCGCTGCATCGTAGTGGAAGGTGTGCGGGTGGAGCAAGAAGCTGTACTGGGCGCCAATGTTGTGCTAACGAAAAGCACCAAAATCATTGATGTGAGCGGAGCTGGCCCAGTCAGTTATATCGGGCGGGTGCCGGCACGCAGCGTGGTGATTCCCGGCAACTATACCAAAGAATTTCCTGCGGGTAACTATGGCGTAGGCTGTGCGCTCATCATCGGGAAACGGAAGGCTTCAACCGATTTAAAGACCAGCCTGAATGAAGCTTTGCGCGATTTTAATGTGTCTGTATAATAGCGGCAGGCCGGCATTGATTTTTTAGCCTGAATTCCTGATTCGTTTTTCATGCCCGACTTTTCGTTTCTGAAACAGCCCCTATGGTATGCGACTACCGGCGATTATCTCGCATTCGCTGCTATTTTATTGCTGACCTTTTTTCTTAAAAAACCGGTTTCCCGCCTATTGGCGCGCCTTAGTTCGGGCCTGGCAATCCGCCAGTCGGGCAGTAAGTATCGCGGCCTGTATCGTTCGCTGATTCGTAAGCCACTTGAGTGGTTGTTTTTTGTAATCGTCCTTTTCTATGCCTTCAATTTTATTGAAGAGCCATTGCACCGGATTACCCTGCTTCGCTGGCACAGCAAAGGCAACCGGGAAGTGTTACACGCCTCCGCTCTACTCGATAAACTGTTTGTTTTTTTTGGGATCATTTTCTTTATCCTGCTGCTCTCCCGCCTGCTTGATTTTATCTACCGCAGTCAGGCCGAACGTGCCCGGATTCAAATGCAAAGAGCCCGGGCACAGGTTCTGCCCCTGCTTCGGGATGTACTCAAAATCGTGCTATGGGTAATTGGTTTTTTCTGGATGCTGGGCTCTGTTTTTGGAGTCAATATCCCTGCCCTCATCACCGGCCTGGGCATCGGCGGTGTGGCCCTGGCATTGGCTGCTAAAGAAACGATTGAAAACTTCCTGGCCGCCTTCACAATTCTAGCTGACAAATCTTTCGGACTCGATGACAATATCCGGCTGGGAGCACTCGAAGGAAGGGTAGAGCGAATTGGTTTTCGCAGCACCCGCCTGCGCAGCGCTGATGGCACCTTATTCATCATTCCTAATAAAAAATTGGTGGATGAAAATCTGGAGAACTTATCTACCGCGGGGCAACTGACGGTACGCCTGAGCCTCCCGCTGAAGTATAGCATCCCTCCTTTTCAAATTGATGAATTACTTGCCCGGTTGAAAAGCAATATTTCCATGGAAGCAGAAGTATTGAATAAACCCGATGTGACGGTTGATTCCTACACAGAAAATGCTTTCGTTCTCTTGATTTCTTATACGCTTCCCGGCAACTTATCTCTCGCAGAGCAAAAGCAGATCAAGTCTGCGATAGCCGCAAGGGCCTATGTTGAAATTACGGCAGCCCAGAGCTGAAAAACGCAGCATTGAGCTTGCTTTCACGGTCTGCCTTTTTTTGGGAAAAGCATTACCTGACAGAAATCACTTTTTGTTCCGTGCCGCATCATTTCCCTGCCTGAGTAGTCAGGATACTTTCGCTTTTGTCTTGAAAAGTATAGTACCCATGCCCCTTCCGCTACCGGATTGTCAGGATTTACGCCAGCTCGTTGCCCACCTAGATGGTCTGTATGTGCAACTATCCGCTCTTTGCGAGCGTTCAGCCTCCCTGTTGCCGGAAGTGCAGTATCGCGACCATGGCGCTAAGCTTCGTATCTACACTAGCCTTTGTGCCAACCTAAACACACAGCTTGGGCAATACATGCGTCTGCGCCGACTGGTAATCCTGCCTTATTTCGAAGAACTGAAACAAAAGGAAGAAGAAGGCCACGACTGTCGTAGCTGCGGCGGGCGCTGCGAAATGCAACATAGCCGCCACGTGATGGACATTCAGGAAGCACACGCCAGCCTCCATGAACTGGCCGAACATCTGCATCCTTTCAACTTATCCCTGCCTGCCTCATCGCTGACTGGCACTGAGCTGCTGCGCGATTTTCGCGCCACTGTAATAAAAGTCGAAGAATTACTGACTGAAATCCTGTTCATCGAAGAGTCTGCCCTGGTGCCGCTGATAAAAGAACTACAGCGCAAAATCTGGGCTCATGAGTAAGCCTCAAACCCGTAAAATCACTGAAAAAGCTGAACACCCTGCAAGAAGCAGTGAAGAGCAGCTTTGCTTTCACTGCGGCACTCCTTGCCTCGGTGCACATTTTTCTTTTGAGGAAAAACAGTTTTGCTGCGATGGTTGCAAGCTCGTCTATGAAATCCTTTCCAGTAAAGGCCTCTGCAACTATTACGAATTAGAACAGCATCCAGGCCTGACGCAAATCCGACCGCTACGCACTGAAAAATTTGCATACCTCGACAATGAAGCGATTGCCGTTAAGCTGTGCAGTTTCCGCACGGCGGAATACAGCATCGTTACGCTATACCTGCCGGGTGTTCATTGCGCTTCCTGCCTTTGGTTGCTGGAGCACCTGTCGCAGGTGAACCCCGCCATCACTCAGAGCCGACTTTCTTTCAGCACTAAAGAACTCAGCGTTCACTTTCGCCATGAAGGAATGAGCCTGGGCCAGCTTGCTGCCTTGCTCAGCACCATTGGCTATGAGCCCTACATCAGCCTGGATGATGCCGACCGGAAGCGCGTTTCCAACCATACTTTCGACCGTGCCCGCATTGCCCGCCTTGGGGTAGCCGGCTTCTGCTTTGGCAATATCATGATGCTCGCCTTTCCGGAATATTTCGGTGGCGGCGACATAGGCCTCCGCTTCACTCAGTTGTTTCGATGGTTGAGTGTGGCGCTCTCTATTCCGGTATTTTTCTATTGCGCTTCGGAGTTTTTTGTGAATGCCTGGAGCAGCCTGAGGCAAATTTTTTCCACTCAAAGAAGAGGAGCTGCTCTTTTCAATATTGATGCACCTATTGCATTAGCCATCCTCATCACCTTCATCCGAAGCCTCTATGAAATATTCAGTGGAACGGGCAGTGGCTATTTAGATAGCATGAGCGGGATTGTGTTCTTTATGCTCGTGGGTAGGGTGGTGCAGGAACGTACTTTCCGCAGTCTTTCTTTCCATCGCGATTACAAGGCTTATTTCCCTATTGCCGTCACCGTGCAGACAGAATCAGGCAAGTGTAGCCGTAGCCTGCATGATTTGAAAGCCGGTGACCAGGTACTGATTTCAAACGAAGAAATCATCCCCGCTGATGGCACTATGCTGGAAGGTGAGGCCCGTATTGACTACAGCTTTGTGACCGGCGAGAGCGAACAGGTACTTCTGCATCCGGGCCAGAAAGTATATGCCGGAGGCCGGCAAAAAGGTGCGCAAATGCTCATGCTGGTTGAGAAGCCAGTGGCCGGAAGCTATCTCAGCTCACTTTGGAACAACCACGCTTTTTCAAAAAACAAGCAGGAAGAAGCATACAGCCGTAGTTCAGTCCATCGGATCAGTATTTGGTTTACGGTAGTGTTATTCACGCTGGCCGCCGTCACTACGGTATGGTGGGCGATACACGACCCTTCCAAGATGATACCGGCGGTTTCCACCATGCTCATTGTGGCTTGCCCATGCGCGCTCTTGCTCTGCGCCAGTTTCACACAGGGTTCTTTGATGCGCCTGTTTTCAGAGCATGGTCTTTTCCTTCGTGATGCTACGGTGATAGAAAAATTGAGCAGTGTAAGTCATGTGGTATTCGATAAGACGGGCACACTCACAACCGGCAGTATGCTGCGACCGGAACCAGGAACAGCACCATTTTCTACTGAAGAAAAAATATGGGTCGCTGCAATAGTCACCCGAAGTAATCATCCAAGGAGCCGGGCATTGGCGGAATATCTGGGGCCTCAGGAGCATGCCAATGTGTTGAATTGGGAGCATGTCGCGGGGGCCGGTGTTCGGGCTATTGTACGGGGGCGGAGGGTGTTGGTGGGGAATGCACTTTTTTGTGGTAGCCCGAAATCTGCAGAGCTCGTAGTGCGTATAGATGGTAGCTTTTTTTACTTCCAGGAAGTACCCTGTTTGCGGGAAGGTTTACCCGAAATGCTACGCAGGCTGAAGCCGCGTTTTTCCTTGTCCCTGATCTCGGGCGATGGCTTCCGGCATTTCAGCAGTATGCGGCAACTTTTTGGAAGCAGTCAACTGCATTTTCAGCAACGGCCCGAAGAAAAGCTGCACTATGTTGAATCACTCCAGCATCAGGGGGAACATGTATTAATGATTGGTGATGGTCTGAATGATGCCGGTGCCTTGCAGCAAAGTGATACGGGCATAACCCTGGCAGAAGATGTAAACAATTTCACGCCCTCCTGCGATGCTATTCTGGATTCTCGCCAGCTTAGCCAATTGCCGGCCTTGCTGACGATGGCCCGTTGGGGGGGCTATCTCATCCACTTTGCTTTTGGCCTTTCTCTGCTCTACAATTTCGTTGGTCTCTATTTCGCCATGCGTGCGGAGATGCACCCACTCATTGCAGCCATCCTGATGCCGGCCAGCACTTTAAGCATAGTCTTGGTCAGTGTCGGCTTCAGTGCCATGCTGGGCCGTTGGATATTAAAGCCGGATACGGCAACAAGCAGGCGGGATACAGTTCGTAAGGCAATAAAAGTGTAGCAAAACACTGCACTGACAGAAATCAGTATTTACATCGGTAAACATCATAACCGCCGGCTTGGGCCCCGGATAGTTTTACGCCTTCAAAAAATACTGCTCTGTGAGTGCGCTTCTCATCCTGGTTCTGGCATCTGTGGCGGTAGCCTGCGGTTTCCTGATTGCTTTTTTGTGGTCCGTAAAAGCAGGGCAGTATGACGATAAGCAAGGCGCAGCCATGCGCATGTTGCACGACGATTAAGTTTTTCCTTTCCTAATCAGATAATCCAAAACCTCCCAACGCCATCCTGTATGGACCCCAGCAAAACGCTTCATTCAAATGCCGCGCTCGAAAGCAGCTTAGGCCCAATGGATCAATTCAGCTACGACAATAAGATTGTCCGGCTATTCACTTACGCCACCCTTTTTTGGGGTATAGTTGGCATGTTGGTCGGGCTCTGGGCCGCGCTACAACTCAGCTTCCCACAACTGACCTTCAACCTGCCGGCAACCACCTTTGGAAGGGTACGGCCGGTGCATACCAATGCCGTCATTTTTGCCTTTGTCGGTAATGGCATTTTCATGGGGGTTTACTACTCTCTGCAACGGCTCTGCAAGGCCCGCATGTTTTCCGATTTGCTCAGCAAAATTCATTTCTGGGGCTGGCAGTTGATTATTGTTTTAGGTGCAGTAACCCTGATGGCAGGCTACACCAGCGGTAAGGAGTATGCAGAGTTAGAATGGCCATTAGACATCCTGATTGCTATCGTGTGGGTCATTTTCGGCTGGAACATGTTTGGCACCATCATGCGCCGTAGGGAAAGGCATCTTTATGTCGCCATCTGGTTCTACATCGCAACCTTCGTCACGGTGGCGATGCTGCATATCGTCAACAGCCTGGAAATCCCTTTTAGCTGGATGAAGAGCTATAGCCTCTACGCCGGCGTGCAGGATGCGCTGGTGCAATGGTGGTACGGGCACAATGCTGTGGCCTTTTTCCTGACCACACCGTATCTCGGCCTGATGTATTATTTCCTGCCGAAAGCTGCCAACCGACCCGTGTATTCCTACCGGCTTTCTATCATTCACTTCTGGGCACTCATCTTCCTCTATATATGGGCCGGGCCGCACCACCTCCTTTACAATGCACTGCCTGATTGGGCACAGAGCCTCGGTACTGTCTTCTCGGTGATGCTGATTGCCCCCAGTTGGGGCGGTATGATCAATGGCTTGCTCACCCTGAGAGGTGCCTGGGATAAAGTGCGTGAAGACCCCGTGCTGAAGTTTATGGTCGTAGCCATCACAGCCTACGGCATGGCCACTTTTGAAGGCCCCTTGCTTTCATTGAAAAGTGTGAATGCTATTTCGCACTTCACCGACTGGACCATTGCTCACGTGCATGTAGGTGCGCTCGGCTGGAATGGCTTCCTCACATTCGGCATTATCTACTGGCTCGTTCCCAGGATTTTCAAGACAGAACTCTATTCAAAGAAACTGGCCAACGCACACTTCTGGATTGGTACCCTCGGCATCATCTTCTATGTAGTTCCAATGTATTGGGCGGGTTTCATGCATGCTTCTCAGATGAAAGAATTCACAGCAGAAGGGCAGCTAAAATACCAGTTTCTGGAAACGGTTCAGTACATGAAACCCTTCTACTTGCTGCGTTCTGTGGGTGGCTCTTTGTTCCTGGTCGGTGCGCTGATCATGTGCTACAACATCATCAAGACCATCCGCCTGGGTAAGGCTGTGGACACGGAACCCGCACAGGCATTGCCGCTGGCCAAGCAGGAAGTAGCACATCCGGGCGTGAAAGACCATTGGCATCGCTGGATTGAAAGACGCCCGGTTCAATTGATGCTGGGCTCTCTGGTGGTTGTTATTATCGGCGGTGCAGTTGAGTTCATACCTACATTTTTAGTGAAAAGCAATGTGCCCACCATTGCCAGCGTGAAACCCTACACGCCTCTGGAATTGGAAGGCCGCGACATCTATGTGCGTGAAGGCTGCTACACCTGCCACAGTCAGATGGTTCGTCCCTTCCGCGATGAGGTGGCCCGTTATGGTGAATACAGTAAAGCCGGTGAAAGTGTGTACGACCATCCGTTCCAATGGGGCAGCAAACGAACCGGCCCCGACCTGGCACGGGAAGGAGGAAAATATCCGGATAGCTGGCACTTCAACCACATGTATGAGCCGACCAGCATGAGCCCAGGCTCGGTGATGCCACCTTATCCCTGGTTGATGCGCAATACCATAGATGCTTCCACAACACCCCGGAAAATTCGGGCCATGCAAAAGCTGGGTGTCCCCTATCCCGCAGGCTACGACCGGCAGGCTGTGGCAGACATGGAGCAGCAGGCTGCAAAAATTCAGGCCAGCCTGGCTAAGGATAAGATTGAAGTAAAGAGTGATAAAGAAATCATCGCCCTCATCGCATATCTGCAACGCCTCGGTAAAGACATCAAGGCAGCCGATAAGATGGCCTCAAACTAAATCGTTCCCATTGTATCCCTATTCTATCCTGCCCGGATATAAGACAAACATGTGCACTTATGAAACTCAGAAACTACTTGGAAAGTATTGCGGGTGTGGGCATTTTCCCGGTCATCACACTGGTCCTCTTTTTTGCCGTGTTCGTGACACTGGGAGCTTGGGCCATCCTTGCCCGCAGGGAACACCTCCATGCCATGAATCAGTTGCCACTTCATGAAGACGGCAGCACCGAAACAGAAACCATCCATTCAAAAGCATAAGCTGATTTTTTCATGAAATCTGCGATTCAGAAACTCTTCTTCTCCGTGCTCTTCCTAGCGCCCGGAGCCGCCTTTGCTGCCGAAAATGGCACTGCGCCCGGCAGTTTTAACCCGCTCCTTTGGGGCTTGTTCAGCATCATCTTAGTGCTGGCTGTGGCCATCATCATGTTGCTGTTTGTCTATCAGCAACTGGCTTTTGCCTATCGCGACAAACTTCGGAAAGAGCGCAGTGGAGGCACCGCTGTCAAGGCTCTTATCCTGTTGCTGATGTCCGGTTTTGCGGCTATGAATTCATGGGCTCAGGAAGCTGCTGCCGCCACCGCTCCGGTCGTTGCGCCCTCATCTCCGCTTATTAATGGCATCCCACGATTTGACTTCTATGCCATCCTGGGTTTTATCGCCTTTGAGCTTTTACTCATTGGCGTATTGCTCCACATTATCCTACGCATGGTCAGTCTGCTGCGCGACAAGCCACAGGCTGCTGCAGCAATTCAGTCTTCTTTCCTGAAGAAAATACTGCATAAACTCACCAATACGGTAGCTGTGAAGGATGAAGAACGCATCGTGTTGCAGCATGATTATGACGGTATCCGGGAATTAGACAACAGCCTGCCTCCCTGGTGGAAATACGGATTTATCGCAACTATCATTTTCGCCTTTGCCTACATGTGGTATTACCAGGTGCATCATGGCCCTAATCAGATTGACGAATACAAAGCGGCAGTAGCCAAGGCTGAAAAAGAACAAGCAGCCTACATGGCTAAAGCCGGCAACGTAGTTGACGAATCGAACGTGACCCTGATAGAAGACAAAGCCGAGCTTGCCGATGCTGCTGCCTTGTTTAAAAATACCTGTGCTGCCTGCCATCGCGAAGATGCCGGTGGAATGGTCGGCCCCAACCTGACGGATAATTATTGGTTGCATGGGGGCACCCTTCAGGATGTCTTTAAGAGCATCAAGTATGGTTGGAAAGACAAGGGTATGCCGGAGTGGCAACACAACATGAGCGCAAAGCAAATCGCCGGCCTGGCCAGCTATATCAAACACCTGAGCGGAAAAAATGTACCAGGTGGCAAGGCACCTCAGGGCGAATTGTTTGTGGATGGAGGCAATGCAGTAGCAAAAGATTCATCAGCCAAAGCCAGCGAAAACAAGATCACCCAACATAAAGACGAACGAGCGAAAAGCTAAGCAGGAATTGGGGCGGAAAGGACAGCAGCCCCGGTACATACTATGAAGACACTCACCGGAACTAAGACGCATCAAACAGAAGAACCAGAAGCTTTTCGCGACCGGGTAGCCACTATTGATGAAAAAGGGAAGCGCATTTGGCTCTTCCCGCAAAAGCCCAAAGGCAAATACTATACCTGGCGCAGCTTACTCACGGTACTTTACTTAGTCACTTTGTTTGGCCTGCCTTTCCTGAAGGTGAATGGGCATCCTTTATTTCTGTTCGATGTCACACACCGGAAGTTTATCCTCTTCGGTCAGATTTTCTGGCCTCAGGACTTTTTCATTTTCGCGGTAGGCATGTTGTTGTTTATCGTCTTCATTGCCTTGTTTACAGTAGTCTTTGGCCGTGTGTTTTGTGGCTGGATGTGCCCGCAAACCATCTTCATGGAAATGATTTTCCGGAAGATTGAATACTGGATTGAAGGCGATGCTCCGGCTCAGAAAATGCTCGCCCGTGCCCCCTGGACCACTGAGAAACTACTCAAGAAAAGCAGCAAATGGATAGCCTTTTGGCTGCTTTCATTCATTATCGCCAACACCTTCCTTGCTTATGTCGTCGGCGTAGAGGCACTTCGGGCTATCATCACAGAACCCTTGTCCGAACATATAGGAGGCTTCACGGGCATCCTCATTTTTACTTCGATATTCTTCTTTGTCTATCTCCGATTCCGGGAACAGGTGTGCACCGTTGTTTGTCCCTATGGGCGCCTGCAAAGTGTGTTGCTGGATAAAAACAGTATCGTGGTGGCATACGACTATTCGCGGGGGGAGCCACGAGGCAAATTCAAAAAGAATGAAACCCGCGACAAAGGCGATTGTATTGATTGTTTTCAATGCGTGAAAGTCTGCCCGACGGGTATAGACATCCGGCATGGTACTCAAATGGAGTGTGTGAATTGCACTGCCTGCATGGATGCCTGCGATCATATGATGGATGCTGTAGGCTTGCCGCAAGGCCTTATTCGCTACACCTCTGAAAACAGCATTCAGCATGGGAAACAGAAATTCTGGACCCGCCGTGTGATCGGATACGTTGCCGTGATGTTGCTCTTGCTCGTTACAGAATCGTTCCTGCTCATTAGCCGTAGCGATGTCGGCGTGAATATCATGCGCACGCCTGGTCAGCTCTATCAGGAGCAGCCCAATGACCAGCTCAGCAACCTCTACAGTTACAAACTCCTCAATAAAACCTACGCCGACAAAGAGCTCAGCTTCCGCCTCGAAAACGTCCCCGGCGAAATCCGGCTGGTTGGAAATAAGAAACTACAAGTGCCCAAGGAGGATGACGCATCCGGTGAGATGTTCATCTTCTTAGATCGCAAACAGGTGCACGACCGAAAGACCGAATTGGAAATCGGCGTTTGGGAAGGAGATAAAAAACTCATGACGGTAAACACCAGTTTCCTGGGGCCATTCAAAGCTGATTAATTTATCTAAAAATCCATCACCATGACCATCAATTGGGGCACTCGGATTCTCCTGCTGTATGTCGGATTTGTTGCGCTGATCGGGCTACTGGTTTGGAAAAGCATGCATACCAAAGTGAACCTCGTAACAGAGGATTACTACGCTCAGGAACTCGTTTTTCAAAAGAAATTAGATGCAGAAAGGGCCTCCAGCCTGCTGGCTCAAAAGCCGGTAGTCAGCCTGACGCCGAAGGAAATAATCATATTCTTCCCTCCCGGATTCTCCGGGAAAAACATTGAGGGGCATCTGCAACTCTATTTCGCTCCTGATGCTGCGCTCGACCGGCAATTTGAGCACCTCCAGGCACACGATGGACAAATTAGTATCCCGCGCAAGTACATTGCTCAATTGAAGTACACAGCAAAGCTTAGCTGGACTTGTGAAGGCACCACCTATTATCAGGAATACCCCCTCAACCTGCAAGCATCATGAACGCAGCCCTCATGCTCAGTGTGCTGGTGATGGGCCTGGCCGGCAGCCTGCATTGTGCAGGTATGTGCGGTCCTATCGTCTGGATGATGCCTTTTCATCAAGACCGGGGCTGGCGGCGAGCCATTAGTATCGGGATGTATCATTTGGGGCGGCTCAGTGCATACGCCGTTCTGGGACTGGTACTGTTTTCGTTTAAAGAATTGTTTCACCCGCAGTGGCAGCAATATGTTTCGCTGCTTGCCGGCCTCATGTTGTTGGCTCTGGGTGTGTTTTATTTCCTGCCCCAGTTAGGGTTAAAAATCCGCCTTCCCTGGACCGGAATAGTTACGATGGCACTTGGAAAGGTGCTGACGAAACGGCGCAAAGGCTGGCTGTTGGCGGCGGGGCTCCTCAATGGTTTGTTGCCCTGTGGTATGGTCTATATGGCGCTGGCTGCTGCTTTGAATATGGAAACCGCCGGACAGGCTGCTGCGGTGATGTATGCCTTCGGAGCGGGTACGCTTCCCATGATGGTTTCGCTCAGCCTGCTGCGTGGGAAAATGAGGATACCGGCTGGAGCGCTAAGGAAATGGACTCCGGTTATCATGCTGCTTTTCGGCTGTCTGTTTGTGCTACGCGGTGCCAATCTGGGCATTCCGTACCTCAGCCCGAAATTGGAAATGCACACAACGACCGGGCTAACGGAACGGTCGGCACTTAGGTGTTGCCAGAAGGCGGAATAGGCCCTACTGATTCACATAAAAGCAATACACCTCCTTGGGGCCATGTACCCCGACCACCAGCGTCTTTTCGATATCCGCTGTGCGGGAAGGCCCTGTGTTCAGGTTAATCATAGAAGGCAATTCTTTCCCATAACGTTGACGAAGCAGGTTTAACCCATCCGGGAAATCCGGCACTATCTGCCGGGCATAAGCAATGATGATATGCACCGGATAAAACACAGATGCAATCCGACCCATAGGCTGGCGGCTGCTCAGCAAAACAGACCCGGTGCGTGCCACCATCGCTTCGCAGGTGGTGATGCAAGCCTCTGCTTCAGTAATTCCGGGTCGGACTGCTTCAATCATGTCTAAGCGTGCCGAATGAAACAGTTGCAGCAATTCTGGTTCCGGGCACAGCACCTGTTTCCAGCTTTCAGCATCGCAGAGAGCCGTCAGGTTTTGGAGCAATTCATTTTCGTTGGAACAGAAAATAAACTTTCCGCCAAGCTGGATAAACTCTTTGGCAAAATGTTCTTCCAGGGAATCTTCTATCCCGGCAAACGCCTGCGAAATCGGTGCCAGCTCTGCCTCCGGAAAGGGAATAGGCAGATGAGCCTGCTCCAGGCCGGACCGTAGTTTGCGAAGGATATTTTCCCGGGCTTTCGAAGTGGTGAGCGAATTCATGAGCAAAAAATGTGGGTGGCGGTACGAAGCCCGGAACGTATCAGGCAGGGCCAAAAGTAAAGGCAGCTTATTGAAGCGAGGCTTCTGTTTCCAGCACTTGTGTTTCGGCTACCTTGGCCTGATAGGCGGCATTGAAATAACGAGCCAGGCTTGCGGTGTAGCTGTTTTCTGCTTCTCTCAATTCGATGCTCGTAGCAACGCCCACGCGGAATCGTGCCTGCTGGATGTCTAAGTTTTCGCGGGCATACCCCAGGTTTTCCTGTTCCAGATTGAAAGCAGCTACGGCATTCTGATAGGCGGTCCAGGCCGTGCGGTATTGGCGGGCAATGGCGCGTTCCTGGCGGGCATATTCCAGCTCTGCGTTTAGTTCGGAAAGTGAAGCGAGCTTTTCATTTCTGCGCATGCTGCCCGCCTGAAAGAGGGGCACATTCAAAGACAAGCCTACACCCGGGCCAATACTTCTGTTGCTCTTTAGTAATCCGGCACCGGAAAGGGTGCTTGAATAATTGTAGCCGGCAGTAGCATCCAGGCTGGGGAAGTAATTGCTGCGTGCTATGCGCTGGTTTAACCGGGCCATTTCAATATTGATGCGTTGCGCTTCCAGCAAGGGGCTTTTAGCTGCTAAAAGGCTGCTGTCGGCAGGCCGTAGATTGAGTTGGATAGGCAGGCTGTCGGCCACCTGATAGATATGTGCTGCATCTGCTCCCATCAGTTCATTGAGTTGGGCCAAGGCTGCGGAATGCCCGGCATCCTGGCTCAGGCGTTGCGAGCGGGCTGCATTGTAATCCACACGGGCTTGGAGGTAATCTACTTTAGCCGAGGTGCCAATATCATACTTCGCTTTGGACAGATCCATACGTGCCTTTGCCAATGAGATTGCAGTGTCTAAGGCTACCGCTTGTTGTTGGTTGTTCACCACAGAGGCGTAGGCTTGTATGACGGCAGAGAGGGTACTTTGAATCTGTGCCCGGAAGCTGGCATCGGCAAAAGATACCTGCTTGCCGAGTTGACGATATAACAGGAAGGCCCTGCCTGCCGCAAAGACGGTGAAGCTGGCATTGATACCCGCTTCGTAACTCAGGGTTTGGGCGCCATTACTTTCCATCAGCACGCCATCGCTGCGTTCAATCTTTGAATTTGCAATGCTGGAATTGATGCCGGCACTACCATTAATCTGAGGCAAAAGGCCAGCGGCACCCAAAGCATGATTCGTTTGTGCTACCTGTTTATTTAGTCCTACAATCTGCAAGTCGTAATTGTAGGCCAGTGCCCGGGCTAATGCTGAATCAAGGCTTAGAAATTCCTGAGCCTTCAGCGGAACAGCGAGTGCAAAAACCAGCAGGATGAGCAGGTAATGTTTTATGAAAGACATCAGTCGGCAAGTTTGTCAATAGCCGTAGGCCTGTGTGGCTTACGGCGGGAAATACCGGAGTAGAGTACCGGAAGAATCACGAGGGAAAGCACCAATGAGAAGCTGACGCCTCCCACAATGACCACGCCTAATGGAATACGGCTGGTGCCGGCAGCGCCCAGAGAAAGAGCGAGTGGCAGTGCGCCGAACACCATTGCCATCGAGGTCATCAGGATGGGCCTGAGCCGCTGGGTAGAGGCATGGACAACAGACACGGCCTTACTCATGCCCCGGTCGCGATAATGGTTGGCATATTCTACAATCAGAATCCCGTTTTTCGTTACCAGTCCAATCAGCATGATCATGCCTATTTCTGAAAATATATTGAGCGTATGCCCGCCTACCCACAGGGAAATGAGCGCACCTGCCAGGGCTAGGGGCACCGTCAACATGATGATGAAGGGGTCCACGAAACTTTCAAACTGAGCCGCCAGAATCAGGAAAATCAGCACCAGGGCAAGCACAAAGGCGAAGATGATGTTGGAGCCGCTTTCGGCATAGTCGGCGGAGTTGCCGGATAGTGAAGAGGTGAAGCTTTCATCAATTACATTTTCTTTCTGAAGCTCATTGTAAATCCGTTGCATCTCCAAGATGCCATCGCCGATGGTATGGCCGGCAGTAGGAGTGGCAGAAATAGTGGCGGACTTATACCGGTTGTAGTGGTAGATGGTGGATGGGCTGGTTGCTTCTTCGGTAGTGACGAGGTTATCTAATGAAATCATGTCGCCGTTGCGGGCACGCACATAGAAAGATTCAAGGGCAGAAGGATCGTCCCGGTCGCTGCGATACACCTGTCCTATCACTTCATACTGCTTTCCGCTGCGCGTGAAATAACCCAGCCTGCCTGCCGATAATGCGAGTTGTAAGGTTTGAGAAACATCATCTATCGAAACACCCAGAGAGGCTGCTTTCAACCGGTCAATGTTGACGACCAATTCAGGCTTATTGAATTTCAGGTCGATGTCAACGCTTTGCAGCACCTTGGATTTTCGGGCTAAAGCCTCAAATTGGGGCACGGCCTTGGCCAGTTTGCCGAAGTCAATATTTTGGAGTACGAACGATACCGGTTGCGAACTACCGCCCCCGCGCTGCACCGCGATTGTTTGTTCCTGTACCGCATAAGCACGGCCAAAAGTGTATTTCTTCAAAGCGCCATTGAGCATATCCACAATCTGCTCCTGGCTGCGATGGCGCTCATTGGGCTCGCTGAGGCGGGCACTGATGAAGCCCACATTTACCGAGCCTGAACCCATGAATGTGGGTGCCGTCACAGAAAGGATTACCCGCCGTTCATCAGGCTTTACTGAATCCATGATGAGTTGGGTTACGTTGTCCACGTAATGGTCCATCGCATCATAAGAAGTTCCTTCCGGAGCGGAAAGCAGCATCCGGAACCGGCTCCGGTCTTCTAATGGAGCTAATTCGCTCTTGAGGTTTTTGAAAATAACGACGATGAGCAGGAGGGAAACCGCCATGCCCGTATAGGCCAGCCACTGATGCCGCATCATCCAGATCACAATCCGCTTATACCCCCGTTCCATCCCCGTGAAGAAGGGTTCCGTTCGGGTGTAGAAGGCGGAAGGCTTGTGCACTTTTTGCGCCAGCAAAACATTTAGTACCGGCGTTAGGGTAAGCGATACAAATGCAGAAATCAACACGGCTCCGGCAACCACAATCCCAAATTCCCGAAACAACCTTCCTGTAAAACCTTGCAGAAACACAATGGGTAGAAAGACTACGGCCAGGGTGATGGAGGTCGCGATTACGGCAAAATATATCTGTTCACTGCCTTCGCGGGCAGCCCGGTGTTTTTCAATACCTGCTTCTAATTTTTTATAAATAGCCTCCGTCACTACGATGCCGTCATCCACGACCAGCCCTGTAGCCAGCACGATGGCCAGTAAGGTCAGGATGTTGATCGTGAAGCCCATGATGTACATGATGAAAAAGGCTCCAATCAGTGAGACCGGTATATCCAGTAAGGGGCGTAGGGCAATCAGCCAGTCGCGGAAGAAGAGATAGATGATTAGGATGACCAGCGCGAAAGAGATAAACAGTGTCTCTTCTACTTCCGAAATAGACTTCTTAATGAAGGTGGTCGTGTCTAATGCAATGTCAAGATGTATGTCTTTCGGAACGTCTTTTTCAATTTGCTTGATGCGCCAGTAGAACTCGTTAGAAATGGCAACATAATTCGAGCCTGGCTGGGGAGAAACCGCCAGGGCAATCATGGGAATACTGTTCGATTTTAAGACCGTCTCTTCGTTTTCGGGGCCAAGCACCGCTTCTCCTATATCCTGCAGGCGTACGTCAGCGCCCACACTGCCATCTGCGTTTGGAGTGGCATGTTTCACAATCAGGTTGTCGAAATCTTCTTCTGTAAACAACCTGCCGAACGTGCGTACCGTCAATTCGGTATGATAGCCGCTCAGCTTCCCGGCCGGCAACTCTACGTTTTGCGCATTGAGGGCATTTTGGACATCAGTAAACGTAACACCCAGGCCAGCCATCCTCAAAGGGTCGAGCCAGAGCCGCATGGCATATCGTTTTTCCCCCCAAATCTGAATCGAGCTTACGCCCGGAATCGTCTGCAGCCGTTCGACGAGTACGTTCTCTGCATAGTCTGTCAGGTCAAGCTGGTTGCGGGTGTTGCTCTGCACCGTCATGGCCAGGATGGCGCTGGAGTTGGCATCCGCCTTACTGACTACCGGTGGTGCATCAATATCCTGAGGAAGCTGTTTCGTGGCTTGGCTCACCTTGTCGCGCACATCATTAGCTGCTGCTTCCAGGTCTTCACCCAATTCAAATTCTACAGTGATGCTTGAAAAACCCTGCGAGGAAGAGGAGGAAATATTCTTGATGCCGGCAATGCCATTAATGGCCTTTTCCAGCGGCTCAGTTATCTGGCTTTCGATGACATCCGGGTTTGCCCCCGAATAGGTGGTGCGGACGGTGATCAGGGGTGGGTCAATGCTCGGATACTCACGGATGCCCAGGAAATGGAAGCCAATGCCCCCAAAAATGATGATGATGATATTGATAACTATCGCCAGCACCGGGCGGCGCAGCGACAAGGAAGGAAGACTCATGGATGGCGTGGAAGGCGCAAAGATAGTGCCGCGTTCAGGGGCATTTTATTGGAATCAGTCATGTGCGGATTGACGAACAGACTCAGGAAGGGGCAATAAAAAAATATAACCCCGCAGCCGGTAAAATTCCGGGTGCTGCTTTCTGGCTGTTTAAAAAAATCTTTTTCAGACGAATCCTTTTTTGATGGTTGAATGGCATAATTCTTCTGTGCCGGATGCCTTGTATTTACGCCCCTGCATCTTAGCTTTAGTCACTACCAATTTTAACCTATGGAACAGTCTGCAACTACTGCCACCGCCTTACCCGGAGGCGCCTTTCTGATTCAAACATCAAGCCCCAAGAGCACCTTTACACCCGAAGACTTCAGTGAAGAACAACATGCCATTGCCCAGATGTGTCAGGAGTTTTTAGAGAAAGAAGTTTTCCCGAAGCTGGCTGCCATTGATGCGCAGGAACCTGGCCTGATGGTCAGCCTGCTGAATAAAGCCGGCGAAATGGGGATGTTGGGAGCTGCCTTCCCGCAAAGCCTCGGCGGCTTGGGCGAAGATTTCGTCACCTCTTGTATCATCACCGAAGGCTTGGGTGCAGGCCATTCTTTCCCGGTAGCCGTCACTGCCCATAATGGTATTGGCTCGTTGCCGATCCTCTATTTCGGTACTGAAGAACAACGCCAGAAGTACATCCCGAAGCTGGCCAGCGGCGAGATGAAAGGTGCTTATGCCCTCACGGAACCCGGCTCTGGCTCCGATGCACTGGGCGCTCACACCACTGCTACGCTCAGCGCGGATGGTAAAAACTACGTTCTCAATGGCCAGAAAATATGGATTACCAATGCCGGCTTTGCGGATGTCTTCACGGTTTTCGCTAAAGTGGATGGCAAGGATTTTACTGCCTTCATTGTTGATAAAGGCACCCCGGGCCTCACACTCGGTGAAGAAGAACATAAGATGGGCATCAAAGGCTCATCAACCCGTCAGCTTTTTTTTGAAAACTGCAGTATCCCGGTTAGTCATGTCCTGGGTGAAATCGGACGGGGCCATGTCATCGCGTTCAATATTCTCAACATCGGTCGGCTGAAGCTGGCAGCAGCCACACAGGGTGCTTCTAAAGGCGCCATGAAGACAGCGCTTCAGTATGCCCTCACCCGGGAACAATTCAAAACGCCCATTGCACAGTTCGGTGCCATCCAGTACAAAATTGCCGAAATGGTCATTCGTATCATGGCCACCGAGAGTGGCTTGTATCGCACTGCAAAATGGATTGCGGACAAGGAAGAACAACTTCGCGAAGAAGGGAAAAATGATGGGGAAGCTTCGCTGGGCGCGGCAGAAGAATATGCCATCGAATGCGCCATGCTGAAAGTGATTGGCTCCGAAACTCTTGACTTTGTGGTGGACGAAGGGGTGCAGATTCACGGTGGTAATGGCTTTTCGGATGAATACAACATCAGCAGAGCTTACCGAGACAGCCGGATCAACCGCATCTTCGAAGGCACGAATGAAATCAATCGCCTGCTCACCCTGGACATGTATCTAAAGCGGGCGATGAAAGGACGCATCAACCTCCTCGGGCCGGCATCTGCAGTGGCGAAAGAACTAATGGCCATCCCAGATTTTGGCACCGAGGATGCCGGACTGTTCAGCGTTGAAAAGAGGGCTGTTGAAAGCTTCAAGAAGGCAACGCTGATGTGCGCCGGTGCTGCCGTACAAAAGCTGATGACCCGCATCGAAACGGAGCAGGAAATCCTGATGTGCCTCGCCGACATGGCCATGGATTCTTTCCTCGCCGAATGCCTGCTGCTTCGTGCAGAAAAAATGAGTGAGGCTGGAAACTCACTGGCAGAACTAGCTGCAGACGTACTCCGTGTATTTATTGCAGACGCTGCCGACCGCATCACCCATTCAGGGCGCAATGCCATCAATGCTTTTGCCGAAGGCGACGAGCAGCGTATGATGCTCATGGGCCTGAAACGATTCACCAAGACCCCTCCTTTCAACACCAAAGAGGCCAGAAGGCGTATTGCTGCGGCTGCCTATAAATCCGGAGTCTATCCCCTTCAATCCAGTTTTGTTGGCTGATTTGCACTATTTTGTCTCCGCATCATTTCTATAAAAAAGCCCCGGAGGATTCTTCCTCATGGGGCTTTTTGTTATTCCCTTCTTTGGCTTTTTCTATGAATTCGGGCTTGCTTTTTCGTAATAGAGGCTAGAGCAGTTTTCAGGGCGCAGTATCTCTGCAGCCGTGCTTTGCAGCAGCTCACGGGTTACCGCCATATAGCGTTCCATCTCTTCATTGATATAGCCAGCATTGCCCAACAGCTCATAGAAGGCCAGGTTATTGGCCCGGCTCAGCAGGTTCATGTCCTCAAATTCGATGGTAGTTGCAATCTTGTTTTTTGCCTTTTGGAGTTCATCCTCATGCACCGGTTCGTCCAATAGTTTTTGCAGGACTGTGCACACGGCAGCATCGGCATCCTCCAGTTTGCGACCCTCACTGAGCTTGCCTTCCACTACCAGCAGGCCCGGGTCCAAGGAGCCCGTATGATAGCATTGGATGCTGCTGAACCATTGCTCTTCCTTCACCAATTGCTGATACAACCGGGAGGAATATCCATTGCCCATGATTTCGGTGATGAGGTCGCAGGCGTAATAGGCTTGTGTGTTTCGGCCCGGCATATGCCAAGCTTTGTAGAGAGCATCGGCGGGCACTTCCGCCTGCAAACGTGCGTGGCGGGCTTCAAGCTGACGAGGCTCCTGAGGAATGTCGCGGTGGAATTTTTCGCCCGCAGGTATATTCCCAAACCATTTTTCTGCCAGCGGCAGGATGCTTTCCAGGGTCACGTTCCCGGCAACACACAGAATAGCATTGCTGGGGTTGTAATGTTTTTTAAAAAAGGCCTTCACATCGCTAAGCTGCGCCTCTTCGATTTGCTGCAGGTTCTTGCCGATGGTCATCCACTGATAGGGATGCACCCGATAGGCCAGGGACCTTAGGTGCTGCCAGGCATCACCATACGGCTTATTCAGGTAATGTTCTTTAAACTCTTCGCTTACCACCTTCCGCTGCACATCCAGGCTCTTTTTGGAAAATGCGAGGCTCAGCATCCGGTCGCTTTCCAGCCAGAAAGCTGTTTCCAGGTTTTGCAGGGGAAGCTGCACATAATAGTTTGTGATGTCGTTTGTGGTGTAGGCATTGTTCTCGCCGCCAGCCATTTGCAGGGGCTCGTCATAGACAGGAATATGCACCGACCCGCCAAACATTAAGTGCTCAAAAAGGTGAGCAAAGCCTGTGCGCTCCGGCTCTTCGTCTCTTGCGCCCACATCATACAGAATGTTGACTGCCACCATAGGCGTTGTCGGGTCATTGTGGACAATCAGGCGGAGGCCATTGCTCAGCACCGTACGTTCAAACAGCAACTTCATAGAGCTTCAAAAGTACAGGCCAGCGTTGGCCGAAGCTGATAGTGCCAGCCTGCTCTGCTAATTGATTTTTTTTAGTCGGCAATATCTCATTGCCCGGCATCCGTTGCGTCGCACGCTTCAGCAGGATTTCACTGCTCCGCTTTGCCCGAAAGAATAATATCCATACATCATCTGCACACAGGGGCTATGCTGCTATCAGGGTACCGCCGCCGGATGTCCGGTCAGCTAAATGGTCTTATTTCTTGTATCGAACCATGTCCCAAGGCTTGCCTCGAATGGTCGGGCAAAATGTGTTGGCCACATTTATTCTTTATATTGGAAGTATATGAAAACACTTCTACTACTCACCATATCGCTGATACTTTTGGCCTGTAATCAACAAGCGAAAAACACACAAGTATTGCAACGCCGTATGGATAGTTTAGAAAGCAGACTGGCAAACACATATAAACCTGGCTTTGGAGAATTTATGAGCGAGATACAAGCGCATCATTCCAAATTGTGGTTTGCAGGACAAAATGAAAATTGGAAGCTCGCTGACTTTGAAGTGCACGAGATCATGGAATCCTTCGAAGACATTCAGAAATTCGAAACCGAGCGGAAGGAGAGCCGAATGATAGAAATGATTGACCCTGTGTTAGACAGTGTGTACCGTGCCATTCAGCAAAAAAATCCTGCCTTATTCAAACGTAATTTCTACCTGCTGACCAACACTTGCAATGATTGCCATCGGGCAACTGATTTTGAGTTTAATGTTGTTCAGGTTCCCGACAAAGAGTCGTTCAGTAATCAGGATTTTAAAGCCAACTGAATCTCGGTGTCCCTTTTCAGCCTCCAAACAACAAGCCGATAATAGGCCGCTACCGAATCAGCAACAATTCTCCCTTGTGTTCCTCCTTCTGGCCAGTATAGCATTCTGCCCGGACGAGGTAGAAGTAGGTACCGGCTTCGCAATCATAACCATTGAATCTGCCATCCCATCCGGTCCGGGCATTATCGCCGTGAAACACACGTTCACCCCAGCGATTATAGATGCTTATTTCAAACTGAATCTGGTTACCATAAGTCACAACGCGAAAAACGTCATTATGCTGGTCACCGTTTGGGGTGAAGGCATTAGGGTATGAAAACCGGCAACATCGTTCGACGGTGGAAAGCACCTCAGAAGCCGTATCGCGGCAGTTCCATTCGTTGCTCACGATGAGGTGTATGCTTTGCGGGCGCAGTACCAATGCGGTGAAAACAGGCTGATCGGATGATTTTACATTCGGGTCGGAGCTGGTCCATAAATAACTACCGCCCCCTGAGCCGGTCATGCTGATGAGATCTCCCATGCAGAGTTTCACGGGGTCATAATCTATTCCGGCTTCCGGCTTGGGGTAAATGTTTAAGCTTCGTTGCCTCGTGTCAGTACACCCATTCAGATTGACAGTGAGGGAAAGATGTTTTTCTCCAGGGGTGGTCCAGCGGAGCGCATAAGGGCCGGGGCCACTGGAATCTGGGGCCAGAGCCTCATCAAATGCCCAGGCGTATTGCAGGCCTGCTGGCGGTATCGTGTTGTACCGTATGAGCGCGGTATCAAATTGGCAGGCATCACTCACATCGAAGCCGGCATAAGGAACCTGCTTCACATAGATCGTATCGCGGTAGGGGAATGAAGCACATTTGTTTTCATCCACCTGCAGGATAATCACCTTGTAGCCCGTGTCGAACCAACGCACGTGCCAAGGCCCCACGCTGTCGCCTGTCACATAACCCGCACCAAGAAAATTCCAGCGATAATCCAGAATGGGGCCAACCCCAACAGTGCCGGTAAAATGGAAGTTGGCCGTATCATAGAGGCAGATGCTTTCGGGGCCGGAGAATTGGGCAATGGGGCGTTTGGTGACATACACCTGAACGGTATCTCGCAAGGATCGGCAGGTCTTGTATTGTTGTTCGACGGTCCAGAAGAAGATGCCCACTGAATCAGTTCGTGGGGTAGGAGCCTGGCCAATATAGCCACCCCCGGAAGTGAACCAACGTGTCACCGCTCCTGAATCGGCCTGGGCTACCAGTGAGAGCGCTACATCTTTCAAACAATAAAAAATGGGTGAAACAACGCGGGGCCGGTTGGGATACGTGCCGCTGTCCGGAACAATCAGGGTCACAAGGGTAGGGCAGTCGAGCCGGTCGGAGCGTATTTCGACATCATAGAGACCCGGGGGAAGGCTGTCTTGTAGATGCCCGGTGCTATCCCGGTAGCTCTTGATTAGGTTTCCGGATTGCCGGAGGTAGATGCTGCGGGGTGTCAGGCCATTTGTAATGCTAAAATCCACCCAGGCCTGATGCACACATTGGGTGGGCGCAATCAGGTAGGCTGATAACTGGTTGGGGCGGATCACATGGATGGTGTAGGCCATCGTCTGTGTAGAAGTCAGGGGGCAGCCATTGTCTTTATAGGTGACATAAAACGTATGGTTGCCAGGAGGCGCTCCGGTGCTGGTCCAATGAATGGAAATGACCGGTTGTGTCTTATTCGTGCTATCTACGTTTATAGAGATACCTGCCGGCAAACCCGCCACCGATACTGTGATGGTATCCTTCGCCGCATTCAGGGCAACAATCTTGAATAATGCACTGTCCGTACCATAGCAGATATTGAAATCACGGGCTCCATCGGCTAAACCTCCAAAGCCCGAATTATTCTTTGCGGTATCAATCATACTCGATGCCGGTGTGTTGTTGCAATTAGACAGCACCACAAAATTCATTTCCCGCATCGCAGTACCCACCAGCACTCCATTGCGGTATTCGTTCACGCTTTGTACTACCAGCGACACCTGAGTGTTGTTTGGGGTGAAATTCATCTGTCCCGTGGCTGAGTTGAAGCTGAAAGAGCCGGAGCTTACCGCAAGTGGGTTAGTAGCAGAAAAGCCGGTGTTGTAGCTGACTGAGGTGATGGTGCCTCCGCTGGCCATCATACCCGGCACCAGCGAAAACTGAAGAGAATCGCCATTCAGATCATTCGCACCCAGGTTGTATTGCTGAGCTACATTGACACAGTAAAAAGGTGTGGGGATGGTCGTGAATTGAGGCGAAGAATTGTTACCCACTTTATTGTTGAGCCGGGCTTCCAGCGCCATGATATTCGAACCTGCACTAACGATGTTGGTGATCCCATTGTACCGACCGGCCTGTGCCCCACCATTCCCCATTTGCCCTTCAAATAGAAATCGCCAGTTGGCAGAGGTATGGTTCAGGGTGTAATAGCCCACATAAGTGAATCGTCGGATACCCGGCAAGCTTGAATTCGGGTTCTGACATGCCGTATTGAACTTCTGAGCGCTGCATACCGGCGTCACATCCACGCTGTCGCCTTGCCAGACGAGGCTGACTGTAGTTTGCAGGCTGGCACTGTCATACACCTTTATGCGTGGCGAAGCGCCCGGCAAAGTGGCAAATGCATTGGCGGAACTAGGGTTAGGGTCGCAGTTGCCATAAATCACCAGGGTAATCCGGTAGGTATTGCCAAAGGAATACTCATAGAAGAGGTCTGCTCCACTCACATGGTTGGCTTGGGCAGTACGATGCACAAGCATACAAGACAAGCACAGCAGCACACTCAGTACACAAACCCGGATATGGGAAGACATTCGTTCAAAAACGTTGATGGATGCAATACAAAGATGCTCGATACATAATCTTCCATAACGCTGTTGCGGCGATTTTCGGATGCAAAGCGATAAAGAGGTCAACAAATGACTGTTTTGCTTCAAAATGCTGAGGGCAACATTCCTTCTATTTAGTGCGTGCCTTCGTTGGGGTAGATGAAAACTATTCTTGTTTCGGCTGGAATGCGCGCATCCATAGCCTATCCTGAATCAAGTTCAGAACAAGGCTGCAAGGATCTTCCATCAGGGGACTATAGCGGCACCAAAACACCATCATAAAGCAGAAAAAAAATAGGCTGCCCCTTTGAGACAGCCTATTTTTTTCCGAGGGGGATGATTAGTGGTCGTGGCGGATGCTCACCCGTTGTTGCAGGTGTTGTCCGTGCTGGTTCTCATAGCTAAGGAGGTAAACACCATCAGCAAGCTCGGAAACATTCATTTGAACGATGCCGTGCGTGTATGCCTGATGCAGCACCTCCCGGCCCAGCATGTCGTGAAGGGTCAGGAAGCCCTCGCTGTTTTGAAGGCCATCCACCACCACCGTCAGCCGTTGGCCGGCCGGGTTGGGGAATGCTTTCATGGATGCAGGTAGGGACGTAATAGTAGGCACACCCAGAGGTTCACCCACCGTAAATTCTTCTACGAAACCTGCACCGAAATTGCCGCTGTAATATCCGTGCATGGGTACGGTTATGCCCAGGTTGGCATCATACACGCGCAGAGCCCCGGAGGTGGTTGGGAATTGGCTCAACCCAGTGCCGGTGAATTTCCCGACAGCGGTTCCTGTGGGGATATCATAATAACCCAGGTAGTTGCTGTCCGAAACAACTAAACGGTAGGCGCCATCCGGCAAGGTGAACATGGTATCGCAAACAGAGCTGATTGCGCAATTGTTGCATTGTTGAACGATGTTCCCGGCAGCATCCTCAATACGCCATGCCGTCTGGCTGATACTTGCGTTGGAGGGCAGGGGTTCATCGTTGGTGGCTAATTGAATTTGCAGCTTCGAAGGCCATTGGGGAGCAGCGGCAAAAGTGCTGTTCAGGCTGTTGTTGGTAGGGTCTTCATCAGCAGCTCCGTTCACTTCGGCTATGTTGGCATGAAAGCCATAGTCGCCGGCAGCCAGGCGTAGCTGGGGCAATGGAGGCAGTGTGATTTCCTGAGTGGAGAAGCTAGGGATATTGCCATTCCAGTTGTAGGTGTTTTCCAGTTTCCCATCCACGCCATACAGGATTTTCATACTCGTAATGGCATTAGCCCCGGAGTTGCGGATGCTCAGTATCGGACGCCCGGAAATGGGGTTTTCGCGCCAGTGATATTCTGCCTTGGTGGGTGCAATAATATCTTCCAGGGAAGCATCGGTGTTTTTGTTGGCCGTACCATAATAGACGACGGTGCTCTCGATGGTATAAGATGCCGGTGACCCACCACCGCTCGTTGTAGAGGTGTAAGCAGGGAAGCTCATTGTTAAGTTGAAAGGAGCTGCGCCAGGAGAAAGAGGAAGCTCATGTGAAATCGTGCGCACCAACGCCCCCGGACACCAGTTGGCACGTGCATAGATCCAAGTGCCGCTCTGTGGGTACAATTCATTCTGCGAGCAGTCTTCCCGGAAAAACTCCTGCTGGGCAACCTGACTTCCGTTCATACTGATTCGGTAAAAATTCGGGCAGAATTCCGCACAGGCATTGTCGTCGCCGCCATGGCCGGTAATGTTCATCTTCAAAGCAGCAGAGACAGCCGGAATGGGGGGTATTTCTGATTCGGGAACAAGCGCTGTATTGATGGGCGTGCTCCCATGTCCGTAATTGAAATTGCCATGCCAGAGCCGGTCCACGCGCAGCACATTTCGTTCCGGAGTTCCTTCGATAAATGCGAAGCGGATGTTGGCCGTAAAGCCACCGCTATACCCGGAATAGTGGATGCGCACGGTGCCGGAATCCCGAAGGATGGGATAGTAGTCGGTCACGTCAAAAATGTAGCGTTGGGTCCAGTTGGCGGCAAAGCGATACCAACCGGTATGCGCATAGGGTGTAATCAGGCGCCCCAGTTCCAGAGTGTCCGGGTGGCTGATGCCCATAAAGAAAGTCTGTACTGTATAGTCCCAGTCGCCACAATATTGCGGGCTGCCCGGACAGGCATATTTGCCGATGGTGGCTATCATGTAAATTTTCCGGTAGCTCACTGAGCTGTCGGGGAAGAGGATGCTCGTGTCAAAATTGTTGTAGTAATTCAGTTGCACATTGTTGGCTTGAACCCAGGTGGTATCTCCCGGTGCCGCAGTGGCAAAGAGTGGGAAAGCAAGCGCAGCAAGCAGGCAGGCGTACAGTTTTCTCATAATAGTCTTTTTGGCACTTAATTGATAAGGGGGCAAAGATACCGGCATCCCTATCCTTTTGAGTTTTACAAACCGGCAACCGCATCGTTAGCGCCTACCTTTGCCCGCTTTTATAAAATCAGGCCTTATGCCAGGAATCACCGTAGCCATTGTAGGTCGCCCGAACGTGGGCAAGTCCACTCTTTTTAATCGCCTGCTCGAGGAGCGCAAAGCCATTGTGGACGACTTCTCAGGCGTGACCCGCGACCGCCAATACGGCACCGCCGACTGGAATGGCCGCGTCTTTAATGTGATTGACACAGGCGGCTTTGTGTCGCGCAGCGAAGATGTCTTTGAACGGGAAATCAAAAAGCAAGTCTTGATAGCCCTGGATGAGGCCGATATGTTACTCTTTGTGGTGGACACCCTGACGGGTATTACGGGTCAGGACGAGGATATGGCTGTGGTGTTACGCCGTAGTAAGAAGCCGGTCTTTCTGGTGGTCAACAAAGCGGACAATTCCGAGCGAGCCTTGATGGGGACTGAATTCTACGGTATGGGCTTTGAAAAAGTACATTTCATTTCGGCTATCTCCGGCTCGGGCACAGGGGAGTTGCTGGATGATATGACTGCTCTGATGCCCGCACCCGAAAAGCAGGAAGACCTGGTTGCAGCGCTTCGGGAAGCTGATTTAGAGGGTGCTGAGCAGGCTGCTGTTGCAGAAGAAAAAGCGGCCTTACCCCGCTTCGCCATCATTGGTCAGCCGAATGCCGGAAAAAGCACCTTGCTCAATGCACTGGTGGGCCAGGAACGAACCATCGTATCCGAAATTGCCGGAACCACACGAGATACAATTCACACCCACTACAAGCTCTTCAACCGTGAGTTTGTCCTAATAGACACGGCAGGGATCCGCAAGAAGAAAAATGTGCATGAAGACCTGGAGTTTTATTCGGTCATCCGCGCCATTCGTGCTATGGATGAAGCTGATGTCTGTATGTTGCTCATTGATGCAGCCAAAGGCATGACGGCACAGGATGTCAACATCTTTGCGCTGGCCGCGAAAAAGGGCAAAGGCATCGTCATCTTAGTCAACAAATGGGATACCGTTCCGGAGAAGAAAACGAATACACCCCGCGATTATGAAAAAGCGATTAAAGAGAAAACTGCACCCTTCACCGATGTGCCGGTAATCTTTATTTCTGCCACAGAAAAGCAGCGCATTTTTCAGGCAATGGAAAAGGCCATAGAGGTGTTTGAAAACCGCCGCCGCCGCATTCCTACTTCCAAGCTAAATGAAATCATGCAGAAGGAAGTGGATGCCTATCCGCCCCCTCTGATGCGCGGCCATGCCGTAAAAATCAAGTATATGACGCAGGTGCCCACGGCTGTACCCGCATTTGCTTTTTATTCCAATCACCCCGATGCCATCCGCGAAGGCTACCGCAATTATTTAGAGAATAAACTGCGCAGTCATTTCCGCTTCAGCGGGGTGCCGGTAAGAATATTTTTCAGAAAGAAATAAAGAAATAAGGCAATAACACGGGCTCAATTGGGTTCCCCGGCTGGCTATTTTCCAGGGAAATTCATTCGATAATCCACGCTTATTCTACCTGCTGAAATATCATCCAGCTTCTTCTTGAGCAACCTGCGTTTCAGCGGGCTGAGGTAGTCAATGAATAGCTTACCCTCGATGTGGTCGTATTCATGCAGGATCACTCGGGCGCTTACCTCGTCAAATTCTGCTTCGTGTTCCTGGAAGTGCTCATCCATCCAGCGGAGCCGAACCTTAGCGGGCCGGTTGATGTTTTCCCGAATCTTCGGAATGCTCAGGCACCCTTCATTATAGGCCCAGGGCTCGCCAGTTTCGTCCAGTTTTTGAGCATTGATGAATACCTGCCGGATGCCTTGTTCATTGGGATATTCTGCGCGGTCATCTTCGTCAAATTGCTCTACTAACTGGAGGGTGTCCACGACAAACAAACGGATGGCTTTGCCGATTTGGGGTGCTGCAATGCCTACGCCGTGGCTGTGGTACATCGTTTCCCACATGTTGGCAATAAGCTGTTCTAAGTCTGGATAATTCGGGTCAATGTCTTCAGCAAGCTTTCTTAAAACAGGATGTCCGAACGCAAAAACCGGTAGTAACATGGCGCGAAGGTAGCCGCTTCGAAAAGTTTAGTGATGTTCCATCCATTCCTGCAACAACATCACCGCGCTCACGCTGTCAATGATCCCTTTTTGCTCGCGTACTTTTTTCTTCAGGCCCATGCCGGCGATGGCCTGCGAAGCCCACTTGGAGCTATATCGTTCATCCACGGTTTCGATGGGCATGTTGGGGAATTGCTTTTTGAATGCCCTAATAAAGCCTTCCACCAGCGGAGTGGCATGGGTAGGGCTGTCATCCAGGTTGAGCGGATAGCCAATGAGCACGAAGCTGACTGATTCCTGAGTAAAATATTTTTTGAGAAAATCCATCAGCCCACTTGTGTCCACGGTGCCCAAAGCAGTAGCAATAATGCGCAAGGGATCGCTTACCGCAATGCCGGTTCGTTTCTTGCCATAATCCAACATCATTAGGCGCATGATTATTTCAAAGGCTGATGAAGGGTTACAGTGCCCCGTTTACTGACGATGTCTTGTTTCACTCGAGCTAGTTCCAGGTACATCATCTGTAGGGTTCGGATATGTTCCATATTTGATTCATCCCGCATTTTTTGCATCACTTGTTCTTGTGCTTTCTCAAGCATCTTCAGTTCGAAATAGCAGAGGGTACTGTCTGCATCGGTAAGGTAGAGTTGGTCTATGTCGGGCAGTTCGATGTCATGCATGGCTTTCCAGTTCGGGCTTACCTCATCCCGATGGTGCAGCAAGCTGGCCGCCTGACGTTGAAAGTCAGGGTTCGGGTGACTCACGAAGTAAGCAATGACCTTAGGCGGCAGCAGCCCGGTTGCATGCGAGAAATATTCATCGAACATTCGTCGGGCCAAGGGGGTTTCGATGAGTGTCGGGTCCACCCGTTCTGCAATTTCATCGGCAACTTTTTTCCCATCGCTAAGAGGCAGTTCTCCACTTTCCAGAAGCAGGCGCACCAATGCCCATTCTTGCATTTCCGCAGTGGGAAGAGGCTGAGTCAGGGCGGGTTCGGTTCGTGTGTCTGCTGGCACTGCAGGGGCTTGTTCGCTCCCTTTTTTTCGGGTCCTTGCTTCCGCGTCTAATCGCTCTCGCAGGTATTTGTTTACTAAGATGACAAGGCCCCCTTCATCTACGTCAAGCAAGGTGCTGGCCTGCCGGATATAATGCTGTTGCAGGGAAAAGTCTTCGGCCTTGTTGACTCGGGAAATCGTCTCTGCTATCTCATTGACTAATGTGTTTTTCTTCAGAGGGTCGCCGGCCGCTTCTCTCAGCCCCAGGTCAGCGCGGAAGTGGATGACATCCTGTTTGTGTACGGCAACATAAGTTTCAAACCCGCTCTTGCCTTGCTTTTGCACGAAGCTGTCGGGGTCTTCGCCTTCGGGCAGCAACACCAGGTGTACCCGGAAGCCCTGACTCAGGGCCAGATCAATGCCCCGCAGTGCTGCTTTGATACCTGCCGGGTCGGCATCATACAGGATGTTGAGGTTTTTGGTGATGTGGCCAATAGCGCGTAGCTGGTCTTCAGTGAGAGAGGTGCCGCTGCTGGCAACGGCGTGCTGAATGCCTGCCTGATGCAATGAAATGACATCCAGGTAGCCTTCTACCAGCAGGCATTCATTGAGCTTGCTCATGGCTTGCCGAGCCTGATACAAACCATAGAGAACCCGGCTTTTTATGTACAGCTCATTTTCCGGCGTATTGACATACTTGGGTGCCTTGTCGTTGCTCTTAAGGATGCGAGCGCCAAAGCCCAGCACTCGCCCGGTGTTTCCCTGAATAGGAAAGATGACACGCCCCCGGTAACTATCCTGGTATTGCCCATGACGCTCGCGGATCAGGCCTGCTTTTTCGAGTAATTCAGGGCTATAATCTTTGCTTTTCGCTTCGCGGAAAAAGGAATCACCTGACTCATCGCAATACCCGAGGCGGAAGGTGTCGATCGTTTCCTGGCGCAGGCCCCGCTCACGGAAATAAGAAAGACCAATATTTTTTCCTTCTTCGGTTTGACACAAGCTTTCACTGAAAAAATGGGCGGCAAATTCATTCAGTATGCGCAGGGCTTCTTCGGTCTGTTGGCTCTGAATCTGCTCAGGGCTTCGCTCCGTTTCCTGAAGCTCAATTTTGTAAAAATCGGCCAGCCAGTGGATGGATTCTACGAAGCTCAGCTTATTATATTCCTCTACGAAAGTGACCACATTGCCACCACGCCCACAACCGAAGCACTTATAAAATCCCTTACTGGCCGAAACAGAGAATGAGGGGGTCTTTTCGTTGTGAAAAGGACAGTTTGCCACATAGTTGGCACCTCTTTTTTTCAGCCTGACGGAAAGGCCGATAATCTCTACTATGTCTGCGCGATTCAGCACTTCCTGAACCGAGGCTTGGGCAATCATTTAGTGAAGGTACGCTGAGGGGGAAATGGGACTAAGAAGCTAAACAATCAAGGAGAATGGATGCCTCAATGAATGAAGCGCTTGTTTGCCCACGTGAAAAATTCAGTCAGGTTAAACACCAATATTTCTTTGTTCTGTGCCCGTCCCGATTGGTATTTTTTATGAGAAACGGCCTCTTTCAGCCATTTAATGGCTCCGGGTTTCCACCCGTCACCATCAATCAAAATCATAATAGAGTCTTCAGGCATTGCTTCAATGGTGTTGAGATATAGATAAGGCAGCTTTTCGTCAACTGAGCCTGAAACCTGTTGCCATTTACATTCTATCCGAATTTTCAAATTATAGACTTGGGAAATGAGCAAGAACTCGGTTTTTCCTTTGTGATCATAGATGGAAGTGAAAGGAGCGTTCTTGAGCAAGATTTACTGGCCATATTTTTCTTGGTTATTAATCCAGTCTTTATAATCAACAAAATCAAATCCTTTCCCAATCAGAACTGTTTTTACGGCCTCCTCCAGTTGGTTTCCTGAAATATTGCTCTTTGTTCCTTTCTTCATGAACATGGATAATTTGTAACAATAATCTCATTGATTGCGCCTCTTTTTGAAGCGTCTGAATTAATCATCCTTTTTGCAGGTATTCTATGAATGATAAAGCCATCATATAACTCATCAAAGAAATGGTCAAGAGGGTTGTTATTCTTTGGGTCAGAATTGCTGAGCATTAGCTGGATTCCTGATTGGTCTAATTTCCGAAATAAGCTTGCTAGTTGAATTTGTTCCAAATCGGCAAAACGGCTTTTACTGTAGGAATTAAAGTTGGCTGTTTTGCTGATGGGGCGATATGGAGGATCTAAATACACAAAAGAGTTGTCTGTTATGTAGTGTGTGACCTCTTTGAAATCAGCAATTTTTATTTCGGCAATTTGCAATATTTGATGTACTGCCAGTAAGTTTTGTTCATCGTAGATTTTTGGATTATTATAATCTCCTGCCGGGGCGTTGAATGCTCCGCTCGCATTCACCCGGTAAAGGCCGTTAAAACAAGTCCTATTCAAAAAAATAAGCTGGGCAGCTCTGGGAAGCCACTCTTCTGAGTAATGTTCATAGTCTATGCTGAAACGTTGGAGATTATAGCTGCTTCTCTGTTCGTAATAAAATTCTTGCCGTTTTTTTTTGTCAAGCTTTAAATAATTCTTTTGATAGCTGTCTAGATATTCCAGCAATTTCGAAACGTCATTTTGAATGACTTGATACGTCAGGATGAGTTCCTCATTGATGTCAAAAAGAAATGCACGCTCAATATTGTATCGTTGAGCTACATCAAAAAAAACGGCTCCGCTTCCTAAAAAGGGTTCATAATAGGTTTTGAGCATCCCTTGCTTAAGTTGCTTGGGGTAATATTTTTTGAATTGATTCAGTAATTGCCCTTTCCCTCCCGCCCATTTCAAAAATGGCTTAGCCGTTCCGGGGGAGCGATCAAAAAGGGAAACGGATTGGGAATTGCCCCTTTCCTCAGTCAGAAAATCAGATTTGAATGACATGGTATCGTGTTTTATGCTTCTGTATCGCACATCTACATTCTTGTAATCCCGATAAATATTAATCTCTGATTCCGCATCAGCCTACTGTATATACGGCTTCAGGCTGTCCACCCGGTTGATACCATTGAACGTGCGGATGAGCTTCCGGTCTTTATCGTAGATGTTGATTTGCGGCAGCATTTCATAAGTGAAGGTCTGCTTAATGAAATCCGCGCTGTCAATGCCGGTAATGAGGGAGGGAAACTGCGTATAGTGAGTGTTTTTGTCGAAGTATTCGAGATAAGGACCCATCATCGAAGCAGCCATCAGCACAATCTTCGAACGATGAAACAAGCCAATGGATTTTTCTAAATCCCGGGTCATGTCTTCGCAATGCTCGCAGGTCGGGTTGAAGAGCATTACGAAGAGATTGGCATCATTGTGTAAATCCTTATCTGTTATCACTTTATTTTCTGCTGTCACCAGCCGTATGGAAGGCATCGGCGCACCGATTTTGCGAAAATCCATCGTATCAGTTGTTCCCCCTTGTGGTACAGACTCCTTTTTTGCCTGGGGCCTAAAGGCCCATACAGGTAAGGAACAGATCAGCAGCAAGGCCAGAATTGATTTACGTTGCATCGGGCTAAAGTACGCCGATAGGCGAAGCTCTTTTTTCAAAAACACACCGTAATGCATACACCCGTCAAGCCGCTCGCTGAACGAATGCGCCCGCGCAGCCTGGACGATTTCATCGGTCAGGAACACCTTGTGGGGCCGGGCAAGGTGTTGCGGGGCATGTTGGCCAGTGAGCAGCTCAGCTCCATGATTTTCTGGGGGCCTCCGGGCGTGGGCAAGACCACCCTGGCTATGATTTTAGCGCAGGCACAAGCCCGGCCCTTTTTCACGCTCAGCGCCATTGATAGCGGGGTAAAAGAGGTGCGCCAAGTGATTGCACAGGCACAGCAAGCGGGCGGTGCAGTGTTGTTTATTGATGAAATCCACCGCTTCAACAAAGCACAACAAGACAGCCTCCTGGGAGCCGTGGAGCGGGGTATCATCACGCTCATAGGAGCCACTACCGAAAACCCTTCGTTCGAAGTCATCGCTGCATTGCTGAGTCGCTGCCAGGTCTATGTTCTGAAGGCTTTGGGAGTAGCGGAATTGAAGACGGTTGTGGAACAGGCACTGGCGCACGATGAACTATTGCGCAGCCGTCATATCGAAGTACAGGAATGGGAAGCATTGTTGCAACTAAGTGGCGGCGATGCCCGGCGTTTGCTGAACCTGCTCGAACTGAGTGCCCAAAGCCTGAGCCCAGGTGCACATGCCATCACCAATGCCTTGGTACAGCAAACAATCCAAAGCAAACAATCCCTTTATGATAAAGCAGGCGAACAGCACTACGACATCATTTCTGCCTTTATAAAGTCCATGCGCGGCTCCGACCCGAATGCTGCAGTCTATTGGCTGGCCCGCATGGTGGAAGGCGGTGAAGACCCGAAATTTATTGCTCGTCGCATGGTGATATTTTCTTCAGAAGACATCGGCAATGCCAACCCGAATGCCTTGCTGCTGGCTACTTCCACCTTCCAGGCAGTGCAGCTCATCGGCTGGCCGGAAAGCAGGATTATTCTCTCGCAATGCGCGGTCTATTTAGCATCTTCAGCCAAATCGAATGCCTCTTGCCAGGCCATTGATCGGGCGCAGGAATTAGTGCGGGCAAAGGGCGACCTGCCGGTACCGCTGCATATCCGCAATGCACCAACCGGCCTGATGAAAAACCTCGGTTATGGTGTAGGTTATCAATACGCACATTCCTTTGAAGGGAATTTTGTTGTGCAGGAATTTTTGCCTGATGCCATTGCCGGAACCAGGCTGTATGAGCCGGGCGAGAATGCAGCGGAACAAAGGCTGCGGACCTTCCTGAAAGAGCGTTGGGGCGGGAAATATGGCTACTGACAGGCATGGCGGGTTGCCGGGTTTTTACCCGTATCTTTTCCTTAAAAGATTTCAATAGATGAATACGCTGCTACTGACCATCCTTGCAGCCGTACTTGGGGTGGCTTTCACCTGGTTTTTTTGTCGTGCACGGATGCAGACACTCGCCGCATTGCTGGCTCAGTCACAACTTGAAAATGAGAAACTGAATACGGCATTAACTGCGGCACAATCAGCCTGCACTGAATTGTCGAAAGAGAGTGCCAGGCAGGAAGCAACCCTCAGAGTCAAAGAGGAGCAGTTGGCTGCACAACAAGTTTTCATCGAAACCGCTCGTGCGGATATGGAGCGGGAATTCCGAATCATTGCAGCCAATACGCTAGAGCAAAATGCCCGCAGCCTTGGAGCACAACAAGAGACCAAACTCACCGATTTACTGCGCCCTTTCCGCGAACAGATTTTGAATTTTCAGGAGTCAGTTGGTAAACATTTTTTAGAAGAAGGCAAGGAAAAAACATTATTGCAAAAAGAGATTTCGCTGATGCGGGGAAGCAGTGAGTTGCTCAGCCGGCAGGCGAATAGCCTTAGTGAAGCCCTGCGTGGCAGTACCAAACAGCAGGGTGATTGGGGTGAAGGCATTCTTGAAAAAATATTGGAGCATTGTGGCTTGCAGGAAGGCATTCATTTCACCATTCAGGCTGCTGCCCGTAGTGAAGAGGGTATCAGGTATCGCCCCGATGTGGTGCTGCATCTGCCCGGTAGCCGCAACTTGGTGATAGATGCTAAGGTCAGCCTGAATGCCTATTGGGATATGTGCGCCTGCGAGGATGAAGCGGCCAGGGTAGGCTTCCCGCCTAAGATTGTAGCAGCTCTTCGAAATCATGTAGATGAGTTGCACCGCAGGCCATATCATGAAGTGAGCGGGACACCCGGCTACCTCATCATGTTTGTGCCTGTAGAAGCAGCATACATATGCGCTTTACAGCACGATGGCAGCTTATGGAAATATGCTTACGACAAAAACATACTCATCATTTCCCCCACCAATTTGATTCCCTTTCTGCGTATGGTGGAAGCGCTATGGGATCGGGAAAAGAAGTATGAACATGCTGAGGCCATCGCCAAACAGGCAGGAGCGCTTTATGATAAACTGGCTGGCTTTGTAGAGACCTACCAGAAACTGGGAAATGCCCTGACTGCTGCTCAGAAAAATTATGATGAAAGCTATGGCCAACTGGCTACCGGACGTGGCAATCTGCTGTCGCGGGCTGAACAAATGAAAGCGATGGGCATTTCAAACAAAAAATCACTTCCGCAACAAATGGCAGAGCGTGCACAGCTCAATGATGGAATGAATTTTACGGAAGACGTGTCGTAGCTCCTTCGATACAATTCCTCGTCATTCATCAGTTGCTTCACGGAAAGTCCAGGCTTTAATTGAGCTTATCCATATCGGCGCATCGGAGCCAGGATTCCAAAAATGAATACTGGCCGTTTTTGCCGGTCTGGGGATGCGAATATCAATGTGAATATTGCTATCGCCTCCATCGCTCAGGTATCGCTGCACGCGCAGCATTTGTTCGTTGACCACGTTGCCCTGATGCTTTATCTGAACAATGAATTGAGTCATCTTCCAGGCTGTCCATTCCTTTTGTGCAATCTGAAACCTGGCTTGTACGCGCAACCAGCCGGCATCGTTATCTGGCAATGAGAAAGTTATTTCCTTCAATCTTGGATTTGCTGCATTTAGGAGCATGCCGGGCCTTTCGTTTTCAGGCATTGGGTTTTGTCGCCGGTTGCTGTCGGGATCACTTTGATAGACGAGTTGGTAATGGGCGGCTGAGCCACTAAAAATCTCTGTGGCATCTTTCAACCTTTCTATTTCGGGTGACACATGCCAACGCCCGACTACCTGCCAGAAATATGCTTTGCTCATTCCATCGGGGTCATAAAGTTTCGCACCTCCATGTGCCTGAATACTGAACCAGATATTGGCGTATGTCGCCAGAAAAATGAATGGCACCGCAGGGTATAACCATACCTTTTTACGTAGCATAAACTCTATCAGTGAAGCAACTGGAAACAAGATGATCGGGTAACTCTGAATCATTGCTCTGCCGCCCGTTCCGCCATACCACCAGATATCCCAGGCACTCACGATATAGAGGTTGAGGGCGAAGAAAAGCAGTACGCCTACCTTATTCTTGCCATGCTTTATGAATGGAATAATGCCTGCAAAACACAGCATCATCATCGGGGTGTAGGTAAGCCAGCCACTGCGATAGCTGAATAGGTATTCATGCAAATGTGGGCGCAGCCAGGAAAAGCCTTTTTCTGCATAGCTATACACCAGCCAGTGCCCGCTCACATATTTCCAATAGAAGAGCTGAATGGAGCCAACCATTGCCAGGCACATTATGGCCAGGATGAGTTTGGAGACTTGCTTGTAGTATAGCTGAAAACGGGTGCGGATGCTGTGCCAGGACAAGCCTTCAAGTCCCCACAGCAGTGGGATGAGTACAGCAATTATTTCTGAAGGGCGAACTAATACGGCCAGCCCGCATAATAAGCCGATTGCCACGGCATATTTCGTTTCGAATCGGAGGTAAAAATTTCGACTGGCTAAGATGATAAACACATAAATCGTGAACAGCCAATTGTGGGTAAGTGCGCCGTCAATTGCTGTATAATTAAGGTAGTTGCTGCCCAGTACCAGCAACAACAACATCAGTGCACAGACCGTGTCGGAGTAATAATAGCGAAGTAGTTTGCGGTAATACCAAAGTCCCAGCAAACAGACCAACAGGCTTCCAATCGTGATTGCTATTTGATAAGGCTGGGAGAAACCATCATCCGGGAATCCCATTGGGACTGCCAACAGATGGGCAATGGCAAAAAATGGAGTATAAAGAACTGCCATACCGGACGAATAGGTGAGCACATAGCCACCATTTTCAGATGGGAAACCATAATTGAACGTGGGCGTGAATTGGTATTGGGCAATGATGCTGTCTGCAAAATGCTCGCCTTTCAAATCATGATAGATAAAGCTGGCCGGCAAGTACCAGTAATAACCGCCCACATCCCAGCCGAATGTGCTTTCAGAATGCGTCTGATTAAATCTTGGATAAAATCCTAAACCTGCGAAAAGGATAATAGCTGCACAGACAAACCAAGCGATGAGCGACTTCATGAAGAATTCAAAATTAGGTAACCTCAGAGAGGGCTACTTTATTATGTACACCTGACCTTATTCCGACATAGAAATCCAAACAAAGAAAGCGAACTACTTTTCCGCCGTGCTGTTGCGTCACATTCCTTTTCTGAAAGCAGTTGCGCTCTATTCCTTTACGGCCTTTGGCGGGCCACAGGGGCATTTGGGGATGATGGTGAAAACCTTCGTGCAACGCCGCCATGACGTGACCGAAGAAGAGTTGATAGATTTTAACGCCTTCGCCAATATGCTCCCCGGCCCCAGCAGCACCCAGACGGTGATGCTCATCGCACTGAAACGGGGAGGGATACCGTTGGCTTTAGTCACACTGGGCCTTTGGATTCTTCCTGCCTTTATCATCATGAGCGCCTGCTCGTTTCTGCTGCTTTATATTGATGCAAAGGCACTGAGCAAAAATCTGTTTTCGTTCATCCAGCCCATGTCCGTAGGTTTTGTCAGCTATGCGGCCATACGCATGATGAAAACCAGTGTGCGCCATGCGGCCACCTGGGCCATCATGGTGGGCAGCCTGGCAGCTACGCTCATTATTCGTTCGCCCTGGGTCTTCCCTGCAGTACTGATTGCCGCCGGTTCTTTATCCAATATCTCCAACCGGCGCATCCCGGACCGCTTAGAGAAACCGAAGCCCATTCGCTGGCTCAACCTTTGGCTCTTTGCTGCCCTTTTTATCATCGCAGGCCTTGCTTCGGAATTAGCACGCAGGGGTGCCTGGGAGCATGGCCGGGTGTTTAACCTGTTTGAAAATTTCTATCGTTTCGGAACCATCGTCTTTGGCGGTGGGCAAGCATTGCTTGCCATGATGCTCTATCAGTTCGTCAACCGCCCCCTTTCCATGGGGCGTTCCACCTGGCTGTCGGCTGAGCAATTACTGACCGGTTATGGCTTAGTGCAAGCGGTGCCCGGACCGGTGTTTTCCGTGTGCGCCTTTGTAGGCGGAATGAGTATGAGCGCATATGGGGCCGGCTGGCAGGTCGCGGGTTGTTTTATCGCAACGATTGCCATTTTCCTGCCCAGCACCTTGTTGATTTTTTTCCTGTTCCCAGTCTATCACAACCTGCGCCACCATGTCATCATCTTCCGGGCGCTGGAAGGGATTAATGCAGCCGTTGTCGGTATCATTTGGGCTTCGGGCATTGTGCTGTTGCAAACCATTTCCACACCGCATTTCGATTGGAGCAACCTCGTGGTCATTGCTATCACCTTTTGCCTGCTGCAATTCACGCGCATTCCCGCACCCTTTATCGTGCTGGGCTGGCTCCTGCTGGGTTGGACGGTGCATTTTTAATGCCCCTCAAGCCTCCGAAAAGTGGAACATGTTTGCTTAGAAAAGTCATTTTTTACCGGCTGTATTTCTCTGCCCGGTAACGGGGTGCAGCTATTGATAAAAAAATGAGGCTGTCCTTTAGAGACAGCCTCTGATTATACAGCCCCAAATACAATTAATGGTATGCAGTTTCGAAGCTTTTAGCCGTTTGTATCAAGTTCGTACCATTAGCGCTCGCGTCCTTGTTGTATTTCATGTAGTCAATGACGATGTTCTCTAGCTTCAGCATATGCTGATAGCGGGCATCCCGTTCTTTTCCCGACATCAGGGATGCGTCTTGGCGGGTATAGCCAACCCCCTGGCGCATGATTGCCAACACGTCATTGGCGCTGACCTCAATGGCTTCTGCATTTTTTTTCTGAATATTTTTTTCAAGCTCTATGACTTTTGCATGAAGTGCCTTTTGGCCTTCTTTCATGGCAGCATCGTTTTTTGCTTTGGCACCGCCATCGGCAAATGCAAAAGAAAAGCTGGCCAGCAGCAGTGCGGAAAGGAGAAATAACCGTTTCATGATTGGTTTCGTTCGGAGTTTGGAGTTAAAAATAGGTGATTTTACAGCGGGTGGCCGCAGCATCAGCCTGGTAAGGAGATAAGACGGCTTCTTTTTTAAAAAGGTTGGCTCGGGCCCCTGTTAATTTTGTCCCATGCATTTTTCGCGGGGTTTTTGGGCGGTGTTGGGCCTGGTCATCCTTGTGATTTGCCTTGCCTGGTTTTGGGGGAATCCCTTGAATGCTTCACAACCCGCAAACATGTATCCCGCGCATTTGCGCCGCGAAAATCGTCCTGAAAATCTTCATGCCATTGATTCTGCCCTGCATCTGCTCCACGATGGAGACCTGGCCTTGCGGACCGGAGCGGATGCTACCAGTGTCATGCTGCGGCAGATGAACCAGCAAGACAAGCGTTATTCTCATTGTGGAATTGTCTTTTTCGAACAAGGCTACCCATTTGTGTATCACAGCATCGGCGGTGAAGACAACCCGGATGAACGGCTGCGGCGCGACTCGGCCTCGTTTTTTTTCAACCCAAAAAGCAATGAACGACTGGGCATTGCCCGCCTGCAGCTTAGCCCTGGGCAGGTAGTCCGGCTGCATCAGATTGTCCGGCGCTATTGGCTGGCCCGGATACCCTTCGATATGGACTTTGACCTGGCCACGGATGACCGGTTTTACTGTGCCGAATTTGTCTATAAAGCCGTGCGCGAGGCCGCCCGGGATACCGGCTTTTTCCCCCTTTCTCATCTTCTCAAAAAGACTTATGTAGGCGTTGATGACCTCTACGAAAACCCGCACGCACGGCTCGTTTGCGATGTACGTTACTTGCCTTAGTTTTGCCCCCGCCTGCCCAAATCCTGGCTGGCTTTCTATCCTTTTATTATGAAGAAAATCCTACTAAGCCTTTCTGCCCTCTTTGTACTGGCGTTTGTTTTCGCGGGCTGCAATGCCAACTCCCCCAAGGCTGTTGCCGAAAAATGGCTGAACAGTTTTTACCACATGGACTACGCCAAAGCCAAGGAAGTGTCCACGGATGATACCCGCAAGCAGCTCGAAACTTTTGAAAGCATGATGGGTATGGTGCAACAAAGCGCCAAAGACGAAGCCAAGAAAATCAAGATTGAATTGAAGGATCCGGTTGTGAACGGCGATAAAGCAACCGTCGAATACACCCTCTCAAATGATCCTTCTCCTAAGACACTTAAGCTGGTAAAAGAAAATGGCAAGTGGCTGGCTCAATGGAGCAAAATGGATATGGGCGGCATGGGCGGCGAAGGCAGCCCTGCTGATTTGAATGGCGACAATACAGGTGCTGCACCCGACACCGTGATGGCACCTCCGGCAGATGCGGCCCCCGAGCAAGCTCCTACAGCCGACAGCGCTGCACAGTAAGCAATTATTTCCACTCTCATTCAGGCTACTCTCGGGTAGCCTTTTTCTTTGAAGCCCCAACCGAAATGGCTCCTGCCGTTTCCCATGCCGACTGCAAACTTCAATCCCTACTTTCACGCCGATGCTCAATTATATCTGGGTTGCCTTGTTACTAATAGGCTTCATCGTCGGCTTAATCAAAGTCATTTTCATCCCCGGCTCCGGCCCCTTGTTTACGGATATGCTAAATGGGGTTTTCAGCGCTTCTAAGACCGGTTTTGAAATTTCCCTCGGCCTCACCGGCGTCATGGCGCTCTGGCTGGGCATCATGAAAATTGGCGAAAAAGCCGGCGTCATTGGTTTATTGGCAAGGGGCGTCGCTCCTTTGTTTCGGACCTTATTCAAAAATGTCCCCCCAGAGCATCCCGCCAATGGCAGCATCACCATGAACCTCTCGGCCAATATGCTGGGACTCGGCAATGCAGCCACCCCGCTGGGCCTGAAAGCCATGACGGAATTGCAAGAACTGAACCCGGATAAAGAACGCGCTTCGGATGCTCAGATCATGTTCCTGGTGCTCAACACGGCGGGCATCACCCTGGTGCCTACTTCGGTCATCGCCATCCGCCAGACGATGGCCGTAGAGCAGCATGTAGCCGGCTTTAATGCAGCAGATATTTTTCTGCCTACCCTGATCGCCACCTTCATCGCTTTCGTGGCGGGCATGAGCATCGTGGCCATCAGCCAGCGCATCAACTTGCTCCGGCTGCCGGTTCTGGTCTTCCTCGGCATCTTCGGGGGGCTGATTGGCGGCGCTTATGCCTATGTTCAGCATCTCGTTGCTACGGGCCACAGCACCGATGATATAGCTCAACGCATTGGCACCATCGGCAGCGGATTCATCCTATTTCTGATCATGGCTTTCATTGCTGCGGCTGTCGTTCAGAAACAAAAAGTGTATGAGCATTTCGTAGAAGGCGCCAAGGAAGGGATCAACGTCTCTTTACGCATCATCCCCTACCTCGTGGGCATGTTGATTGCCATCTCTGTGTTCCGCAGCAGCGGTTGCATGGATTTCATCGTGCAGGGCATAGCTGCCGGAGCTGCGGCGCTGGGCCTCAACACAGACTTTGTACCCGTCGTGCCGGTGATGCTCATGAAGCCCCTATCCGGCTCCGGCGCACAAGGCCTGATGGTGGACGTGATGAAGCAATACGGTGTGGCTTCCTTCCCCGGTAAGCTCGCTGCCATCATGCAAGGCACCACCGAAACGACCTTCTATGTGCTGGCGGTTTACTTCGGCAGTGTGGGGGTGAAAAACACCCGCAATGCGCTCGTTCTGGGCCTCATTGCGGATGCTTTTGGCATGGTGGCCGCCATCATTTTGGGCTACTTGTTTTTTCATTGAGTGCCTCAGACAAAAAAATGCAATCCTCTTTGCCACCTAAGTTGGTTGCTGATTGCTTAGCCTGCGAATTGTTTTTTTGGTCAGCAGGATTTCGCTATGGAGCTTCCGTTGCGTCGCACGTTTCAGCTGGATTTCTTTGCGCAGCATTCCCCGGAACATACAGTCCCGATGCTATGCGGAAAGCCTAATAGACAGAAAGGCCCCTCAGTGCGCAACGCAACGAAGCTGCATCCGTGTGCAAAAGCCGACAACCAAAATAAAAAAGACCGCAAGGCACGCTCCGGTTTTTTGAAGAGTGGCTTGCGGCCTGATAGAACGGAAGACGGTAGGCCTACTGACGGATGAACAATTGGCTGCTACGCTCAGAACCTGCAGTGATGATTGCGAGATAATTCCCCGCTACGAGCCTGCTGATGTTGAGCGTCTGAACGCTGATGCCGGCGCCTGCCTGTCCGTTTTGATTCAATACGAGCCTTCCTGCAGCATCATACACCTGCACGTGTATGTCGGCAGCCTTTGACAAATTCAGACTGAAGGAGAGTGTATTTGCACCTGCAGGGTTGGGATATAAGCGGCTGATAGGCCCTGAAGCAGCGGATTCGGGAGCAATTGAAACCACATTGGTGTATTGAACCAGCCCATAAGCATCCGTGCTTTTTACCCGATAGTAGCGCCAGCCTTCATTGGAGCGCAAGTCACGTCCGGTATAGGCATTGTGTGCAGCACCTCCATCTGTGGTGGCAATCGTTTTATAGTCGCTGGCATTTTCGGAGCGCTGTAATTCGAAATGGATCACATCTCGGGCGGTGCTGAAAGTCCAGGCAAAGTCCACATATGGATTTCCGGGTATGGCCGACAGCTTGAAATTATTTACCGGTAAGGCAATGGCGATGTTATTATCTGCAATGCCCGACCACATACCGCGGCCATGTGTAGCAGCAGCTACCACGCGGTCGGATAAGCGGAATGCGAACATATCCGTACGCACATTCGGGAAGGTAGCATCCGGTACCCAGGTGGGTGAAGAGGCGGTGATATCCCGAGTTACCCAGACCCCTGTTTCTGTAGCGAGCATCACCCGTTTTCCGTAGCTATTGGGCAGCATCAGGGACCAGCGAACAGGCATATCAGGCAGGTTGCCGTCTTTGGCGGTCCAGGTGGGGGTGCTGTTGGTTGCATTGGTGGAATACCATACCTGAGTGCCCGAGTAGCTGGAGCTGGTCACGATGACAGTATCTTCCGAGCCGCCGAACACAATGCTGTTGATAATACCTAAGCCACTGCCGATTTGTGTGCCTGCCGGAGAACTGGTGGTATTGGCGCTGCTTACGGACATTAGGTAGCCGGTACTTGTTCCGAACAAAACTTTGTTGCTTGTGTAAGGCGAAACGGCAACTGCATACACTTCATCTGAAGAACCTAAGCCACTGAGGGATACAGTAGCACTCGTATTACCGGTCTGTGGATTAGTCCAGCGCCTGTAACTTGGCGCATTATCGCCGCAATACATTACGTTGCTGCCGCTGTCATAGTCGGTAGGATTGATGAATTGCCCGGAACTAGTGTTGAGGTTGACTTGTGACCAGGTGCCTCCTCCATCGGTGCTTACCCGATATTGATTATAGGTATAAGAGCCAAATTGGTAGGCAGGCTGGTTTTGGTCAATGTGTACATAAGCGCCATCACCTCCGGTCACTTCAGTGCTTCCGCTCAAGCCCGCAACAGTCAAGGCATGACAGCCATTATCCTGAGCACCTCCTAACAGGTAATTGGTAACGGAAGGATTTATTGCTACAGAATAAAATTGCTTCAGGCGCAGGCCGTCATTCTTGGAGACAAAGTTTTTCCCACTGTCCACGGATAGGAAGATGCCGCCATCCGACACAATAATCACACGGCTTTGTGTGCTGGTATTGTACCAAAGCATGTCCTGATGGTCTGCGTGAACGTAGCTCTTGCCTGAAATGTTATACCATTCAGTGACGGTGGACCATGTGGAGCCTCCATTGGTGGAGCGGTAGCCATTCAGGCTTCCGACCATAAACATATTGGTGCCCGGGCTTGGGTTGATAGCCGCTGCGAGGCAATACCAGCCCTGGCTGCCCAGAGAAGGTGTGGTTGAAGTAACTGCCCAATTGTCTCCTCCATCTGTGGACAGGTACACATTGGCTACGCCATAACCAGAGCCATAAGTAGCAGGCAGAGCCAGGAGGGTATCGCCTTTGCATGCAAGCACGGCCCGGCATTTCGTACTGGTTGAATAAGGTGTTGTGGCGGAAGACCAACCGGAAGAAGAAGTAGCCGTACTGGGGCTGCTGGTATAACGATAATAAACAGTGCCGCTACTGAATACTAAGCCTGTAGAAAGGTGAAGCCTGCCTGTTGAGCTGATTTTAAAATCGGCTACATCACTGCTTATTCCACTTGGAGTGATATTGGTCCAACTGGTGCCACCGTTTGTTGAGCGGTATAGCCCGGTGCGGGTGCCTACATACACATTTCCGGATGCATCGCATAGTATCCTGGAGCAATAATCAAAACCGCCACCGGTGGTGCTGGAAAGCTGTGTCCAGCTTGTGCCGCCATTGGTGCTCTTAAATAAGCCATCACCCTGAACGGCATCGCCATTATACACGGATTCTCCCGTACAGAAATACATCGTCGAAGTGCTGGTGGGATCCTGGCAAATACCCGTCACGGCCAGGTTAGCCAACTTGTCATTGATTAAATTCCAAGTAGGTGTCGTACTGGAAATATTGGTTGTTTTCCAAATTCCGCCGCATACACCACCGATAAATACGGTATTGCCGGTAGCATCAGAGGCATCTACCATCACAGCACGAATGCGGCCAGAGGTTGACCCATCACCAAAGCGTGTATTCCCATTGGAAGGCCCGGTAGAATCTGTATTCGGGCCACGTTCAATCCAGCCGGTAAGGCTCCCTTTGGCGCTGGCCGGATAGCTGGCCCGGATGTCTTGTTTGAGTTGTTCGGTGTATTCGATGATGGGCCAGAGCGTCTCACGAGGCACGCGGTTTGTCTTGGGATCCTTCTCGTGATCAAAGTCATACTTCATGGCCTGCGCAGGCTCATCATAGCCTTCTTCACCTTCTTCGCCTTCTACTTTTTCGGTTTGGTTTTTTTGCGTGGAAATTTTGCCTTGCTCAGAATTAATAGGACCTCTTGAATTACAAGAAAACAAGATGCTGGCGCAAAGACAGGCGCCGAAAAAGAGAACTGTTTGCTTCATGTTGATTAGGTTTAGGAGTGCACAGTTGCATGTGCACTCCTAAACATACAATAAAGCAATAGAGAATAAAAAAAGGCCCTACCTACTGCTCTTAAATCAAGGTGCAGACTCATGGTTCACATTGGCCAACTGTCCGCAGGCAGCATCAATATCGCGGCCCCGGCTGCGCCGTAATCGTGCATTCACCCGCTTACTTTCCAGGTATTGCATGAAAGCGGAGACTGAATTTTCTTCCGGCTTTTCATAATCTGCTGCTTCGATGGGATTATACTCAATGATGTTGACCAAATCTGCGGGTACCTGTCGGCAAAACTTTACTAGTGCATCGGCATCAGTCAGGCTATCATTGAAATCGCGGAACAAAATGTATTCAAAGGTGATTTCATTGCCGGTTTTCTGGTAGAAATAATTCAATGCATCCTTCAGCATGGTCAGGTCATTCGTTTCATTGATAGGCATGATTTCACTACGTTTTTCATCCGTAGCTGCATGCAGGCTCAGGGCCAATTTGAAGCGGATGCCATCATCGCCAAGCTGACGAATCATCTTGGCAATACCGGAAGTTGAAACGGTAATTCGTCTTGGACTCATGCCCATCCCATCAGATGAGGTTATCCGTTCAATAGAGCGAAGCACGTTTTTATAATTCAGCAGGGGTTCGCCCATCCCCATATAGACGATGTTGGTGATAGGGCGTCCATAATGCTGCAAGGCCTGCTCCTGAGCCATAGTAACCTCATCCACGATTTCATCAAACTCGAGATTGCGCAGCCTGGGGAGATATCCAGTAGCGCAAAACTTGCAGCTCAACGAGCAGCCCACCTGGCTCGAAACGCAGACGGTTACCCGCTTTTCAGTCGGTATGAGTACGCTTTCAATAAAATGTCCGTCGTGTAATTGCAACCTATTTTTAATGGTGCCGTCCGAGCTGAACTGACTGTGATGAATGACCACCTTAGTAATGCCGAACTCAGTGCCCAGCCTTTCCCGTAAAGCCTTTGGCAGATTGCTCATCTCGCCGATGGAACCTGCATTTTTCTTCCAAAGCCAATCCCAAATCTGAGCTGCCCGAAACTTAGGCTCACCCCATTCTTTCAACAAATCTTCTATCGCTTCCAGGCTCTGATGCCGCAGGTTTTTCATGTGGCAAAATTAGGCAGCACCTGTTGCAGGGTATTTTTTTCATGAATAGGCTTCGCAATGTTTTTGTCTTGGATAACGTTTGCAATGGCAGCCCTATTTTCGCCCGCGTCACACCACATGAAGCTTTCGGTCATTATCGTCAATTACAACGTCCGCTACTTCCTGGAGCTTTGTGTGGACAGTGTGCTGAAAGCAGCACAAGGTTTTGATGTGGAAGTAATCGTAGTAGATAATCATTCTACCGATGGTAGCCTGGCCATGCTGCGCCAGCGCTTTCCACAAGTCATCCGCATTGAAAACCAGGATAACGCCGGATTTTCTAAAGCGAATAACCAGGGTGTAGCCCTTGCTCGTGGTGAATACATCCTCTTCCTGAATCCCGACACGGTGATGCCGGAAGATTTTTTCAGGAAAACCATCGCCTGTATGGATGCTTCTCCGGGAGTAGGTGCCTTGGGGCCCCGTCTCATTGATGGGAAAGGGCGTTTTGCCCCGGATTCGAAAAAATCATTTCCCAACTTACGGGTGGCCTTGTTCAAGTCATCTGGTATCAACCGTATTTTTCCTCGTTCTGCCTATTTCAACAGCTATTATGCCGTGCATGTGGGCGAAAGGCAGACGGCGCCTGTGGAAGTGCTTTCCGGCTGTTGTATGCTCTTGCGGCGCTCGGTGATTGACCAGTTAGGTTTTGCGTTCGACGAAGACTATTTTATGTATTGCGAAGATGTGGACTTGTCCTACAGGGTGCGTCAGGCAGGCTTTCAGAACCTGTATTTTCCGGAGGCTACCTTGGTTCATTACAAGGGGGAGAGCACCCGAAAAGCGACGCTCAGCTACATCCGCATCTTCAATCAGGCACTGGCCACGTTTGTGAGAAAACACTACAGCAAAGGGCAGGCACGAGTCTTTTTGTTTATGCTTCATGCCGGCATTGGCCTACGGGCTTTACTGGGTGTGCTGCGTAGTTTGTTTAGAATCCTGCGCATGCCCTTGTTTGATACGCTGGTGCTGCTGGTGACTTTGTTTTTGATGAAAAATTTTTGGGTGGGGCATATCCGTGGAGTGCCTCCTGTACCGCCCAATTTCATCCTGGCGACTTTCCCGGCCTACCTCTTTCTCTGGATTGCCTCGCTCTGGCTGAATGGCGCCTATGATCAGCCTTATCGCCCGCTGCGTGTGGTTCGGGGTATGGTCATCGGTTCCGTCTTTATCCTGGCTTATTACGGCTTGCTGAGTGCTTCATTACGCTATTCCCGGGGCTTGATTATGCTGAGTGGGGTAGTGGGTACGGTAGCATTATTGGGCTTGCATGAATTGCTGTACCGCTTCGGGATTTTTCGCTTTATCCGCACGGATGATGAGCTGCGCAAAATTGTATTGGTCGGTGACGGCTCCGCTTATGAAGAAGCGGCAGACCTGTTACAAAAAGTGCCTGCTGCCCCTGAATTGACCGGACGGATTTCCGTGGCCGATGAGGGCGATGGTACCCATCAACTTGGGCATATCCAACAGTTGGAACCCTTGCTGTATGTCGCCGGTATAGGAGAAGTAATTTTCTGTGCCGGCAGCCTGAGCTATGGCCGTATGCTTGAAACCATGCAGCAATGCGGAGACCAGTATGATTACAAAATTCACCTGAGCGGGAGCCGTGGTTTTGTGGGAAGCAATTCCAGCCAGGCCTCTGGCGATTTATACATGGCGGGCAGGCATTATGCCTTGGCGCACTTCTCTCAACAGCGCAATAAACGTGTTTTTGATATTGTCACCTCGGTAGCCATTCTAATCTGGTCGCCGGTTTTGCTGTTGGTGCTGCACGAAAAGAGCGGGTTGTTCGCCAATTCAATTGCAGTGCTTTTCGGTCGGAAAACCTGGATTGGTTATGAGCTTGCCTGGGCAAACCGATTTGGCCTGCCCCGTATCCGGGCTTCTGTATTACCCACGTATAATTTGAGGGCTGATTTAGTGCCCGATGAACAGCTAAGCCTTGAGTTGGCGATGGATTATGCCCGGCGATATACCCCCGGAGTTGATGCCGGTTTTTTATGGCGAAACCTGCGCTGGCTGGGCCGTTCCAACAATGCTGAGAAAATGTTTTGGGGGGAATAGTGCCTGAGCTTATTTTTGCCGTCCTTTCAACGAAAGGTTACGCTACAATCCTCCTTAGCTCAGTTGGTTAGAGCACTTGACTGTTAATCAGGGGGTCGTTGGTTCGAGTCCAACAGGGGGAGCGGAAATCAATCAAGGGGTTTTGCCTGAATGGGCAGGACCCCTTTGTTTTTTTATATCATTTCCCGTTTTCAATCAGTTTTTTGTACAGGGTTTGACTCATATAGCCTTTGTCTTAGGATGCTCTGCAACGGATAATAGTTGAGATCCATCATTTGGGGCAGCCATGACGGGCTGTTACATTAAATCCTTCTTGAAAATCTTTTTAGATTGTCTTTAATCTTGGTAAACTCAAGACAAAGAGGCTTTTAATTTTCTATTTCATCCGCATTGTTCTCACCAAATCTTCTAAAAACATGAACAGCTTAAAGAATTTTACCGGCAAGTATCAATTGTCCAAAACACTCCGCTTTGAACTGAAACCCATCTACGACAGTCGCTAAGCTACTGATAAGTCGCCTAAAGATGCCGTTACTAACGGAGCCTACCACATAGCCAAGGAGGGGCTAATGTGGCTGATGTAGCTTCACGAACTTGAAGGCGACGATTGGAAGTGATTAGATTTGGATAAGACCAATAAAGGATGTTTGGATTTTGTACAGAATTTCAAATAAAACTCAAATAAACACAATCATGGAAAATTACAAATTGACGAAAGCAATCCGCTTCCGTTTAGAACCCACCGAAGAAAACAACTTGATACAACAACAAGTTGATGAGTTGAAGAACATTTCTTTTGACTTGGTATCCTTTATTTCCAAGTTGGGCAATTTCAAGGACTCGTTGAAACAATATTTGCTTCACGATCATAGGAACGGTACCAAGCAAGTGAAAAGTGGCTTGTCTATTAAAAGTGAATGGCTAAAACGATATGCAAAGCAAATCTTCCACGATAGTGAAGCCGAGCGCGACAAAACCAAGCGGAAACAAACCAAAACAATAGGAGAATTTGGAAGCTTAGCTAAAGATATTGAAGACCGATTGGATGAGCTTGAGAACACCTACCAGGAATTGACGGATGATGCCATCGCACAGTTAAATGAACGCGCTAGGAACGCCCATTCTGGACTTTTACTTAAAAGGCTTGGTAGTAGAAATGGCTTGTCCTATTTCGTGGACTTGGTAGAAAATTCAGTGGATAAACATGAGGAAGGAGATTTGAGCATTCAACTCAAGTCGCAAGGAAAAGCGCTACACTTGGAGCTATTAGCGGGTATTAAAAAATTCCTGCCGGAACAATCCACGGGAGTGCCCATAGCCAAGGCTAGTTTCAACTATTACACCATCAACAAAATGCCGGTTGACTATGCGCAAAAGGTGCGCGAGCAGCAAAGCAAGCTGCTAATTACGGATTGGAATGGGCAGATATGGAGCGGTAAGAGTTATTCCCGGGAAATTAAAGATGATGTGCAAGCGGGGGGTTCTGATTTAGAAGCTTTGCGCCAAAAACTAAAGAACATTAAAGCCCAACAAAAGGCAAGGTTCAATGAACTGATGACCCAAAACCTGAGCTTTCAAGAATTGAAGAATAACGCCGAGCTTTATTTGTTTTCCAGTATTAGCGAACAAGAGTTCAACAGTTATAAAGACCTAACGGGTATAATAGAAAAAGAAGCAACCAAGCTTAGTCAAGCGAGCGATGATAGCCAGAAACTGCAACTCAGAAGCAACTTGCAAAGGCTTAAGAAGGAACGGGGAGCCTTAATTAATGCTGCCGATAAACGAAATCAGAACAGTTTCAAAACATATAAGGGATTTGCAGATCTATATCGGAATATTGCCTTAAAGCACGGTCGTATTCTTTCTACCATTAAGGGAATTGAAAAGGAAGCAGTAGAATCCCAACTCCTGCAATATTGGTCATTAGTTTTGGAGCGCGAAGGCAGGCATCAACTCCTGCTCATTCCAAAACAATTTGCTGCCAAATGTTATGCTTTTGTCTGCAACGCACCGGTATGCCAGCAGACCTCAGCCAGTAAGATTTATTGGCTGGAGAGCTTCACACTGAGAAGCCTACGTAAGCTTTGTTTCGGTCATTTAGATGCCGGTACAAATACTTTTAATAATGATATTCAAAGTGTTTTAAGATATCATAGCTATTCCGAAACAGATAATAGAGGGCAAAACAAACAAGTTAATATAGAAGGCGAATTCTCCTTTAAAGGTGATGCACGCAAGATCATTGCGTTTTACAAGGATGTTTTAGCCTCCAGATATACGCAGCCGGTCTTGAAGCTCCCCATACGAGCACTGAGAAAGGAAGTCACGGAAAAAAATTTTGAAACGCTGGACGAGTTTCAAATTGCCTTAGAAAAAATTTGCTACAAACGCTATGCACTACTGCCGGAGCAAATTCTGGATACAATAATCAGGCGCTACCAACCGCAAGTTTTTGACATCACCTCCACTGACTTGACAAAAGGAGAAAGCGACAACGAAAAACGCCATACACAGATTTGGCGCAGATTCTGGACAAACGAAAATGAGCAGCAAAATTTTGACATTCGTATCAATCCTGAACTGGCCATTCTTTGGCGGCCAGCGAAAGAAAGCAGAGTGCATAAGTATGGCAAAGAATCTGCCCTATTTGACGAAAACAAACACAACCGCTACCTCCATCCACAATTTACCCTGGTCACCACCATCTCCGAACATAGCAACACGCCTACTAAAGAATTATCTTTTATGACAGATGAGGAATTCACTCATTCAGTTGAAGAATTTAATAATAAGTTTAAAAAAGAGGATTTTAAATTTGCTTTAGGTATCGATAATGGCGAAACAGAATTAGCAACATTTGGTGTTTATTTTCCTGTTTTCAAACAAAATACTCATGAAGAAAGCATTCAAGAAATTGATAAAATTAATGAATACGGCTTTAAAGTTTTAAGCATAACTAATTTATCACATTCAGAAGCAGATAAAAACGGAAAAGACCGAAAAATCATTCAAAATCCATCTTATTTTTTAAGCAAAGAGCAATACACTCGAACTTTTGAAAAAACAGAGACTGAATATCAGACAATGTTTTCTAAATTGTTTAAAGAAGACAGCTTGCTTACACTCGATTTAACTACTGCAAAAGTAATTGGCGGACACATTATTACTAATGGTGATGTGCCTACTTATTTTAACCTTTGGATGCGACATGCCCAGCGTATGCTGTGGGATATGAATGACCACGCAGAAAAGCAAACGGCTAAACAAATAACCTTGAAAAAAAGCGAAGATCTGAACCAAGCCGAAAAAGAAAAATTTATTGAATATCTCAATTTAACTAAAAACAATAAAAAATATTTTTCACTATCTGAAACAGAAAAAACAGAATATACTAATTGGATTTACGCAATCTGGAACAGACAAACCACGAATTTGCCCGCTGAAAAAAACCAGAAATATGAAACAGTTAAGAAAGACCAGCGTGTAGGCTATTACTCAAAGCATATCATATTAGCAGTATGTTATATCGGTGAGGATTTGCAATCGGTAACAGAAATTTTTGATGTTCGTAATATATTCAAACTTCGGAAAGATTTTTTTGCCATTAAAACTGAGCAAGAAATTATTCAAGAACTTAACAACTACAATACCAATGAAAACCGCCAACAAATAGGCAATGAAGAATTAGAGCTTAAGATCAACCATCTTAGAGCTGCTGTAGTGGCCAACGCCATTGGGGTCATTGATTCTCTTTATCACTACTATAAAAGCAAAACTCAGGGTGAAGGCTTGGTGATCAAAGAAGGCTTTGATACAAATAAAGTAGCAGAAGATTTAGGTAAGTTTAGCGGGAATATCTACCGTGTATTAGAACGCAAACTATATCAGAAATTCCAAAATTATGGTTTAGTTCCTCCTATTAAAAGCTTAATGACAGTGCGAAGTGAAGGGCTCGCTGGAGAGAATAATAAAGATGCAATTATACGATTAGGTAATATTTGTTTTATCAGTGATTTTCAAACAAGCAATCTTTGTCCTTCATGTGGAAGAAATAACCCGGGACATATAGACCCATACATCTGTAACAATTGCAACTTTAATAGCTCAGGGCTCATGCATTCCAATGATGGTGTTGCAGGATATAATATTGCTAAACGAGGGTTTTATAATTTTTTAAACCCTGCTCCTCATATAATAAAAGAAGTAAAGAAATCTTCTGAACAACCACATAAAAACACAAATAATAATCGCCCTCAAAACAATAATAAATTATCTCAACACAAGACAGACTTAGAAATTGCGTTAGAAAAAGCCGGATTTAAAAACAAAAGATAATGAGTAAGAAACCAACAATCCTACACGAAGGAGAAAGCAGGGAAATAATCATTTATAAAGATGGCAGGAATGTACCGAAAGTAGAAGTGTTGTTGCAACACGATAACCTTTGGCTTACACAGAAGTCAATAGCCATGCTGTTTGGTGTGGAGCGTTCGGTAATTACCAAGCATATAAAAAATATTTTCAAAACGGGTGAATTGGCTGAAATTTCAGTATGTGCAAAATTTGCACATACTGCCGAAGACGGTAAGAATTACAACACCGCTTTTTATAAATTAGAATTGGTGATTGCTGTGGGCTATCGTGTCAATTCTGAGCGGGCAATACTTTTTCGTAATTGGGCAACCAATATTTTAAGGGAATACATTCAAAAAGGTTCCGTGCTTGATGTAGAGCGACTAAAACAACCTGAATATATTTTCGGACAAGATTATTTTGACGAAACCCTTGAACGCATTCGGGATATTCGCAGCAGCGAAAGACGTTTCTATCAAAAAATTACAGACATATATGCCGAATGCAGTGCTGATTACAATGTGAACAGTACCGAAACAAAGACATTTTTTGCTACCGTACAAAATAAATTGCATTGGGCTATTACTCGCGAAACTGCTGCCGAAATTGTCTATCATCGCGCCAATCATACCCAACAAAATATGGGACTTACTTCGTGGAAGAATGCCCCTGACGGAAAAATCCGAAAAAGTGATGTAAGTATTGCCAAAAACTACCTTAATGAAGAAGAATTAGGTAGTCTAAACCGAATTGTTACGATGTATCTAGACTATGCAGAAGACCAAGCCAAACGAAGAAAAGTAATGTATATGAGCGACTGGGTGGAAAAACTAAATGCTTTTCTACAATTTAACGAACGTGAAATTTTAGATTTCCCCGGCAAAGTAACGCATGAAATTTCAAAAGCCTTTGCGGAAAGTGAATTTGAAAAATACCGTATTGTACAAGATAAATTGTATCAATCCGACTTTGATAAATTGTTGAAACATACAAAAAACAACATGCAATAAGATAAATTCTCCCCCCAAGTTCTTTGACATACTGAAAAAATGAAATACTATGGAAACTTCCCTGCCCATTTCGTACCTCAATGATTTTATTTTTTGCCCTTATTCCCTGTACCTGCATCAGGTGTTTGATAATAATGTGGAGGAGCTATACAGCGCGGCACCCCAGCAAGTGGGCAAGCTGCACCACACGGCCATTGATCACCCGCCGACGAGTAGAAAAGACAGCCAAACGCTCAAGGGCATTTACGTGCTTTCCAAGCGCCTGGGCATCTATGGCAAGATAGATACCCTGCATGTGGCAGAGCAAAGGCTGGTAGAAAGTAAATATGCCATCACTACGCTTTACAAGGGCTACTACTACCAGCTTTGGGCGCAATACTTCGCCCTGCAAGAGATGGGCTACACCATCACGCAACTACAGTTTTTTTCAATCAAAGACCGAAAAGTGCACCCGGTAGCCTTGCCCGGCGAGGCGGCGTTTGCCGAGCTGTAGCAACACATCCGCAGCATTGCCCGCTACGACTTTGAACAAGACTTTACGCCGAACCCCGTCAAGTGCCTGCATTGCATCTACGCCACACTTTGCGACAAAACCGATGCTGATCATGTTTACGCATAAAGACATTGAAAACCGTAGCCTGTTTGTCATCAGCGGTGTTGAGAACCAAAGACTAAAGGTATCTGCCGGGCGGCTCCTTCTGGAAGACGAAGAGGGTGTGGCGATTACGAAGTTGCCTTTCCCTAAGATACTGAGCCTGATGATTGTGGAGCACACCACCATCACCACAGCACTGATAGAGCATTGCAACAAGCATGGCGTGCCCATCGTGGTGATGAAGCCCAACTTTAGGCCGGTATTCTACTTCGGCAATATGGCCGAGGCCAATTATTTATTGCGCAAGAAACAGTTTGAGCAGAGCAAAGGCATCCTGGAGATTGCACAGGTGATCATCAGCAATAAGCTGAACAACCAACGGGCACTGCTGGACAAAACCCGGCAGAAGACCCCCGAGGTAGATGCTGCACGCCAAAGCATGCGGACAGCCTGCAACAAGGAGCCACCGTGCAAGACTACCGTGAGCTGATGGGGCTGGAAGGGCGGGCTGCCAAAGCCTTTTTTCAAGCCTATTTCAGCTTTGCAACTTGGCAAGGCCGCCAGCCGCGCGTGAAGCGGGACACCCTCAATGTTACCCTGGATATTGGCTATACCATGCTCTTTAACTACATAGAGTGTATGCTGCGCCTCTTCGGCTTTGATCTCTATATGGGCGTGTATCACCAGCTATGGTTCCGGCGAAAGAGCCTGGTCTGCGACCTCATGGAGCCTTTTCGCTGCATTGTGGAACACCAAATTCGAAAGGCCTTGAACTATGGTACGTTTAAGAGCAGCGACTTCGAACTACACAAAGGCGCTTACTACCTGAAGTCGGGTATGAAGCGACTCTATACCCAAACCTTCTTTGAGGCCATCATTGCGCACAAATCAGCTATCTACAAGTACATTCAGCAGTATTACCGCTGCTTTATGGGCAGAAAAAGTGTTAACCAATATCCAATCTTTAGTTATGAGTAAAGTAATTATCGTTGCTTATGATATTAGCAACAACAAGGTGCGCACCAAGTTCTCTAAGTTTTTGGCACAGTATGGGGTGCGGGTGCAGTTTTCTGTGTTTGAAATCGAAAACTCCAAGCGCGTGCTCGACATTGTGTGCACCAAAGTAGAGGCACGGTTTAAGAAACTTTTTGAGCCGGGCGACAGCGTATATCTCTTTGTTACCGACCGGGAAAGCACGATAAGCTATGGCAGTGCCAGCCTGCTGGGACAGGATTTGATTATGGTGTAGCAAACCTGTGGTGGGTTCCGATGCATAATTTCCGGGACTTCCGATGCTTTGTATTGAAAATCTGCAAAAACAAGTAACAGGTTGAACTGCCTGATTACAAAGGGGGGGGTAAACAAACAAAAAAATATTTTCTGAAATAGTTGGATACCAGTACCTAAATTGTATTTTTGTGGATGAAAGCCCTAGTAAGGCCTAATAATTTCTACTATTGTAGATGCCTTTTGGCCTGCAGGCTTTACGCAGCGTGTTAGGAGGCCCTAGTAAGGCCTAATAATTTCTACTATTGTAGATGCCTTTTGGCCATTTCCATTTTTCACTTTCCCTAGTAAGGCCTAATAATTTCTACTATTGTAGATACCTATCTCATGAAGCAGAACCCGTCACCCCTAGTAAGGCCTAATAATTTCTACTATTGTAGATCCAACCCGCAAAACTGGGTACTTTAAACCCTAGTAAGGCCTAATAATTTCTACTATTGTAGATAGCGTAGATACCTCATCGTCATAGAGCGCCCTAGTAAGGCCTAATAATTTCTACTATTGTAGATCTAATGTGCCTTTATACATATCGCCTATTTCCCTAGTAAGGCCTAATAATTTCTACTATTGTAGATCATATCGGCGATAATGCCTGATGTTGGGCCCTAGTAAGGCCTAATAATTTCTACTATTGTAGATTCCCTTGCACAGTAATCCAATCGCTCTGCCCTAGTAAGGCCTAATAATTTCTACTATTGTAGATATCGCGCCTGGCCCGCTACTAATGCCCCTAGTAAGGCCTAATAATTTCTACTATTGTAGATATACCCCCCGCGATAACAACGTTATTTTTCCCTAGTAAGGCCTAATAATTTCTACTATTGTAGATGCAGGCGGCGGACTATAAAAGACATTGCCCTAGTAAGGCCTAATAATTTCTACTATTGTAGATCATATCACCCACCTTCATGTCGGCGACCCTAGTAAGGCCTAATAATTTCTACTATTGTAGATGCCTCAGCTATAACGGTTTCCTTATGTCCCTAGTAAGGCCTAATAATTTCTACTATTGTAGATTAAACATCCCCTACGGCCATGTTGGCCCTAGTAAGGCCTAATAATTTCTACTATTGTAGATAACAATATTGCGAGGGGT
>JAFDYC010000075.1 GCA_018267625.1 Bacteroidota bacterium
CACAGATTGGAGGATTTCGCGTCGAGGAAGCGCCGGGGGTGGAGGAATGGCTGGCACATTTCCGTGCCGAAAAAGAACGTGCGCAGCAGGCATAAACTGCGCTTCCAGGCCTCTGAGACCTTGAAGTGACGTATGGAAACCCGCGCAACCATACCTCAATGTTGCACCCAAAATTTACCTGCCTGCAGCATCCCTTCTGCCCCATAAACACGATAAAAGTAAAGGCCGGGAGGCTGAGCGCTCATGTCCAAATGGGCAGGTAGGGTTGCCTGAAATAATACACGCCCAGCCATATCGCTGATAACGGTTTGGAACTTCTGATTTTTTGCGCCTGTTGCACTGATGCTAAATATTCCCGCAACAGGATTGGGCGAAACTCGGACCGATTCGGTAGGAGTGTTTGCCGGTACCGAAAGTTTGAATGTACGATAGCGAAATCCGGCAACGAAAGAAGGGAGGTGTGGCAAATAATTTACGGTTTGATTGCTCCAGCTATATACTATTGAATCGTACCTGACCTGACTTCCCGTCCCATCTGGTTTAGTAATGCGATCAATTATAGCTTTGTCTAACAAATTATCCCTATACGCCACATACAGGTTACTATCTGTCCCTGCCTGAATACTATATGGATAATAGCGACGCGCACGCTTTGCAATCGTATCTTTTGAATTAGCGAATGATAAACAGTTGCCTCCCAAATTAAACTGCAACACACACATATAATTGGCACCAACAACTCTGTCATTAATAAATAATTTCGAACCATCTGGCCAAAACTCCAAACCAATAGATTCAGGGCCATAAGTGTGTGTTCTTAATAAGGCCTGACAATGATTGCTGAGTTGGCCGGTAAGTGAATTGAAGTCGAATAGGTCTAAGGTAGAAGTAGAATCGTCATTGTCATAATTAACTGTGGCTACTTTCTTCCCGTCCGGGCTGAATTTCATCTGACCATTACTTCCATACACATTACCGCGTGTGTCTATGCTCCCAAGCACAGGACCGATTCGGGTTACTACAGGTGATGAAATACCGGCGCTATTGAGGTGCCAGGCAATAAAGGAATCGGAAAACATCCGGTGACCGAGAACCCAGTATCCATTGACCCCGTCAGACGCTGCACATAGCTTTTCTGTTCCGCTGTCCACCAGATGAATGTTCTTCTTGCCTGCAATCACAGCACCTAACGTGGTGTCTATACTTTTACGATCGAGCGACATGTCCACAATGCTGTAATTGTAACCCGCAGGCCGGCGGGGTGGACTAAGCCAGGTTTTGAAGTTATCCCCTGCATCTGAGGTGAAAACATAATAAAGGCTATCGCTACCGGGTAAGGGAATGATAATACTACTTTGCTGCGCAGTAAGAAAACCGCCTATACTCTGGCCATTAGCCATATAGGCATGGCGGCTATTAAAAATATTCTGACCATCAGTATAAAACAATAGCCTGCCGCCTGTATCTGAAATTGCTGCCGTACCCTCCTGATCGGACCCGCTCGTACCCGTATTTCCCGAAATCATGGTCGGTGGATTGCTGTTAAAGTCAAGGCCCAACTGATACCCGAAAAACCAATTATTCCCTTGCTTTTGCGCTAAGCAAAGGCAAGGAAATAACAAACAAAAATTAATAAATAGTACGATGCGCATGTGAATTATTTATTTTATTGAACGCTAAAAAATGAATTGTACATACACCTTACCAAATATCAATTTGTACGTTTCCATTGCCCAGGTCTGTCCAGGTAATCGTATTGTCCCCGCAAGCAATTGACCAGACCCATACTGCTAGGGAAAACACTTGTAGCCCATGTGGATTGCCCCATGTCGGTTCCGCTAAGCTTTACCGTGTAAGCCTTACACAGAGCCGGGCTTAACGTCACATAGCACCATATCCATGCGGGGTCGTAGGCCATTGAACCCGATGAGCAATCTTTCCATGACCAAGACGATGCAACTACATTCCAGGTGTTCGGAGCGATAAGATTGGAAAAAGTAGTTGTGTGCACTTCACTTCCACAAGGTCCCGGCCCCCAGGGATAATCCATATAAGGTGTTATCCACCACTCACACGGCGTGTGATTTACGATAATCATTGTCTTCTGTGCTTGTGCCATAGCTGCAAATGACAGGATCAGGGTGGCTGCGAGGAATAGCTTTTTCAACTGATTATGGCTTTTGAATAAACCTAAAATTACCTCATTCGCATGAATACAATGACCGAAATTAAGCGATTTGTTAGCATTTTAATTAACGTTATGCGCTGGTTTATAAGGCTCAATGCAGCAATACGGGTAAAGCTTCAGCCTCCGCCCCACT
>JAFDYC010000076.1 GCA_018267625.1 Bacteroidota bacterium
GACGGTCATTTCTCCGGAAAGGTTGGTAAACTTTTAGTTAACGGGAGCGATGGCGGGGGGAGCCTGCTGGTATGTTCTGTGCAAAACCGGGTAGTAAAATCCCGCCAATGGGGTTCGATGCTGAAATCAAACTCAGGAGCGGCTGCAATGGGAGCCGGGCAATGGAATAGAGCTGATAATAATAATGGGAACTATTACCTGCCTTGAAGGTGCTACCGGACTCCGGTACCAATAGTTTATTTTGCGCCCCATATTTCAAAGCCCCTAAGGCCCCTTGCGCTTACGTTCCCTCGACATCAAAGGCTTCAAGTCCTTTGCCGATAAAACCCAGGTTCTCCTCGACCATCCCATCACAGGCATCGTTGGCCCCAACGGTTGCGGAAAAAGCAATATCGTGGATGCCATCCGCTGGGTCATTGGCGAGCACAAAATCAAATCGCTCCGCTCCGACAACCTGGAAGACCTCATCTTCAATGGCTCCAAAACCCGCGCCGGCAGCGGAATGGCCGAGGTATCGCTCACCTTCGAGAACACCAGGAACCTGCTGCCTACTGAGTTTACCACCGTCACCATCACCCGTAAGTTTTACAAAAGCGGCGAGAGCGAATACCGCCTCAACGACGTAGCCTGTCGCCTCAAAGACATTCACAATCTCTTCCTCGACACCGGCGTCTCTAATGACTCCTACGCCATCATCGAGCTGGGTATGGTGGACGATATTATTAAAGACAAAGAAGGCAGCCGCCGGCGAATGCTGGAGCAGGCTGCTGGTATCTCCATTTACAAAACCCGAAAGAAAGAGGCCCGACAAAAGCTCGAAGCCACCGAAGCAGACCTCTCCCGAATTGAAGACCTGCTCTTTGAAATTGGCGCGAACCTGCGCACTTTGGAAAGCCAGGCCCGCAAAGCAGAACGCTATTTCAAGATTAAAGGCGAGTACAAGGAGCTCAGTATCGAACTGGCCAAGGCCAGCCTGGAGCATTTCAATGAGCAATACAAAAGCCTCAACGAACAGGAGCATCAGGAAACCGACCGGAAAGCCGGCCTGGAAGCTGCCGTAGCTACCGGCGAAGCACAAATCGAAAAAGACAAGACCGCGCTCATCACTCAGGAGCAAGAGTTGAACGGCTTGCAAAAAGCATTTAACGACCTGCTCAACCGGGTGCGCCAGCTCGAAGCGGACAAACGTCTGGCTGCACAACGCCTGGAGTACCTGCGCGAGCGCGAGCAAACCCTCAATCAGGCTATTGCCGGGGCGGACCGGCAATTGGGAAGCCTGGAAGAAAGCATCGCATTTTCCAGCCAGCAAATCAGCACCGAAACCAGCGCACTGGAAGGGATGCGCAGCATCTTAGACAACCTCAGGAAGGGGATGGATGAAAGCCGCAATGCCTTCGACACCGCACGACAACAACTCGACCTCCGCCGCAATGAATCCCAGGCCACACAGCGTCGCCAATTTGAAGCCGAGAAAAAAGTAGCCGTTGCCGATACCTCGGTAACGAACCTGCAACGTAACCTGCAGCATCTGCAAGGCGAAGCAGCAAGCCGCAGTACCACCATTGATACCATCCGGAAAGAACGGGCCGCAGCCGAAGTGCTTTTTCAGGAAAAACAATCAGCGCTTGATGCTTTACTGAAGAAGCAGGAAGAGCTGAAAGGCCGCATCCTGGAAGGGCAGGAAGCCCTGGAAGCCTTGCGGGCAACACTGGTGGAGGAAAACCGGCGCCTCGATTCGAAGAAGAATGAACACGACCTGCTCAAGAGCCTCGTGGATTCATTAGAAGGCTATCCCGACAGTATCAAATTTTTGAAACGTCATAAAGACTGGAATCATCAGGCACCGCTGCTCAGCGATGTGTTTGTGGTGAAGCCGGAATTCAGGACCGCTCTGGAAAATGTTCTGGAGCAATACCTCAACTATTATGTGGTTGAAAACATCGAAGAAGCGGCCCAGGCCATTCGCCTGCTGGAAGGGGCAAAAAAAGGGAAGGCCAATTTCATTTTATTAGATAAAATAAACGAAGCCCGGCAGACGCAGATTCAATACGACAACGAAGCTATTGAACAACTTAGGGCTGCCAGTATCGGTCCCATCACTCCTGCCCTCGAAGCGGTGGAAGTGGAAGAGAAATATCAGGTACTGGCCGGGCACCTGCTGCGTCATGTATTGATTTGCACGCAACTTCCGGAGGGGACAAAAAGCAGTGAAGGATTCGTGCTCGTGGACAAAAGCGGACGATATAAATCGGAGCAGTTTACCGTAGGCGGAGGCTCTGTAGGCATCTTTGAAGGCAACAAAATCGGCCGGGCAAAAAACTTAGAATTACTGGCCTCAGACATCGCTTCCCTCAGCGAAACCACCACATCACTGCGGGCCCAAATCACTGCCATCCAGACAAAGCTTGCCGGCTTCAACGCCGAACTTTCCGACAAGGCCATTGAGCAATCCCGGCAGGAATTGAACCGGATTCAATCCAGTATTTCCAACTATGGGAACCGCATTGAGACCTATGAAGCAGCCAGCCAAAGCGGGGAACGCAGGATGCAGGAAGTGCAGGCACAGCTCGACCAAACCCAGCAAAGCATCGCCGGCACACGCGAAGAATTGGCCAGCATCGTCCGTGAGCTTCAAGGTATCAACGAGGCCCTGAAAACCGCTGAATCAGCCTTCGCAACGGTAGAGGCACAATTCAACACAGCCTCGCAGGAATACAATACACAGAACATACAGTTTACCCGGCAACAGAGTAAGCTGGAAAGCCTGAAAGGGGAGCTTCAGTTCCGGAACAACCAACGAGCCGATACGCTACGCCAGCGTAGCCAGAGCCAGGAATCCCTTGCCGACACAAGCAAGCAATTGGGCGAAACTGAAACCGCTTTGCATGCGGGCGATGAAGAACTGTATCAATTGCTCTCGCGGAAAGAATCCGACGAGCGGGCACTGAATGAGAAAGACCGTAGCTATTACGAAAAGCGTAATGCCGTTAGTGCCGCTGAAAGCGTCTTGTCGCAAAAGCGAAAAGAAAAAGAATCAGCCGAAGCCTTACTGGCAGGCATTAAGGAAAAGTTGGGCGAGATGAAGCTGAGCCTGGCAGGAATGAAAGAACGCCTTCAGGTAGAGTTCCGGGTGTCGCTGGAACAAATATTGGACGAACCGCGGCAGAGCGAGCAGGGCGTGGACGAACTGAATGCCGAATCGGAACGACTGAAGCAGCGCTTAGAAAGCATGGGGGAGGTGAACCCTACTGCCGTAGAAGCCTTTAGCGAAGTGAAAGCCCGACATGATTTCATCAGCGGCCAGAAGGACGACCTGGTCAAAGCCAAAGAATCCCTACAAGCCACTATCGAAGAGGTAGAAGCCACAGCCAACACGCGTTTTCGCGAAACTTTCGAACAGGTACGGGAGAACTTCGGGCATGTCTTCAAGGCTTTATTTACCGAGGATGATTCGGCTGACCTGCGCCTGACCGACCCAGACAACGTAGCAGAAAGCGGTATCGAAATTTATGCGCAGCCTAAGGGTAAGAAACCCTCTACCCTCACCCAGCTCAGTGGCGGGGAAAAAACCCTCACCTCTACCGCTTTCCTCTTTGCCATCTACCTCATCAAGCCCGCACCGTTCTGTATTCTTGATGAAGTGGATGCCCCCCTGGACGATGCCAATGTGGGCAAGTTCACCAATATGATTCGCAAGTTTTCCGACAACTCACAGTTCATCATCGTCACCCACAACAAACAGACGATGGCTTCGGTGGACGTAATCTACGGCGTCACGATGCAGGAGCCGGGCGTCAGCAAACTGGTGCCGGTTGACTTCCGCAGCCTGAACTGATTTTTCAGCCCATCTGTGCTTGATTTCCCTTGCTTCCGCGGCACAATTTTTCCATGCCCATCCTCCTTATGGAACCGCAAACCGAAAAGTTCAGTGACGCTACCGCCAACCGCCCGGAAGGGAAACGCCCGTTGGACGCTGCGGTGATGCGGTTCAGTCTTCCCCATTATATCCGCCAGTTGAAGGATGAAAAAGCATGGACAGAGACCACACGCAATGCCATTACCCTACTCCACAACAGCTACATGCGCATCGTGCTTGTGGCGCTTAAAAGCGGGCAGGAAATGTGCCACGGTATTGCCGGCGCCCTGAGTGTTCATGTGCTCAGCGGCCGTATCAATTTAGAAACAGAACAGGAAAGCTTTTCGATGGATGAAGGCGACATCGCTACCCTGCACCCCGGCCTCCGGCATTTCATTTTTGCCGAAGGCACAGCCGTCATCTTACTGACCCTGGCCGGGAATGCTTCCGGCGATTTCTAACGCCGCGCAAACAACCAGAGAGCAAAACAAATCAGCACACTGCACAGCATCACAATTAGGGGTCGGTACCGGTTCCAACGTCTTTCCTGCACACTGGCCTTCATCCAGGCATCCCATTGCTTCTGCAAGGAAACATCAGCTCCGGCCAGGGCTTTCATGGCAGGCGCTAAACCAGGCCTGAGTTGCAAGGCAAGGCTCTGAATGCTTTCAAACACACATTCAAAAACCCGTCGGCGATGCTCCGGGTGGGAAGCCAAACACTGGAGATGTTCTTCCCGCAGCAAGTCCAAGACAAAGTCGTGAAGCGCCTCATGGTTCATGCGTAGCTGGTCAATCTGCTGCATGTGTAGTCTCAATTGCTCGGCCTGATGTAAAAACTCCTCACAGCTTGGGATCACCGGCTTGCGGCCCGGCCCAGGGATTCCCATCTGCCAGCGGTGTTCATCATATTGTGCCCGCCGTTCCGGGTGAGACAGCACCTCGTAAGCTTCGTTGATTAGCGAAAAGTCTTTTTGACGGGATGCCTCATCAAGAGCCACATCCGGATGCAGTTTTTTGGCCAGAACCCGGTAGGCTGTCCGCAGCTCATCTGAAGTCGCATACGCCGGCACCCCAAGAAGCGCATAATAGTCTTGTTCGGTTCGGATATGCATGGGTCTTCGAGATGGTGGCGAAAGCTGCTGATGGACTACTCAGGAGCCATTATGTCTAAAAAGTAGTCCCAGTTCAGAGACCCGAATCATAAAAAAGCTTTGATCAGAATGAAAGCAAACGCGAGGGCAAACACAGAAAAAACCACAAAGCGAAAGCGAGCGCCAGGGCCATTCTTCAGGCGCTTGGGCAAATAGAAAAACACCCAGAGCAGGAAGCTCAGCGCCAGCGCCAGGGCTACAGCCTTAACCATCTTCAGGACTGGTTGCGCTTTTTCACCATCGTCAGAATAGTGGCTATGGCTACAGTCTCACCGCTCTCATCATACACATCCACCAGCCACTTCACGATGCCTTTTGCTACATCTTCTTCAGAACGTTTTTCCTGATCCGTTTTTTCTTTCACCGTCAGCCGCACGCCGATGGTGGCACCCGGGTACACGGGCTTTGTAAACCGGCATTCATCAATACCGTAATTCAGCAGTACCGGGCCTTTCTTAGCATCTACAAACAAACCGGCTGCTTTGGCCAGGACAAAGTATCCATGAGCCACCCGGCGTTCGAAGATGGTGCCTTCGAGGCTGGTCGCATCCATGTGGGCATAGAAATTATCCCCGCTCAGGTTGGCGAAATTGGTGATGTCTGCTTCCGTCACGGTGTGCCGGGCGGTGATGAGCGTATCCCCCACCTGCAGCTCTTCAAAGTATTTACGGAAGGGGTGCACTTCGGTCTCGTGCTGCTGCGCATACTGCTGATAGACGTTGGTGATGCGCGAAATCATACTCGGGCTACCCTGGATGGCCGTGCGTTGCAGGTAGTGCATCACACCGCGCTTACCGCCCATTTCTTCACCGCCCCCTGCGCGGCCCGGGCCTCCGTGGATGAGCATCGGCATGGGCGAGCCATGACCCGTACTTTCTTTCGCACACTCGGCATTTAAGACCAGAATCCGACCGTGCATCAGTGCGGTGCCCAACACAAAATCTTTGGCCACATCATCATCTGCTGTGACGATGGAGCCTACTAAGGAACCCTGCCCCATTCGCGCCAGAGTGATGGCTTCATCTAAGCCCCTGTATGGCATCAGCGTGCTCACCGGCCCGAAAGCTTCTATTTGGTGCCCTGCTGTTTTCTTTAACGGATCATCGTTTAGGAACACGATGGGCGGCATGAATGCACCCTGGTCTTTATCGGCTCCTTTCACCTCAAAATGTTCCAGGCTGCCGATGACGATGGATTGGCTCTTCACCAGCTCGTCAATGCGCTCCCTTACTTCATTTCTTTGCGCCAGCCCTGCTAACGAACCCATGCGAACGCCCTCCGCCTTGGGGTCGCCGATGGTGGTACCTGCCAGCCGTTTGCCCAATGCAATTTGTACATCTTCCACCCGGTCGGCAGGCACGATGATGCGGCGAATCGCCGTGCATTTCTGGCCCGCTTTGGTGGTCATCTCCCGGGCCACTTCTTTTATGAAAAGATCCCACTCGGGCATCTTCGGGGTCACGTCCGGGCCCAGTACACAACAGTTGAGTGAATCCGCTTCGAGGTTAAAGGGCACTGCCTGTTCCAGCACACGCGGATGGCTCTTCAGGCTTCGGCCAGTCTGAGCAGAACCTGTAAACGTCACCACATCCTGGCATTCGATGCTGTCCAGAATGCCCCGGGCCGAACCACAGATAAGCTGCAATGAGCCTTCCGGGAAAATGTCGCTCTTAATAATTTCTTCAAACACGGCTTCCGTCAGGAAACTGGTCAGAGTAGCGGGTTTCACGATAGCCGGTACGCCCGCAAACAGGTTCACGGCAATTTTCTCCAACATACCCCAAACCGGAAAGTTGAAGGCATTGATGTGGATGGCTACACCCTCTCGAGGCACCATGATATGATGGCCAATGAAGGTGTTGTTCTTACTCAGTTTCACCGCTTCGCCTTCCACGTAAAAACGCTCATCCGGAAACTGCCGGCGCAGGCTGGCATACGCAAACAGGTTCCCAATTCCTCCTTCAATATCCACCCAGCTATCGGCCCGGGTAGCGCCGGTCAGGTATGAGAGTTCGTAGAAATATTCCTTTCGCTCCAGCAGGTGCATCGCCAGTGCCTTCAGCATCCGCCCCCGTTGCTGGAACGTCAGCTTCCGCAAGGCAGGCCCGCCCACCTGACGCGCATACTGCATCATCGCTGCAAAGTCGAGGCCTTCTGTAGATGCCGTAAAAATGGGAGCACCTGTGATGGCATTATGGAGTGTTTCGCCTTCGCTGCGGGCTGTGCGCCACGCACCTTCAGCGTAGTTTTTCAATTGACGAATAGACATGTTGAAACTGGAAAAAGTCGAATCGCAAATTTACGAAGCCTGAAAGGCAGCCCCGTCCGGAAAGCAAAAGGCTCCGATAATACAGAGGGCAATGGCCAAAGGATTTTATTTTTTCAAGCTTTCTGTACTGCTATGAAGCAGCCGTTGCGACGCTCCGTTCAGCAATCTTTCAGGATGCGACTTTCCACATAACATACCGTAGGCTGCATCCAGGTAAAAACAGCAAAAACAAGAAATCCAGAAAGCAACAAGGACTATAACCCAAGGAGCATATTCACCGGAGGACGACCGGCCAGCAATAGCTCCGGCGACTCCAGCAATTCCTTCACCCGAACCAGGAAGCTGACACTCTCGCGGCCATCAATAATGCGGTGGTCATAGCTCAGCGCGATGTACATCATCGGGCGGACTTCGACCTTGCCCTGAAGCACCATTGGTCGCTCCTGGATTTTGTGCATGCCCAGAATAGCGCTTTGGGGCAGGTTGATAATCGGCGTGCTCATCAGCGAGCCAAACACACCGCCATTCGTGATGGTGAAGGTGCCGCCCGTCATCTCATCAATGCTAAGCTTGTTGTCGCGGGCCTTGGCGGCTAATTCTGCTACAGCCAGCTCAATGCCTGCCATGCTGAGGCTTTCTGCATTCCGGATCACCGGAACGACCAGGCCTTTAGGCGCCGACACTGCAATGGAGATGTCGCAGTAATCGTGATAGACGATGCTGTCGCCATCAATGCGGGCATTCACCGCCGGCCATTCGCCGAGTGCAATGCAGCAGGCACGGGTGAAGAACGACATGAAGCCCAATCCCACACCAAAAGCTTTCTTGAAGTCCTCCTTATGCTTAGCCCGGATTGCCATGATGGCGCTCATATCCACCTCATTGAAGGTGGTCAGCATGGCCGTTGTGTTTTTAGATTCTACCAGGCGGCGGGAAACTGTCTTGCGCAGGTTGCTCATCTTTTCAGGGCGCTGCTCCCGGGAAGGGCTGCCATCCGCATTTTTCCGGGCTCCTGGAGGCTGAGCCAGTGCTTCGAGCACATCGTGCTTCAGGATGCGGCCACCGCTGCCCGAGCCTTTCAGGTCGGCTGCTTTCAGTTGCTTGTCGGCCATAATGGCCTGTGCTACCGGAGTAGCTTTCTTGTCCGTTGCTGCGGGCTTGGGAGCCGGGGGGTCAGGCTTGGGAGTTTCTTTCTTTTCCACCTGGGCCATCGGAGCAGTCGCTTCTTTTTTAGTCTTTTTATCTGCTGATGCTTCGGCAGGCTTGGGTGCTTTTTCGTCAATCGTGCAAGCCACATCGCCGATAGCCAGCGTGGCTCCTTCCTGAGCCACGATATGCAGTAGCCCAGCCTCTTCGGCATTCAGTTCGAAGGTTGCCTTTTCGCTTTCCAGCTCGCAAAGCAGTTCATCGCGGTTCACATACGAGCCATCTGGCTTCAGCCACTTCACCAATGTTACTTCTGAGATGGACTCGCCTACGGTGGGCACCTTTATTTCAATCATTGCTGCCTTAGTTTTTGCGGCCCGAAATTAGGCAGTTCAGGCAAGCAGCCCGATGATGCTCAGCAGCATCTTCGGCAGTTCCGGACGCAACAAAGGAATTTCTTCCGGGTTCAAAGGCAGGTTTATTCTTTGAAAGCAAGGCCTGCGGCTACCATTGCTCCTGGCCGATTTTGCTCATATCCACCACGCGCCATTCCTGCCCTTGCTGGTAGAGGATGACCATGCCTTTCGGATGTTGTTTCAAGGTCAGGCGGTAGTCGTGGCCGGCATCTATGAAGTGAAGATCAAACAGCGCATTGCTACGGTTCACAGCGCCGAGGCCTTGTTGCTGCCACCAGGAACCCCATTGGTTGAGCACTACATGCAGGTGGTTACTGTCTTCAACGATGACATGTGCCCCATCGCCGGGCTGCTGCATGTTGTAGCTGCTCACATCGTACACTTTTCCTTTCAGGTTGATGTGCTCATAAATATGCAGGTGAGCTGGGAGATCTGAGCTGTCGGTGCCCAGGATGATGCCTACGCCATTGTAGGTGGAAGGCATGTTCAGAATCAGCACGACGGGTGCATCGTTCCAGATAAATTTTTTCTGAATAGCCCAGAAGACTTTGGTGCTTTGCCGCCAATCCCAGATGAGGCGGAAGGTGCAGCCCAGGCAGGTTAAAAACACCAGTCCCAGCAAGACAAACCGCAACTTATTTTTCTGTGAGCACAGGGCCGAAATGCCCATAGCAACTAATGGCCATTGGAAGAACGCTGTGTAGTAAAGCATGCGGTCGTTGTTGACGCGCAGAGTATCCGGCAAGCTGTAGGGCAGGATGATGGCTAAACTGACGCAGGCACCGGTCGTCATGATAGTAGCGACACGGGCAGGGCCGCTCCAGCGCGGAAACCGAATCCAGGCCCAGAGTGCGAAGCCGCATAGGAGCAAAAGGAAAACAGCCCCTGCGAAAGAGCTGCCCGTATGCTCATACATCCATTGCCTTAAAGGATGGGGGAAGAATCGGCCGAAGCCCAGCAAATGCCATTCCTGGGCCCAGGCATGGGCAGCTATTTGCAGGAAGTTGAAGCGGGCAGCGTGATGCGGAATGCCATGTGCTATCCATCCGCCATATACGAGCCGGTATGCAATCAGGTAGCAACCGAAGAGGCCCAGCATGGGCAAGACCATCCTGAGTAAGGCCGTCCGGCATCGTTGAGCAGGAATCATCCCGGCGCGCCAATAGCCCAATGTCAGCAGCAGCAGCAGGATAGGGACGGTGTACCATAATTCCAGCGTGAAGATGAGCGGCACGAATAAGAGCAGGCAGCGCCAAAGCCAGCGTGTTCGGCCATCCTTCAAGAAAGCCCGTGTCCAAATCAGCGTCCATAAGATGGCTTGCACTGCAATGAGGTAATGGTAGCAGGCTTTCCACAGCACGACCTCCGTCATGGAGGGGTTGAACAGCACGAACAAACAAGCTGCAGCGGCAGTCTGCGTTGCATGCTTCCATTCAAAATCAATTAAGAGGCTGTGGCAAAAGCGGAAGAGCAGTACACCATTTAGGGCATGCAGGCAGCTGAAGAGCAGAAACCAGGGAAGAGGCTGCGTCCCAAACAACCAAACAAGACAAAAGAGTTGTAGCTGCGTGAGCTGATAAAAGGAATGAATGCCCGCTGTGCTGCGGTTGATCATTTCCCAAAAAGAATGGTCGTAATACAGCTCCAGCAGCCCCTGAAAATCCTGCTGAAATCCGCCTTTCCAGGCAGGCAGATAAAACAGACAAACGCCCATCCATAAGGCCATCCAGAGCCAAAAAGGACGTTCGGTAAGCTTTTTTAATAGTGATTGGAGCATCGTCTGGGTAAAGATGCCGTACCTGCGGCAATCATAAAACTTGAAGAAGAGGTTGCTTTTTGATTTTCAACGAATCAGGGGAAATCGTGCATTTCTCTACTAGTGGCCCAAGCTATTAACGCTGAAGTAAATGCTTACGGCACGAGTAAATATTAAGCGGATGTAGCGGAGTATGTCGTGCCCAGCCAGGCGTTCAGCTCCGTCAGCGATAGCTCCTGAATCAGGTGGTTGTTATCCCCTTTACTATTTTCATAGCATGTATTTCCTGCATAAAGCCGCCTTTGCTTGTGCATTCTGTTGCCCTTTATGGGCGCTAGGGCAGATACCCGATGCGGAGATACCCCTTCCCCAAACGGATGCTGCCTGTATTGTTTTGAAAATTCGCTACGACTTCCCCTGGAAACCTGGTGGTGTAGCTCCTAATCTGGATACAGTAGGTCTCTTTATAGTTGGTGATGGAGGGCTATTACGAATTGCCTATTTCAGTCATGCAGGCTATTGCCAGGGCGAAGAGACTTTCCAATACAACAAAAACAACAGGCTCATTTGCAAAACAGGCTATCGCTCGGTGAGCCTTCATTCACCCCTGGCACTGGAACGCAATCATCAGCATGAGCTGTCTTTTTCAAAAACCTGGAGCTACCATAAAGGGAAGGTGTCCAGCCTCCGGTATTGCGTAGGGCCCAAGCTGGTACCGGCAGAGATTACCCATTATGAATATGATGACGAGGGGCGGCTCAGCACAGAAAACAACTCCTACCCGCAGCAGTCTGAGATCATATTCCCGACATACTATGATGAGGTCGAATACAGCTACGACCAGGACTCAGTGACCCGGCTCTGTTACCGTCAGGGCATCCTGAAAGACAGCAGCACGTATTATGCCCACCGCAATCCCAAAGGCCAGATGCTGGAACGCTGGGAACCCGCTGCCGGCGCAGCCTTTACCCATGAATGGTTTCAGTATGATTCACTGGAACGGCTGAGCATCTATCGTTGCCAGAAAGATTATTCTCCGCTGCGGCGGGATGGCAGCATCGCCTACCCGGACCGGATTGAGCGTAGCTATGATGAACGGGGCCGCTTGGTTGCTGAGCGCTTTTTCGCCCGTGAAATCAAGCGTTGGGCCTTTCAATACATCTATATCGAATAGCCCGTCAGGCTGCTGCTACTTTCTTTCAGGCCTTCCGGAATAAGACTCAGTCTCCCGCCAGGTCTGCCTCGTTGAAGATGCGGCGGTAGGCTTTGATGAAGATGGCACCCAGGTTGCGATAGGGCGGCACATACTCATTGAAGTCTTTTTCTTTTCCAGTCAGCGATTTCCCGATTTCGGCCCATAGTGTCACCCAGTCAATATCATCGCCGGCCAGCAGGTGGTCATTCAGGTGGCTGATGATGGCATCATTCACCAGCATGGTACCCGTCTGCTTGGTAGAAATCAGGTGGGCATCCGGCGCATGGTCGAGCACGGCACCGAGGTTGTGGTAGCCGCCGCAGGAGCCCAGCATGATGATTCGGTTGCTCTTGCTCATATAGTCCACGGTGGAACTGAGGTGGTAGCTGTGGCCGCGGTGCACGAGGATTGTCGGGTGAATTTCGCGGCCATTCATCCAGGCTTCGAGTGCCTTTTGCGCATCCGCATCCTTGTCGGTTTCATAATCGAGCGGGAGGTTGGCGAAAATGACGATAGGCTTGCCCGTGATGGATTTGATGGTCACCCATTGCTTGGTAGGGTTTTCTTCAGGACGGCTCCATTTCCGCGTGTCCCGGAAGTTGGCCAGGAAGGAAGCATAGGAATTTTTTCCGTCTTCATCGCCATAAAAGAAGTATTGCTCATACACAATGCCACTGTCGTTGACCAGGCTTTTGAAAGGAATGTTACCGATGGGGGGCAGGTGCAAGTTTTGCGCCAGCGAATCGTTGTTGCTGCCATTGGCCAGTGTGGCCAGCAGACCATAGACAATCGTGCCTTTTAGGTTGCGAGCCTCGCTGACCCGCGTATAGTTGTTGATGATTTCCTGGCGCAGAAAATTGGCCAGCGCTGTGTCTTTAACCGATCCAAAGGCATCGGCAACGTCCACGGCATCTTCGAGGTCATCGGTCTTCCCATGTTCCAGCCCGCTGATAAATTCCTTCATCACTGCCGTTTTTTCTTCCGGCTTCATCGTTGAAAGGAAATCGCTGAGGGTGTTGTATCCGGCACACATACGGATGAAGGTCCGGAAGTGTACATAGCGCGTCTTATCCAGCAACACATCGCCCGTATTGGGCTTCAGGCGCTCCATCATGCGCCGGAAGGCGCCAATGAAAGACGAAGTATAAATGCGATCCTGACCATACACGATGATATAGTAGAGTTCCTCCGGGCTGAGTCCGTCTAAGATTTTAAAGCGAACCGGATCCGGCGATTCATGCAATTCATTGATGCGTGCAATAAAAATGCTGTTCGCACGGTAAGAAAGCTCCTGCGTGTAGCTGGTGCCTCCTAAAGTATCACCCTGCATTTGCAGCCGCACCAGGTTCTTAAAAAGGGAGATGTCGTCGGAAGTAATCTTATCCACCTCAGCAATGCTGAGGCGCTTGTTGTAGATATCCGAAATAAAAGACATCGCCTTCAGCGGGTTTTTACTTTCTGCCGTGATGCGCACAATGGCTTGCACCAGCGGGTCATTACAACGCCGGATGGCCCCATTCAGCGTGATGTTGGTGCTGGAGGCATAGTTGTAAATTTCTGTGGGTGCCTTGCGGGCAGCAGCAGCGATGATGTCGCAGGCAAAAGGCTCATGAGCATATTCCTGCAAGCGCTTAATCATCTTCAAAGGCTGTTCCAGGCCAACCTTCTTATAGAGCAAGGCCCGCAAATCCGGATGCCCATCCAGCAATTCCACATTTGCCAGCGAATATTCATTTTCATTCGCACGAATAAATGCATCCAGCTTGCCTTCATGGCGGGCGATAATCATATCGTGCATGTTGTTGACCACCTTCCGGTAGAAATAGGGGTCGGCCTTGGTATCGTGGTTATAGGCGTTCACCATATTGGTCACCGCCCGCAGGTAGCGGATTTTTTCCTGATTATCCCGCTGCGGGTCGCTGGGGGGCAGGTTTTCGATCATCGTGTCTAAATGGGCTGCCTTATGGAGCAGGGCCTGAGTGATGGCATTAGAGGCCATCGTGTCGTCACCGTACCAGATATACCCGTCCACCTTGCCGTCTGAGGCATCTGCGCCGCGCAGCGCCTTGTGGAAATAGTCGTGCCAGAGCTGCCGCTGCCTTGGAATCGGGTTCACGAGGCTGTCCACATCATAAATAGAAATCGGCTTGGGTGTCTCCTTTTGCTTCTTATGCTTGTCAGCGAAAGAAGGGAAAGCCAGCAGAAGAGCTGCAAAAAGCATCAAAAATCTGTACGTGTACTGGTGCAAGACATTCATCATTTTTCTAAAAGCGCAATAGCTGCAAAAATACTTCGCACACAAGGGCAGGAAGCTATCGCCATAAAATCACAATTTCTTTAACAGCCTTGCCGACAGGACTTTTTCAGCTCTGCCCGGCCCCATTACCTCCGGCTGCTTTTGTAGGTTGCCCGCTTTCGAAACCGGATGCAGGGGGACGGAATCGAGCCAAAAAAAAGAAACCCGGCCCCGGCAGCCATTGCGAACCCGCCATTACCTTCGCAGCCCTCCGAGGGTGCTTAGCTCAGTTGGTTAGAGTGTTACCTTGACATGGTAAAGGTCGCTGGTTCGAATCCTGCAGCACCCACCCCGAATGATTCCCAAACCTTCCGCATCCCGATGCCCGGAAGGTTTTTTCTTTTTTGAGAACTTGCGTCCACTCTTTCCCTCATGCACGACCTACACCAATTTTTCGCCCAAAGACACTTCATCGAAACACACAGCCATTTCCGCTATGACCCGCTGCAATGGGGCAGCAAAATGCAGTTTGCTACACAGGAACGTTTCGACCTGGACGAGGCGGATGTAGTCCTCATCGGCTGCGGTGAACAAGGCGGACAACATGAGGCGGCGAGCTTCAGCCAGGCCCCGGACGCCATCCGCAAAGAGTTGTATCAACTCTACCAGTGGCACCCGGAAATCCGGATCACCGATGCCGGCAACATCCTTCAGGGAGCCACCACCAGCGACACCCGTGCGGCGCTGAGGACTGTACTGCAGGAGCTTCATGATGCCGGCAAAATCGTCCTTGTGCTGGGAGGCTCGCACGACCTGACGATGCAACAGTATGAAGCCTTCAGCTCCCGCAATCAGCTCATAGATGCCGTGATTGCCGATGCCTGGATAGACCTCGATGAATCGGAACTGATGAGCGACCGCTCCTTCCTGATGGACATGCTCACGGCCCAGCCCAATTTCGTGCGTCACTATACCCACCTCGGCTTCCAGAGCTATTTCGTGCATCCGCGTATGCTGGAGACCCTGGACCAATTGCGTTTCGACTTTATCCGCGTGGGGCGGTTGCGCGAAAACCTGGAAGAAGCGGAACCGGCATTGAGAGCCGCTGACTTGTTTTCAGTGGACATGAACGTACTGCGCTATTCAGATGCGCCGGCAAACACGCAAGGTTCCCCCAATGGCCTTCATGGCGATGAAGCCTGCACACTGACCCGCTATGCGGGCATGGCAACCCATCTTAGCTCATTCGGCATCTATGGCTATGAACCAAAAGCAGACGTACATCAGATGACCGCTAAGCTCATCGCGCAGATGATCTGGTATTTCGTGGAAGGGCTGGTGCTGCGGCGGCAAGAAGCTTCACTGAGCGAGCGGAATGAGTTTACTGAGTTCAATGTGCGCTTCACGGCAAACGACAGCTCCTTTCTGAAAAGCCGCCGCAGCAGGCGCTGGTGGATGCAGATGCCCGATGGCTCCTTCGTACCCTGCACATACAATGATTACCTGGCGGCCTGTAATAATGAAATCCCGGAACGCTGGCTGCGTGAACAGGAACGGCTGAGCTGAACGCCCTCTTGATTCTCATTGAAAAGCCTGCCTCAGGAGCCATGGTGATGCCAGCAGAAACCCCGGAAAGCATGAAGACATTGACTCCGGGATGGAGCCGGGCTTGCTCCTCGCCGGGAGCAGATACTCTGGCCAGTGGCCCGGCTCCAGTTGTAGCCAGCTTGCCTTATTCAGATACTGCGCGTCCGGGAAGAAAATAAACAGGCAGGTGCTGTCTTTAATCGTTTGAATGATGGAATCGGCGAGCTGGGGCGGCAAGGCAGGGCAACCCCAGGAGCGCCCTAATCTCCCTTCCTGTGCGATGAAGGTATCGCTCACATAAGCGGCTGCATGAATCACGATATTCCGGTTCATGGCTTCATTATTAAAACCCGGGTCCATGCCTTCCAGGCAGAGCGAAAGACCATGCTGGCCCTCGTAAGTATCGCCGGTAACATAAAAGCCCAGCGAGGACGCATGGCTGCCATCCCGGTTTGAAAAAATGCAGGCCATATCCTCGCCGGAGCCTTGACCGTGCGCCACATAGGAATTGAACAACACAGCAGGGCGACTCAAATCAATCACCCAAAAACGCTTGCTGCATGAGGATAAGCTAAAGTCTGCCACACTCAGGATATGCACCTGTTCATTCAGCTTTCCGGCGGCTTCCAGATTGAGGAAACCGTGCAGGGCCTCTGCAAAAACATAGGGGTTCAGCGTGTCGCAGTTTCTAAAATCAATTTGCTGATAAAGTGCGGTAGTCAGGCTATCTGGTACACCTGCTTGCGCAGCAGGGAGGACAGGTGAACGGACACTCAGCAAGCAAACAAATCCAATCCACTGCGACAGGCTCATATTTCTAATTTTTCGCTTCGGCACTTACGCCTGGGTTAAGACCTTTGTTTTCAAAAGTACAGGGGCCTGTTTTCTGCTTTTCCTAAAAGAGGCTTTCTCCATAATGCAGCTTCTTAAACACTTGCAACTTTTTGGAAGACGAATGAACCCTTCCGGTATCCATTCCTAATAAAAAAGACGAGCCTATACATGCAGGCTGCTATCATAGAGAAATTCAGCACCATAAGTGCAGCAGCAACCAACCTCATCGGCGCAGAGCCTAGTTCAATTAGCTACCTTAGCGTGTTAACCTTTTTCTCAAAAAAATTCCAAAAAATCAACAAGATGAGAGAAGTAATTATTGCTTCTGCCGTACGCACTCCGCTCGGTAGTTGGGGTGGTTCATTGAAAGACTTTTCAGCCACCCGCCTCGGTGCTCTTGCCATCCAGGCAGCACTTGAGCGGGCGGGCATTAAGCCTGAATCTGTGGACGAAGTATTTATGGGTTGTGTTCTTCAGGCCAACCTGGGTCAGGCACCTGCCCGCCAGGCTGCCCGCTTTGCCGGCCTGCCCGACAAGGTCATCTGCACCACTGTCAATAAGGTCTGCGCATCTGGAATGAAGGCCGTGAGCCTGGGCGCTCAGGCTATCTTACTTGGCGATGCAGAAATCGTAGTAGCGGGCGGTATGGAGAGTATGACCAATGTGCCCTTCTACAATGCCAACCAACGCTGGGGCAGCAAGTATGGCGACACGAAAACTGTAGATGGCCTTGCAAAAGATGGCCTGACTGACGTGTATCACAACTACGCCATGGGCAATGCCGCCGAGCTTTGCGCTAAAGAATGTGGCATCAGCCGGGAAGACCAGGATGCCTTTGCCATCGAGAGCTACAAACGCAGCCAGCAAGCAACAACGGAAGGACGATTCAAAGACGAAATCGTGCCGGTAGAGATTCCGCAACGTAGTGGTGCCCCACTCGTTTTCGACAAAGACGAAGAACCCTGGCGTGTGAATTTTGATAAAATCAGCGGACTGAAACCCGCTTTTACCAAAGACGGCACCGTGACGGCAGCCAATGCTTCCACGATGAATGACGGGGCTGCAGCATTAGTGCTGATGACTGCAGAGAAAGCCAAAGAATTAGGCATCACACCTCTGGCTAAAATCCGCAGCTATGCCGATGCCGAACAAGCTCCGGAATGGTTCACCACGGCGCCAGCTCAGGCAGTCCCGAAAGCGGTGGCAAAAGCCGGACTGAAAATGGAAGATGTGGAATTCTATGAATTGAATGAAGCCTTCGCTGTGGTAGGGATTGAAAACACCCGTATGATGAAGCTGAATCCGGATCGCGTGAATGTGAACGGTGGAGCAGTAGCCATCGGACACCCACTGGGCGCCAGCGGGGCACGCATCTTAGTGACGCTCATCAATGTGCTCAAGCAACATCAGGCTAAGATTGGCGCAGCAGGTATCTGCAATGGCGGAGGCGGTGCCAGCGCCATGGTTCTTGAACGTTTGTAAGCCCGGGAAGATCCCCAAATCTGCAAGTCTGAAACCTGAGGCCCCTGAGGCTTTTATGTTTTCCGGCTTGCAGGTTTTTTTTGCCCATCAGGGCAGGTTTCCGGATGCCTCAGGAAAGATTTTGCCTGGGTTCAGAATGCCTTTCGGGTCAAACACATCCTTAATGGCACGCATCAGTTGAAGCTGTGCTGGATTGAAGACGATGTCCATATAGCGCCGCTGCACATAGCCGATGCCATGCTCTCCTGAAAGGGTGCCGCCGAGGCGCTGAACTTCTTCAAAAAGCTCTCGAATACAAAGGGGTAATTCATCGTTCCAAAAAGATTCGGACAGATTGCCACGAAGAATATTTACGTGCAGGTTTCCATCACCTACATGGCCAAAACAGACGCTTTCAAAGCCATGCTTCTTGCCTAAATCTTTTACGAAACGCAGCAGCGCGGGCAACTTAGCACGGGGCACCACGGTGTCTTCTTCTTTTTTTACAGAATGCGCCCGCACTGCCTCGCCTACTTTACGCCGTAAGGACCACAGCCTTTCTTTCTCATCCTTCGTTTCGGCCAATAGTGGCTCGCCGATGTCAAAGTGAGCCACCCGTTCCGCAATCTGCTCCATGTCCTGCATCAGTTGTTCCGGATCATGGCCATCCACTTCAATGAGCAGGTGTGCCGCCACGTCATCCGGCAAGGGAATCAAAGTGCTGCCGGTGTATGCCTGAGTCAGCACTAAGGCATCCCGTTCCATAAACTCCAGCGCACTGGGAGTATGGCCAGCCAGGAAGATTTCATTCACTGCAGCACAGGCATCTTCTGCACGGCGAAAGGGCACCAGCATCGTCAGGTCTGCTGTGGGATGCGGGATGAGGCGCAAGACGATTTTCGTCACCACGGCTAGGGTGCCTTCACTCCCGACGATTAGCTGGGTCAGGTTGTAGCCTGTGCTATTCTTAAGCACGTTGGCCCCTGTCCAGATCCGTTCGCCCTGAGGCAATACCACTTCAAGATTGAGCACATAATCCTTCACCACCCCATATTTTAAGGCTTTGGGGCCGCCACTATTTTCTGCCACGTTGCCGCCGATGAAACAAGAACCTTTACTGGCGGGGTCGGGTGGATAATAGAGTCCTTTTTCGCGAACGGCTTCCTGTAATACCTGTGTGATGACGGCAGGCTCTGTAGTGACCTGAAAATTTTCAGTGTCTATTTCCAGGATACGATTCATGCGGCCCATGTCTAAGACAATGCCCCCCAGTACGGGTAGGGCTCCCCCACTCAGTCCGGTGCCGGCACCTCGGGGCGTAACCGCAATATTTTGCTCATAGCAATGCTTCAAAATGAGGCTTACCTGCTCAGCAGATTCGGGCTGCAACACCAATGCGGGCAGGAAGCAGAGGTCTTCCGTCTGGTCGGAAGCACAACGTGACCGAGCTTCATCATCCGAGAGTACTCGCCCTGGGTTGAGGATATTTTGAAAATAGCTTAGGTCTTCCGGGTCAGGTTGTTTGAATTGCATCCTCGCAAGTTAGGCTGAGGAAAAAGGAAGCCCTTCAGTTCCACCTTTTGCTGCCTTCATGAATCCATTTTTCAAAAAAAAGCGCAGCTACATAGGTAACTGCGCGTTCCACAAATCACGGTTGCGGCTTGCGGGTAGCACCATACAAACCGCAACGAACCATAAACCACTTACCTGAATCAGCCATTTACCTGAGCCACTAATTGCAGCCCGATATTCACTGTAGGACGAATGAATTTATCGCCCAGGCTTTTGTCGTTTCCATATACTAAGCCCCAGTTGGTGCGGTCAATATTGAAGTTGGCCTGCGCCATCACCTGATTGTGCTCTACCGAAATGCGGGCAGGAAAGCTGATGCTCTTGGTAACTCCTTTCAGCGTCAGATTGCCGGTGACTGTGTGAGTTGCATCTTTCATTACGAGTTCATCTGAAGATGCCGTTACACCAGGGGTCACACTACTGATTTCAAAACGGGCCGTAGGGTAAGCTGCTACGTCAAAAAAGTCATTGCTCATCAAATGGCCGCTCAGCTTGAAAATGCCATTTGTGTCTTCATCCAGCACGTTCAGGCTGTTCATATCCATAACAAAAAGGCCACCCGTAATGTTTCCATCCTGAAGGGAGAGGCTGCCTGTTTGCAGGTTAAAACTGCCGTGGTGTTTGCCTATCGGCTTCGAACCGGTCCACTCGACCCGGCTTTGGTTCAGGTCCGCCTGATACTGATGGCCAGAGCTGGCTTCAATCTTTACGGCAGCACCTGTTTGTGCTTTGTCGGCCTTAGGATCACTTTGGCAAGAAGCTAAAAGGCCGGCACCAATACCTAGGAAAGAAAAAAGAAGGTTGCGTTTCATGTTCAAGTGTTGAATTTTGATGAGGCAAATTTAGGATATACAGACAACTGTTGTACCTACAAGAATTGTTATAATCCCATAGACAAACATGAAATCAGTAAGCGTTCAGGAGCTACAGGCCTGGAAAAAGGCGGAAAAAAAATACCTGCTCCTGGATGTGCGGGAAGCCTCAGAAAGAGAACGATTCGGTATTGGCGGGCGGCACCTGCCCTTGGGTGAGCTCATAAATCAGGCCGCTTCACTGCCCAGGGAAATTCCCATTGTGCTGTATTGTGAAAAAGGCATCCGCAGCCAGATAGCCCTTCAACGGTTGGAAGCATTGGGTTTCGACAAGCTGTTCAATCTGGAAGGCGGGATGAAAGCATGGAAAAATCAGATTGCAGACAACAGGGAGTAACCCTGAATTGCCGATTCAAGCCGGTAATTCGTGCCGAGGCGCAGCGTAATATTTTCAGTCTCGTGGCCGCAGGGCAAGCCAAAGGCTACTGGTATGGAGATTCCCTCAAGCTTATCCAGGATTAACGCTTCCAGACTTTGTCCAAAAGGGCGTTCAGTGTCTTCGAGTTCACTAAACTGCCCCACCAGCAAGGCAGAAATTCCTTGAAGCTGACCACTTCGTTTCAGGCTGAGCAACATGCGGTCTATTTGGTAGAGGTGCTCGCCAATGTCTTCGATGAACAATATTTTATCCCGAGTTTGCAGTTGGGAACATGAGCCTGTGAGGTGTGCCAGCAATGCCAGATTACCCCCCACCAAAACACCTTCTGCCAAGCCGGGTCTGTTATATGCAGAAGCTGGAAAAGAATATTTGAGGGGCAGGCCCGTCAACGCGCGGCGGAAGCTTTCAATATGAAAACTATGCTCCGTTTCGGGCTTGAAAGCACCGCACATGGGGCTGTGCAAGCTGGCCACTCCGAGTTGTTGGTGCACATGGCTGTGCAGTACGGTGATGTCCGAGAAGCCACAAATCCATTTTGGGTTTGCCAGGAAGTGCGTCCAATCAAGGGCATCTACAATACGGGAGCAGCCATAGCCACCGCGTCCGGCCAGTATGGCTTTCAGTCCCGGGTCGTCCAACATTTCCTGCAAGTCAGCAAGTCGTTCGGCATCGTTGCCGGAGAAATAGAAATCACCGGTGCCAATTGTCTTCCCCCGATGTACGCGGAAGCCCCAGCCTTGCAATACCTGCTCGCAAAAAGCGACCCTTTCTGGAGCCACATAACCGGCGGGGCAGGTGATGCCAATACAATCTCCTGGTTGTAAAAAGGGCGGCAAAAGAATCTGATTCATGAAGCAAAAAAGGAATCCGAAAAATCTGGGAATGGCTGGAAATTTTTTAAAAGAAAACAAAGATGCTGCCTTCCACATCCTTTGCAGGAAAGGTCTTCAGCTTGTACCCCTCGCCGCTTGCATTATAGCCATTGGCAGGGTCAAAACGATAATGATGCACCGGGCAAACTACCCTGCCCCGTGCATCAATCCATCCTTCACAGAGCCTGCCACCGGCATGAGGGCAGTTCGCTGAAAATGCAAGTACACGACCAGCCCGACGCAGCAGGCAAATTCGTTTTTCGCCTAAATCAAATTCCTGAAGACGGTCTTCCATCAGCCCTTCAGAAGGGCAGCAAAGGCGCCAGTAGCCTGTTGGATTCATTTTCTTTTTCCAGCAAAAAACGCACGCATTAATGCCGAACACTCTTCTGCAAGAATGCCGGACTGAATCTGTGCTTTTGGATGAAAGGGGAAAACATCGCCGGTGAAATGACGGTAGCCATGCTTCACATCTTCTGCACCATAAACGATGCGTCCGATTTTACTCCAAAACAGCGCACCACTACACATCAGGCAAGGCTCAACAGTCACATACAGGCAAGCTTCCGGAAGATATTTGGCACCCACTGTGTTGAACGCAGCGGTGAGGGCCAGCATCTCTGCATGAGCCGTACTATCCTTGAGCCGCTCCACTTCATTACGTCCTCGCCCAATAATTTTTCCATTCCAGACCACTAAGGCACCAATGGGCACTTCATCTGCATCGAAAGCTTCTTTTGCCTGTTGCAGGGCCAGGTGCATATACCGTTCGTCCTCGGGTTGCCGCATGACTGCAAGGTATTGAGGGATGGGCTTAAGCTAGCTTTATGGCATGAGCTTGAAAAGGAATTCCAAGAAGAATTCTATCTCTTTAAAGGAAAATATTCATCCGGCAGATGGCCCGTTCCTGCTCTGGATTTGAGAGCTTCGCCCGAGGTGCAACAGCAACTGCACTCTTTTATGAAAATTCTTTATGCTGCCCTTTGCTGTCTGCTACTTGCCTCATGCGCCGGCGGCTGGACCGAAGGAGATAAAAGCCAACTCCGCCAGGAATGTATGAGCCAGTCCGTGCCGCAAATTGGCGAACAAAGAGCGAGTACCTACTGCAATTGTTTCGTAGAGCAAATGGTAAAGCAATACCCCGTTTTCAATGACATGATGGAACGGTATCAGGCCGACACCATCGAAAAATTAAAGAAGCATTGCCGTAAAGAAATCGGGCTTCCATAGCCATTATCCAATCGTTTTGCGCAAGGCGACAGAGGCACGGTAACGGTCTTCGCCATAGTTCGAATAAAGGGTATCGAGAAGATGCAGCACATTGCCTGGCCCCCATTCATTGCACCAGGCTAATAAACCCTTCGGGTAATTGACACCTCGGGTCATGGCCAGTTCGAGGTCGGTTGCCGTTGCAATACCGAGATACTTTGCATCTACCGCTTCATTGATGAGCATGGCCAGCACCCGGTCCACAATTTTCTGCCCCAGCACTTCATCCCGCAGGGGTTCCGGCAGCGGCTGCCCCTCTGAATAATCATAAAAGCCACGCCCGCTTTTCCGGCCCAGCCAACCCGCTTCCAGCAAGCGTTTCTGAGAAAACGAAGGTTTGTAACGCGGGTCGCAAAAAAACGATTGGAACACACTTTCGGTGACCACATAATTCACATCGTGGCCTATGTAGTCCATGAGGGTGAAAGGGCCCATGCGAAAGCCGCCCAACGTGGTCATAGCCCAGTCTATCGTAGCGATATCGGCAATGCCTTCTTCATAGATGCGCAATGCCTCACCGTAGAAGGGACGGGCAACGCGGTTGACAATGAATCCGGGCGTGTCTTTGGCCACCACAGGGATCTTACCCCAAGCCTGCATCAACTCTTTTGAAGTATCAACAAGTTCCGGATGAGTTTGCAAGGCGGGCACCACTTCCACCAAGGCCATTAAGGGCGGCGGATTGAAGAAATGCAAACCGATGACGCGTTCCGGACGATGGCAGGCCGCAGCAATTGCAGTGACGGAAAGGGACGAAGTATTGGTTGCCAGAATGCAGGTTTCAGAGACCTTATGCTCAAGCGATGCAAAGACTTCTTTCTTGATAGCAAGTTGTTCTACTATGGCTTCGACAACTAAAAAACTTCCAGAAAGTGCATCGAGTTGGCTGCTGAACGAAACCCGGCTTAGGACAGCTTGAGCATGGGCCAGCTTGCCTTTATCCTGCAGCTTATGCAAGGTGGCTGAGAGCTTTTCCTGAGCCTTTTGAAGCGCAGCCGCATTATTGTCGTACACCACAACCGGATGCCCGGCTACTGCTGCAACTTGTGCGATGCCGGCACCCATTGCGCCGCATCCAATAATGCCAATCAAATGTTCCTTCATGATTTTTCAACAGTAAACCCCATCCTGCAGAAAATAGATTCAGAGGATATTTTTAAAAGAAGATTTTCAGTGCTGCCCATGCCGCAGGCAAATAAAAGGATTCGTTACGCCAGGTCTTTTTTCAGCTTCAGGATGCTCCAATCTGTCGGCTCTGCGACAATCGTATTGAGCAGCGTACCGAGGCCATCAATTTCCATTTTCACTACATCTCCGGGTTGAAGCCATTGCGGCTGGTAGTTGGGATCCTGCAGCAGGCCGGTGCCATTAAGTTCGAGGAAACATCCCGTACCCACAGTGCCACTTCCAATCACCTCGCCGGGCACTATATCTACGCCATAGGCACAGCGTTCGAGGATTTCAGCAAAGGTCCAGTCCATATCACCCATATTGCCTTCAGACACAAGTTGGTTATTGACCCAGCAACGCATCTTCAGGTTATAGTTTGCGCCTGTATGGCCCGGTTTCGGATTGATTTTAAAAGGCGCTAATTCATCCGGCGTCACCAGCATGGGGCCTATGGCCGTTGAGAAATCTTTACCCTTTGCCGGGCCGAGATTGAGTTTCATCTCCTCCATTTGAAGCAGTCGGGCGCTCATATCATTCATGATCATATAGCCCGCGATATAGGAATCAGCTTCATCTGCCTTAAAGTTTCTGCCGGGCTTGCCGGTAACGATAGCTACTTCCAGTTCAAAGTCGAGCTTTTGAAGATGATCGGGCAGCACACGAATAGCACCCGGCCCCTGGATGGCGTTATGATTCGTGAAGTAAAAAATCGGGTATTGGTCAAACTCAGGAATCATTTCCACCTTTCGGTTGCGGCGGGCAGCAGCCACATGCTGGCGGAAGGCATAGCCATCGCGGCAGGAAGCAGGACGAGGAAGCGGAGCCAGTACGTTGGCCGTGCTCAGGCTTGAAGTGCTTTTTATCTTATTCAGCCCGTTCTTGATGTCGGCTTCAACGAGCATTGCCACAGGCGCTAATTCCTCCCATTGCTGCAACAATTCCATCATCGTGATGGGCAGACGGGCATCAGCCAGGTTGGCATCATAAAGGTTTTCATTGATGCAAAAAGCAAGTTGCTCCCTGCCTTCCTTCGCATAACTGACAAGCTTCATAAAGTATCATTTTTGGGCGCCAAAAGTAGGCGAGTTTCCCCGGGGCACTGACGGCATGACACGAATCATCATCGCGGAGGCAAATCCCGCAAGGTCGCTATGTACCTTGCAGCTCATTATGTCAGCACTCCGGTTTTTTGAACTCAAGGTGTCCGAGGTTCGTCAGGAGACACCCGAATGCGTGTCCGTAGCTTTTGAAGTACCCGCCGAATTGAAAGAGCAATTTCGCTTCACTCCGGGTCAGTATCTGAGCCTGCGTACCCGGCTCGACGAACAGGAAGTACGCCGCTCGTATTCCATCTGTGCAGCTCCTTCTGAAGGCGAACTAAGAGTAGCCATCAAGGCGGTGAAAGGCGGCAAGTTTTCAACTCTCGCCAACAACAAACTGTGCAAAGGAGACCGAATCGAAGTGATGCCGCCCCTCGGCAAATTCTCGCCTAAACATATCGGAAAACGGTACCTCGCCTTTGCTGCCGGCTCGGGCATCACACCCGTGATGAGCATCATGAAAGAAGTGTTGCTCCGCGAGCCGGACAGCGAATTCACCTTAGTATTCGGCAATCGGAACCGGGCTAATATCATCTTTCGCGAGGAAATTGAGGGCCTGAAAAACAGGTATATGGAGCGCTTGCGCATCTACCATGTTCTGAGTCGTGAGCTGATGGATGTACCCCTTTTCAACGGGCGCATTAATGCAGAAAAATGCAAGCAGTTCTGCGAACAGCTCATTAATCTTAATAAAATAGATGAGGCCTTCCTCTGCGGGCCGGAAGAGATGATTTTTTCGCTGCGCGAAACCTTACTGGAGCTGGGCATGCCACAAGGAAGTGTGCACATGGAATTGTTCAGCTCGCCGGACCAGCCCAAACGAAGCCATGAAAAATGGAAAGAAGAACACGCCCTGCAGGAAGGCCCGACCAGCAAAGTGAGTATTCGATTAGACGGCGTCACCTTCGACCTCAACCTGGCCTATTCCGGCAACAGCATCCTGGATGCTGCACTGGCTCAGGGTGCCGACCTCCCTTATGCCTGCAAAGGCGGTGTGTGCAGCACCTGCCGTGCTAAGCTCGTAGAAGGCGAGGTGGAGATGGAAGTGAACTATGCCTTGGAACCCGATGAATTGAAAAAAGGATTTATCCTGACCTGCCAGAGCCACCCGAAAACAGAACGGGTAGTGGTGGACTTCGATGCTCGATAAGCTTACCAATCTTTTCGGCGCAATTGCTTTTTAAAGGCAGCCCGTCTCTTGTTATCAAGCCTCGCTTCGATGGACGACCTTGTTGGCCGGGAAGCCTTGCGGGGCTTGGGCCGGACAAGGGCTTTGGCTACTAATTCTTCCAGTTTGCGTTGGGCAATGGCTTTGTTTTCTCCTTGCGTTCGGCTTTCAGAAGAGCGTACCTGCAAGTACCCTCCTTTGTTTATTCTGGAAGCCAGCTTTTCAACAATGCGTCGTTTCTCTTCTTCCGAAAAAAGGCTGCTGCTTTTCGGTTGCCAAAGGGCTTCCACCATCGTCTCAAGCTTATTGACGTTCTGACCGCCTTTGCCCCCGCTTCGTGCCGTACGGAAACTGAGTTCAGTAGAAAGGTCTGGGGTATTCATCGTGCAAAAGATGACCGGCAAAAAGATAGGTTCAGGTAATTTTTCGGTAGTGCTTGTAAGTCTGGTGATACTCTATTCTTCGTCTGAATCTTCCGAATCAAAATCCATGTTGAGCATACCACCCAGGATATCACCAAAGGCATATCCTCCGGTATCCAGATGTTTTTTGCTGATTAAAGAAAACTCGGCAAGCCCATGTAGTAAGAACTCCATGTACAAGAATAAACTTGCTTCGTCCTGCTTGGGATAAAAAGACTTCAGCACCGCATACAATCCATCAACAGACAGCAGTTTTTCTTTATAGCCTGCCTCGGTTTCATGCTGTAGTATCTGCAATTCATGTCCCTGGTCAAACCACTTGATGATTGGCTGATATGGATTGGGTTTCACCCGGGCTCCAGCAGCAGTCGCTTTCCCACTGGGTTTTTTAAAAGATTGCGGGTCCGGGAAGTAGCGAAGGAAGCTGCTGCGGATGGCCAGGCCCAACAGGCGCCAGGCTACGTTCGAAGGGCCTTCCTGTTCTCCTTCATACACCAGTTCTATTTTGCCTGTGATAGCCGGGATGATGCCTACAAAATCAGCAATGCGCACCTGGGTAGTAGCCACATCCTGCTTCAGGGAACGGCATTCCGCAGTGCTAACCAGGTTTTCGAAAGCCGCAATCGTCAGGCGGGCAGAAACGCCACTTTTCTGATCCACATATTCACTTTTGCGAGCCTCCAGGGCAATCTGTTCCAGCAGCAATTTGCAAAGCTCAGGCACCTCCACCCGCGCCCGTTGCTCCGGCAGCACATGCGCTTCCTGGTGGGTGATGGCCAGCGAAGCCTCAATGGTCTTTGGGTAATGGGTGATAATCTGGCTTTCGATACGGTCTTTCAACGGAGTTACGATGGAGCCTCGGTTGGTATAATCCTCGGGATTGGCTGTAAAGACAAAGAGAATATCCAGGGGCAGACGAAGTTTAAAGCCCCGAATCTGGATATCGCCTTCCTGTAAAATATTGAACAGTGAAACCTGAATCCGGGCCTGCAAGTCAGGCAATTCATTGATCACAAAAATGCCCCGGTGGCTGCGCGGGATGATACCAAAATGCAGGGCGCGTTCGTCCGCAAATGAGAGCCTTTGGTTGGCAGCCTTAATGGGGTCCACATCGCCGATCAGGTCGGACACGCTCACATCCGGGGTGGCTAATTTTTCGGCATAGCGGTCGCTGCGGTGCAGCCATTCGATAGGGGTCTGTTCGCCCTGCTCAGTGAGAATATTTTTGGCAAAGTGGGAAATGGGCCGGTAGGGGTCATCATTGATTTCGGAGCCTGCAATTATGGGAATCCATTCATCCAGCAACGAAACCATCTCACGGGCCATGCGTGTTTTTGCCTGGCCACGAAGCCCCAGGAATAAGATATTGTGGCGGGAAAGGAGGGCATGTTCAAGGTCGGGGATGACGCTGTCTTCATAGCCTATGATTCCCTGAAAGATGCCTTGATGTTTCCGGATAGACTGCACCAGGTTATCACGAACTTCTACTTTGACACCCTTGGGCTGATAGCCGGAAGCCCGCAGTGCTCCCAGGGTTTTAATTTCTGGTTTTTCCATGTCCTGACTGTAAGTAAAAATGATGCTGTTGCTAAAGAGATCCGGCGGGTTTACCTGTTCAAATTAGCAAGCTCCACTGTTCAAAAACGGCATTTTTTTAGATGCCTCTATTAAATAGTTCATGCCGTGAAAACGAAATAATCCTTGCTGGCTAGAGTGAGAAAGGAACCGGATTACTGCTTTCTTGCTGTTTTCAGCTCTGCAAAAATCTTATCCAGATGAACAATCTTTTTGGCGCTGGCTGTGATTTCTGTAAGCTTCACATCATAGCCGGTTTGGTCTTCGGCAGAAATCCAGGAGCCGGTGTACGTTTTGTCTTTCAAGGAAAGTTCCATGGTGGCGGCAGGCGGCTCTTCGATGAATTGCCATTTGCCTTCTTTGGTCTTGCTCACATCCAGCAGAACGAAATCATCCTGATCGCCAAACTTGTAAATCGCTTCCCAGCCGCAAAGCTGATCGGGGCAAGAACCGGCAAGCCCACGGACGTATAGCTGCACTGGGATTTCATTGTCGAACATTCCTGAATAAAACAGCCGGCTCACCACATTAGTAGTTACCGGCTTGGTGCCTGCATCCATATCAGATTCTGTGTGGGCATCATTGGACGAATCTTCTGAAGGCACCACCTCCCCGGGAGGTGCTACCTGAACTACAGGGTGATTCTTCCGTTCCCGCTTTTCCTTCAAATCCGCTTTTTGTGCGGCTCGCCACTCATCCCTTGAGGTAGCGGGGTACACCGCTCCCAATTCACCGCCCCACCAGCCTCCGTTTATCTTGAGAATATTCCCCACGAGGATTCCATAATTGCGCCCCGTGGCGATGTCCATAAAAAACAGATAGCCCACAAAACGTACCGGGGCCAACTTTTCATAAAGTGAATCACGGGTTTCATGCTGCCGAATCAGTTCATAGCGTGTGAGCACTATACCATCCCAATGGATGCCCAGCCGGCTGCCTGAAGCAATGACTGAGTCGAAATTTTCGCGGAGATAAGCCTGAAAAACAGAATCGGCGTGCATCACCTTTAGGGGCTGTCGCTGGAGCGATGCCGCCCGACGATAATCCCTGGAGCCAAGCTCGCTATATTTCATGACCAAGGCACTGAGCGTATCGAGGTCGGGCCATAGGTCGGTGTAGCAATAAGGGTCTCTGTGGGACAGGCAGCCCATGAGCCTGTGAATGATGCCCTGTTCATCAGAAGCTTTCTTTTCCTTTTTAGCAAATGCAGGCCCTGCGAGGCAGAGTGCGAAAAGGCAGAGCAGCCAGGCTTTCTGGGTAAAGTGCATCACTAAAAATAGGCTACACTATAAAACCTCATGAAGCCGTTCGGGTGGCCGGGCGATGACTGCTTTACGGCCATTGACCACGATGGGCCGTTCAATCAGCTCGGGATGAGCGACCAGGGCAGCAAGGCAGGCTTCTTCACTTAATTCTTTACCGGCGAGGTTTTTTTTGAAATAAGGCTCTGAACGGCGCAGTAATCCTGAAGCCGGAAGCCGCAATTTTTTCAGCAGTGCGGAAAGCTCTTTTTCGCTGAGAGGCTCTACTAGATACCAGCGCACCTGATGCGGAATATTTTCTTCCTGCAAAATCTCTAATGCCCCGCGGCTTTTGCTGCAGCGCCCATTATGGTAAATGGTAATCATAGGAGAATCGGAAAAGGCTTCTTGCCTTCATTCTTCTTTGCATCAAAAAAATCAAAACACCATTTCGGGAACATCGTCGGCGATGCTCAGGCGGCCGGCGGTCTTCTCTTTTATTTCCTGAACGCTGACCCCCGGTGCACGCTCATCGCAATGAAAGCCCTGGCCAGTGATGGAGAACACACCCAGGTCAGTAACTATTTTCCTGACGCACTGTACGCCGGTCAAAGGCAGGCTGCATTGGGGCAGCAACTTGCTATGGCCCTTGGGATTTGTGTGCTGCATGGCCACGATGATGTTTTTTGCAGCCGCCACCAGGTCCATGGCGCCACCCATTCCTTTTACCATCTTCCCGGGAATTTTCCAGTTGGCGATATCGCCATTGTCGGCTACTTCCATAGCTCCCAAAACGGTCAGATCCACTTTGCCTGCGCGTATCATGCCGAAGCTGGTGGCACTGTCGAAGATGGCTGAACCGGGCAGCTTAGTGACAGTTTGTTTTCCTGCATTAATCATATCAGGGTCTTCTTCACCCTCAAATGGGAAAGGGCCCATGCCCAGCAGCCCGTTCTCACTTTGCAGCACCACACTGATGCCTTCAGGGATGTAATTGGCTACTAAGGTGGGGATGCCGATACCGAGGTTGACATAAAAACCATCCTGGAGTTCGCGGGCAATGCGTTGTGCTATTTGTTCTTTAGAAAGTGCCATTGGGTGCTTTTAGATTCGGTTGAAAAAGGGATTTAGAGCGGTTTGTTCAGGCATTCCTTTTACGGACGGTGTGCTGCTCAATTCTCTTTTCATAATTCTTACCTTGAAAAATCCGATGGATGTAAATCCCGGGCGTATGGATGAAGTTGGGGTCGAGTGCTCCGGGTTGTACCAATTCTTCCACTTCAGCAATGGTCACTTTCCCAGCGGTAGCCATGACGGCGTTGAAGTTGCGGGCAGTGTCTTTAAAAATCAGGTTGCCCATGGTGTCGCCTTTCCAGGCTTTCACGATGGCAAAGTCGGCATGGAAAGCCTCCTCGATGAGGTATTGCCTGCCCTGTCGCTCGACCATTTCTTTCCCTTCTGCTACTTCGGTGCCAACTCCGGCCAGCAGTGGCACAAACGGGATTCCGAAGCCAGCAATCATGCAGCGGGTTGCCAGTGTGCCTTGCGGCACGAGCTCCACCTCCAGTTCTCCACTCAGCAATTGCCGCTCGAACTCTGCATTTTCGCCCACATAGGACGCAATCATCTTTTTGATTTGGCGCTTTTTCAGCAAGAGGCCCAGACCAAAATCGTCCACACCGGCATTGTTGGAAATGCAGGTGAGGCCCTGTACGTTTTTCTTCACTAAGGCAGCAATACAGTTTTCAGGAATGCCGCAAAGCCCGAAACCTCCGAGCATGATGGTGACGCCGTTGCTGATGTCGTGGATGGCTTCATCGGCGTTGGAAAAGACTTTATTCATAAGAGCACAGTTGACTGCGAAAATAGGAAGAGGCCCAGCATTGCTGCCGGGCCTCTGTTTTGTTTGCTGCTGATTATCTCTTCTCGAAGCGAAGCGAACCGGCAGAATGCCGTAGGAGATAATGTCCCTCGGTGAGGTCTGCTATGTCTATCGCATCCGGGCTGAACACACCGCTTTTTACAGACTGCCCTTGCAGGTTCATGATCTGCCAGGGGCTACCCGGTTCCGCACCACCGGCATACAACCTGTCTTTCGCTGGCAAGGGAAATAGTGAGATCCCGGAATGGGGCATGGTACCGGCAACCCGCAGGATATTGCTGTAGCTGATTAGGCCGGAAGCTTCCTCCATGGCCAGGCGATAAAGCCTGAGTGGAGCGGCGTTTATGGGATGCTCTACACGATAATGCTGCTTCCCAATGCAGTTGTCTTTTTGGGCATCGAGCTGTGTTACCGTTTCAAATTCGCGATGCCCGTCGCTGTGCTCGAGCTTGAACTTGCTGACCGTGCTTTGGCAATCCACCGCCCAGGCCAACTGGTCAACAGCACCTGCCTGTTGTGCCGAAAAACTCAGCAGGTTGAGGGGCAGCGGCGCACCGGAAGTAGCGCTGATGGAGAAATTATCTATGGCTATTCCATTGTCGCTGCCGGTTTGATCGGTAGTGACCCATTGAATACCGAAGCTCTGGCCGTTTGTGATATTCAGGCCGGTCAGGTTGAAGGCATTTACCGCCGTAACCGCAACAGTACCGCTGGTGCCGCTGTTCGTGCCTGCAAAGTCTTTGCCGTTGAGGGTAGTATTTCCGGCAAGCTGCCCGGTGCCGGAGCAATCAAAGCCGCTGGTATTCACAAAGCGCCATTGCTCATAATCCCAGGAAATGGTGAGCGACTGAATGGTGCTGCCTGTGTTGTTGGTGAAACTGAGTGTGTAGGTGATCTCGTCCGTAGTTCCTGACCTGAGCGCACCTAAGCTGAATTCGCCACCAGTACCAAATGCCCAATAACCACCATTTGCAGATGTGCCAGTTCCAAGGCTTTTGTAAGCAGCTGTTCCGGCAGAAGCAGCAGTCCATCCTGCCGGCAGGGTGGACATGTTCGCGGCGCTGCTCGGGTCATACGAATCGAAGCTCGTTGTAGCGGGCGTGTAGGGCAAACTGGTAATCGAAATCTGCGCTTTTGAAATCAGGCTGACGAAGCAAACGATTGAAACAATCAGGAATTTTTTTTTCATAAAAAATTGGGTTTAGTGTTAAAAAAATAGAGGGCATTACAAGGTTTTATTTCAAGAAATTATGTGTTCATGCGTCCAATAAAGGAAATATTCTCCGAATATCTTAATCTCTTGTTAATGAAATTTTTGGTTCCGTTATCAGCCGTCACCATGTATGCAGAATTTGCACATTGGCGTAATAAATATTCCCGCTGCATCCCGTAAATCGGCACCCGTTGTATCAGGCGCTTCAGAGGGTTACAAAAAAGAAGGCATTAAAAAAGGCTGCCCTTTTGAGACAGCCTTTAAGAACATTCAAAAGCCCTAAAACAAACGCAGGATACCCAGTTCCAGACGGCCTTTCGCCTGCACCAAATCAGCACCATAATGCTGGGTCAGGGGCAGGTTGTAGCCTAGCTCTGCACCCCATTTCTGGGAATAGACATGCAGCCCGGCAGTGGCATACAGGAAGTAGCCGCCGGTGTAGGCCGCCCTCGAACGAGAAGGGTAATTATCGTAGTCCTGCTCGGCCTGTTCAAAGCGCAGACCGGCAGCAGGAATGTAGCGTAGTTGTTTCCACGGGATTTCCCGGAAAGCCTGTAGGGCACTGCTCAGGCGGTTGCCATATTTATAAGTCTGCCGGTTGGGCGTGGTCAGGGTATAGCTGCCTTCGAGGTTGAAACCCCAGTCGGCGTGGCGCAGGGTGTAATTGGCATTCGCCAGATAGTCCCAGGAACCGGTGCCGGCCTGCATGGATGGCGCCAGTTCGTCGCCGCTGCCCAAGACCGAATTATCATAAGCACCCGTGGGCATTTTGATGCCTGCCCCGGCTTGCAGAAATTGTTGCCATCCGCCACAATTGCCATTGGGTTTCAGCAATTGCAGATTGACCAGTAGTGTGGCATCTCCGAGGCCCGAGAGCCTGCTGTGCACACCATCTTCCTGCTTCAGGTTGTATTGATAAGGAAGGATGGCCAGCAGCCGCAGCCGCCCGATGGCATAGCTGCCCCAGAGCTGTAAGGTTTGGAACTGTTCTTTACCCGGAGGCATCGCCTGCTCGCTGGCATCGTGGTAGCTTTCAAACCAACGGTAGCTGTGCTGCAGCCCCAGAAAGCTGCCGCCACGTTGGGAAAGAATACCGAGATAAGGGCTGGAAGCGGAGCAGCCGCAGGTGTTGCAGGCCACGACAGGACCGGCAATTAGCGCCAGTAGTATCAGCAGAAATATTCGTTTCATGAGTTCATTGTTTATTGAAGTGTGATGAGGGTGTCTATTTCACCAGAGGTCTTGGTGAAGGAAATAGCCACAGTGCCCGAGTAGCGTTGCTGACTCAGTGGGTCCCACGACACGCGATAGAGGAAATACGTTCCACATTTTAGGCGGGTAAGGTGGATGTGGTTTTCGCCCTGCTCCCCCGCAAAGGCTTTATCGTAAAGAGCGGGGTCGGTACCGGGGCTTTGGCTGGCACCATATTTCACATACACGGTGTCGTTTCCAGCCGTGTTTAGGATGGTGTCGCCACCGCGGGTGGCAAAGACGACGACCTGCGTATTGCCGCCATCGCCAGCCGGACAAGAGAGGCCGTTGTCGTCCGATTTTTTACAGGAAGAAAAACTGCTGAACAGGGCAGCCGAACACAGGAGCGCCGCAGCGCAAATACTAAGTTTATTCATGAAGAAGATGGATTAATCAGGTTTTTGAACAGATACAGGCATACCGCCCATGCTCCTGAACGGGGCAAGGAATGGCATACAGATGGGGGACAGAAAACGACTAATCCGGAGGATGAAAAATATCCGCACACGCTGCCTTTATGAAGGGCATGATATAAGCGAAACCCGTAGAGATTTCATCAGCAGCAAAGGAATGCAGGTGCAAAGGCTCCGGCATTAGAAAGGCAGGCAACTCAAACTTCGAAAGCTGCTGCAGCATGGGCCGGTCCGGGTGCGTGTCACCATCTGCTTTCGCTAATTGTTTATACAGGTAGCATTTACCGTTGCAATGCCTTTCAGGACGGTTTCTGTTTTCGCAAAGCGTAGAAGCCACATACGAAATATTGGCTTCGTACCAGGCAAAGATTCCCAGCTTGAGGCAGGTAGGCGTCGAAAGCAGCAAGAGCAACAAAGCAGCAAGAGCAGCACGCATGAAAGGCAAAGGTACCCTTGCTGCTTGCTGAGCTTGTGATGCAAATCATCAAAAACAGGAGATTAAGCTGATATCACCCCATGCTGTGAATCCAACGGAAATAATGGTTCAATTGTATTTCAGGAAACGGAGCTTCGCGGCATGAATTGGGAATCGCTCTATTCTACCCGCCGTAGTGGCGACAAACCTCGCCAGGAGGCCAATCCGGATACCGCTCGCAATTCGTTCATCCGCGATTACGACCGAATCATTTTTTCTTCCGCTTTTAGGAGGTTGCAAAACAAAACGCAAGTCTTCCCGCTGCCCGGTGCTGTCTTTGTCCACAACCGACTAACTCATTCGCTGGAGGTAGCTTCCGTAGGGCGTTCATTGGGTAAATCTGTGGGCGATGCTTTGGCTGGAAAAAGGTTTAGAAACGAGGAACCTCATGCTTCATTTTACCGCCATGAGCTACATTCTGTCATCGCCTCTGCCTGCCTCGCGCACGACATTGGCAACCCGCCTTTTGGTCATTCGGGGGAAGATGCCATCCGCAGTTTTTTCCTGGAATTGCCGCCCCAGCAACGCCGCCAACTAGAAGACCAACTCAGCCCCAACCAGCTCGCCGATTTTGATCGCTTCGAAGGGAACGCAAACGCCTTCCGTACACTCACGCATCACTTCAACGAAAGCGAGCCCGGCGGCTATAAACTCACATACGCCACCCTGGCCAGCATCGTAAAATATCCCTGCATCTCTGCTGAAGGGTTCAACAAAAAAACAGGGAGGATTTCATTGAAAAAAAGTGGCTTCTTCGATACGGAACGGGAGTGCTTCCGCCAGCTATCTGAAACTCTGAACATCCCCGGCCTGCCCGGATTTCAGGATGCCTGGGCACGCCACCCTTTTGTCTTTCTGGTGGAAGCTGCCGACGATGTTTGCTACCGCATCATAGACCTGGAAGACACCCATCGGCTGGGCATCCTCTCCTTACAAGGATTCAAGGACCTGTTTCTTCCATTTTTTGAACAGGAACAGACGCCCTACAACTCGCTGGATTATCTGCAGCAAAAGCTCCACACGATTAAAGACGAAAACCAGCAAGTGCAATTCATCCGGGCCAAATGGATCGGGCTGATGGTGCACAAGCTTTCTCAAGTTTTCCAGGAACGGGAAGCCGAGTTGCTGGCAGGCAGCCTGGAACATTCCCTTACCGACTGCCTGACTGAAGACATACAGCAATTGCTGCGACGTGTAGGCGACTATTCTACCGAACATGTCTATCGGAACAAAGCCGTACTGGAAATAGAAGTTGCGGGCTTTCACATCATGGGAGGCTTGCTGCGGGCCTTTACTGATGCCGTGATGCAACCGAAGCTGCAACGTTCCCAAAAGCTCCTTGACCTGATGCCACGCCAGTTCCCTGTGCAGAGCGGCTCGCTTTATTTGGATTTGCAATCCGTCGTGGATTTCATCGCCGGCATGACAGACCTTTATGCCCTCGATCTCTACCGGAAAATAACCGGTATTTCCATCCCCGAACTGCGATGAAGCCTGACCCGCGTAACCTGCGCATCTCTGACTACAGCTATGAACTTCCCGATGAACGAATAGCACGATACCCGCTGCCCCGGCGCGACGAAGCCAAACTGCTCATCTGCCGGGATGGCGAATTGAGTGAATCCATTTTCAAGGATTTCGCGCAGCAAATTCCTGAGTCCGCAACCTTAGTGCTCAACAATGCCAAAGTGGTTCGGGCGCGGTTGCAGTTTCAAAAGCCCAGTGGCGGACTGATTGAAATTTTCTGCTTAGAACCCGATGCCCGTTATCCTGATATCAGCACGGCACTGGCCCAATCCGGTGAAGTGCATTGGCAGTGCCTCGTCGGCGGAGCAGCACGCTGGAAGGCCGGAACCCGGCTCCGATTACAAAGTGATGCTATCTGGGTAGAAGCAGAAATGACGGCCCGAAACCCATCCGATTTCAGTATTCATTTTCGCTGGGAACCGGCACACACAAGCTGGGCTGAAGTGCTGGAAAAAGCGGGCGAAATCCCTCTGCCTCCCTACCTGCATCGTGATGCCGAATTGCGCGATACCGACGATTACCAAACCTTATTTGCGCAACACGAAGGCAGTGTGGCCGCACCCACCGCGTCACTACACTTCACTCAAGAAGTGCTTGACAAACTGGCTGCAAAAAAAATCCGAAGCACACAACTCACCTTGCACGTAGGTGCCGGCACCTTCATGCCCGTCAAGAGCGAAATGACCGGCGCACATGAGATGCACGGCGAATGGATTGAAATCAGTTCACAAACAATAGATACCCTGATTGAAGCGAACAAAGGACCTGTGGTAGCTGCCGGCACTACTTCACTACGAAGCCTGGAAAGCCTTTACTGGCTTGGCTGCAAGACAATATCCGATCCTGAAATTTCCTTCCGGGAATTGAAGCTGAAACAATGGGAGGCATACGACATGAGCATCCGGCTGAGCCGCCTGGAAGCCTTGAAGGCACTCCGGCAATGGATGACCCGGCAGAATCTCAGTCGGCTCATCACCCGTACCGAATTACTGATTGCCCCAGGTTATTCGTTCCAGATGACCGATGCTCTGCTGACCAATTTTCATCAACCACGCAGCACCTTACTGCTCTTAGTGGCTGCCTTTATCGGCGAACCATGGAAGCAGGTTTATGATTATGCCCTGGCCCACGACTTTCGCTTCCTGAGCTATGGTGATGCCAGCCTGCTTTGGAGAAAAGAACTTCCATAACACCTTTGCCGACCTATTTCAACTTCAATTTTTCAAAAAAAATCGTTCCGTCTTGAACCGTATCGAATTCATCCAAGCAGCACTGGCCGAAGACCTGGGTCAGGGCGACGATTATTCCAGCTTAGCTTCCATTCCGGCAACAGCCCGCGGGAAAGCTGCTCTTAAGATTAAAGAAGAAGGCATCCTGGCCGGTGTGGCTCTGGCTCAGGAAATCTTCCGGCAGCTTGAACCGGAAGCAAGCATACAGGTGATGAAGCAAGATGGCGAACCTATGTATAGGGGTGAAACCGCTTTTGAAGTGACCGCACATGTTCATACCATTCTTAAAGCCGAACGCCTCGCACTGAATTGCATGCAACGCATGAGCGGCATCGCAACCCTCACGGCCCGTTATGTTGAAAAGCTGAAAGGCTATAAGACGAAAATCCTCGACACTCGTAAAACAACCCCGCTCTTTCGTGCCTGGGAAAAAGAAGCTGTTCGCATCGGCGGAGGCTTCAACCACCGCATGGGACTTTACGACATGGTGATGCTTAAAGACAACCATATTGACTATGCAGGAGGCATTCGAAACGCCATCCTTCAGACCAATGATTACCTGCGCAACCACCATCTGGATTTGAATATCGAAATCGAGACCCGTAGTCTGGCAGATGTGCAGGAAGTGCTGGCTACCGGACAGGTACACCGCATCATGCTGGACAATTTTCAGGCTCAGGACATAGAAGCTGCAGTGCGGCTCATTGACGGGAAATATGAGACCGAAGCTTCCGGCGGCATCACCCTCGACAACATTGTGGACTATGCCCGGGGTGGTGTGGACTATATCTCTGTTGGGGCCATTATCCATCATGCCGTCAGCCTGGACCTCAGCCTGAAGGCAATCTGAATTATTCGTGCATGAAACTCTGTTTCATCATCAATCCACGGGCAGGCACAGAAGGTGTTTCGGCAATTCAGGCCGCGATAGACAAAGGCATAAATGCGCAGCTTCATACCGTGATGCTGCAATACACAACCCATGCCGGTCATGGAACGGAGCTGGCCCGGGCGGCAGTGGCGGCAGGCTGCGAAGTAGTGGTAGCCGTTGGGGGCGATGGTTCGGTACGCGATGTTGCCAAAGGGGTTCTGGGAATGGATTGTGCATTGGGCATCTTACCCAGGGGCTCGGGTAACGGATTGGCTCGAAGCCTTGGTATCCCACTGAAAACAGACGAGGCTCTTCAGCGAATCAATAGTGGAAATCTTCGCCGGATTGATGTCGGCTTCGCAAATGACGAACTCTTTCTTTCTAATGCCGGCGTAGGCTTTGATGCACTCATTGCGAGTGCATTTTCGCAGAGCAAACGCCGCGGATTAAAGGCCTATTCCTGGCTCGTGGCAAAAAATCTCTGGCAATTCCGGGCACCCGTTTGGCAACTCAGGGCTCATGGAAAAACCTGGGAGGAGCAAGCCTTTATTATCAACGTAGCCAATGGCAATCAGCTTGGCTACAACTTTAAAATTGCACCCCAGGCCCGGCCCGATGATGGCTGGTTAGTGCTAACGATCATTAAAAAATTCCCCAAGGCATTGGGTGGCGGGATTGCCTGGCGTGCATTTCGGGGCAACATGCAGGGAAGCCGGTATGTGCAACACCTGCGCATTCAGGAACTGGTTATTTCTCATCCGGAATTGAAGCTCATGCAGACGGACGGAGATGCACATCCCTGCAGCAACAAGCTTTCGATTCGTGTGTCAGCCCAGGCGCTGAACATCATTTGCTGATTGTGTGTGGCTCGGTCTTGAGTCAAACATTGCAACGAAATTATTTCAGCAAAAAATTGGCGATGACCGGGTCATGATCGCTCAGCTTCGTCTGAGGGCTATCATAGCCGAGGATCTGGAATGCAGAATCGTTGTGGAAGATGAAATCAATGCGCAGGGTAGGAGCCAGCATGTTGTAAGTCGCTCCCAAGCCGAATCCTTTTTGCGTAAATGCATCCTGTAGATTCCCCTTCATTCGGGTGTAGGCATAGGAGCCAGGCAAGTCGTTGAAATCACCACAAAGAATGACAGGCAAAGGGCTGCGGGTAATAATGGCGGCTGCTTTGTCTGCTTGAGCGGAACGTTTCACATACGCATCAGCGAAACGATAAGCTAGAGAACGGGATCGTTCTATGGCCAGGGAACTATCCCGATTCCCCACTTCGCTGAGGTAGCGTTTTTCAGTATCGCTGAGCAGGAATGATTGCAGATGGGTGCAGAACAAACGAAACTGTTTGCCATCCGGTAAGGCAATATCCGCCTTGCTGAGCAAGACATCTTGCTGTCCATCGCTGCGGGTATGCAAGGGGAAGACCTGGAAATCCTTCAAAGGATACTTGCTGAAAATGGCAATGCCTAGAAAGATTTTTGTACCGAGGGTGTTGTCATATCGGAAGCGAAATTCTTTGTAGCCACATTCCCTCATGATGCGGGAGCTATAAGGTTTCAGGGCATTGAGGTAGGAAGTGTAATATTCATAGAGGCAGATCACGTCCGGCGATTCCCGACGGATGAATCGGATGATGTCGTCATCAGCATAGCGATTGTGCGGGCGGTCGAAAATGCCTAAGCCATGCACATTCCAGCTCAAGACTTTCAGTTTGCCGGCACCGCTGTCTAAATCCTGGTGGACGAATGGATGAAATCCAATCAATACCAGGATGAGCTTGTAAGAAAGCCCCATAGCCAGCAAGGGCAGAAACAGAGGCCATTTTTTTCGGGAAAGAAAGAGCCAGCAAAGGGCAAGTAAGAGGTTGGCAAAAATGGCATAAGGCGCCGTCAGGCTAAAGAGTGCCAGATACCGAAAGTGTTGTGGGGAAATGAAAGAAGCTGCCGCGCAACATAGAAGCCATACGGCTGCGATGATAGTCAGCACCAGGAACAAGTAGCGCAGGAGCCGGCGGAAAAGCACTGCTATCAATCTTGATTTTGCTTGCTGGCACGCATGAGGGTTTCGCGTTCTTCAGCGCTGAGAGAAGTATAGCCTCGTTGGTTAATCTTATCCAGAATCTCATCCACTTTCCGGTCAGTCAGTTCTTCCTGCTGCTTCCCGGTTATCCGCATTATTTCTTTGCGGCGGCCCGGCCGGGGCTTGAAATCATCTGGTGTTGCCGACTCGTTGATTTTATCTAACAAGGAATAAAACCAGGCTCCGGGCTGATAGCCAAGCTGCAAAAATTTCATGCTCAAATAGCCTGCGAGTAAGCCTCCTAAACACAACAACAGCAAAGGCAGGAAGGCATAATGCACCAAGCCATTCAATGCCACAAAAATGCCGACTACTACCATCAGCGGAATGCTGAAATGTTCTCCAATATAAAAACGGTATTTCGGAGCCAGCGTTACGGTAGCCGCAGCCAGGGCCATGATGCCTGCATTAGCCGTCAGCAAAGACATTGGGGGCACATGCAATCCCGGGATATACCAGGTGAGCACATAGAAAATGCCGCCCAGCAATTGCCCGTAAATGAAGGTGGGAATCACCTGCCGGTAGCCGACCAGATTTTGCACCACATTCCCGAAGCAATACAGCCACAACATATTAGTGAGCCATTCCCAAAAGCTATGATGCGCCCAGCCATAGGTCAGTAAGGTCCAGGGATGACGGGTGAACCCTTCGAAAGGTTGCAAGGCAGTATAGGCATCCACCATGGAGGTAGCCACCACAGCCTGCCGGCCAAAGACAATGAGCCCCACCCGAACACAATGGTACATGATGAAGCCCGCGCTGGTCGCTACGATGAGCTGCAAAACGGCATTCTGGTTATATCCTGGGATAGGTAATCGCTGTCGGTAATTCATAACAATTTCGGGTTTCTGCTCAGCTTCTTAAAGGTACTTCAAAAGTTACGGCCTCCATATCGGTAGCGCCAAAGTTTCAGCAACAGAAAGGCAAAGAGCATTCCGCCCAAATGCGCAAAGTGGGCTACGTTATCGCCTGCCGTATTGCGGATGCCGGAATACAGTTCCAGCACGGCATATCCAATCACAAACCATTTGGCCTTGATGGGAATGGGTGGAAACAATAGCATCAGCTCCAGGTTGGGGAACAGGAAGCCAAAGGCAAACAGCACCCCGAAAACGGCCCCACTGGCACCTACGGTAGCTTCATCCAGAAAACCATCCACATGCACGCCCGCAGCATCTTTTGCTCCATAGATATATTCATGAAGAAACTGAGTGGCAAACTTGGGGTACGAACTGTTTCCCGGTGCGTTAGACCAGTCATTATATAACGATTGAAGCCGGTCCAGAATGCGCCCATCCACACCGCGAGGAGGATGATGGCGAATAAACAGCTCAAACTGTGCGAGGCTGGGGTTGGCGAGGAAATCCTGAAAACCATGAACGACCGGTTCGTATTGCAAGGACAAGACCGCAAGGTGGCATAAGGCTGCACCCAGGCCACATACGAAATAGAAAATCAGAAATCGTTTTGGCCCCCAACTGTTTTCCAGTATGGAACCAAACATCCATAGGGCAAACATGTTGGAGCCAATGTGCAGAAAGGTCATTTGCAGGCTGCGCGGGTCGCCATGCATAAACAGGTGTGTAATAACCTGCCAGGGGCGAAACAAGTCTGAACGGAAATAGTGCAGACCGAGATAATCCGCAAGCTGAATATGAAAGGAACTCCATAACACTTGCTGGATGACGACTAACAGCACATTAATGATAATCAGGTTCTTCACCACAGGGGGCAACACCTGATAGCGCCGGGGGCGAGTGTCATACATACGGGGCGCAAAGTTTAATCAAAAGCCGGCACCGGCAGGAGGCTGATTTGGGGGAATGCAAATGCTATAAATACCGGAACCGGCAGGCAATTACTTTAATTTTGCGCCACTTTTTAAAGCTCTTATTACGGCCAAACCATGAATTTATTTGCCAGCCAAAGCCGGGAATTTACCGCTCGCCATATTGGCCCAAACTCCGCCGAAACCACTGATATGTTAGCCACCATCGGGTTGGAAAGCCTCGATGAACTCATTGCCCGTACCGTCCCAGAAGGGATTCGTATGCAGGACGAACTGAACCTGCCGCCTGCCATGAGCGAAGCGGACTACCTCCGTGAATTGAAAAGCACCTCGCTCAAAAACAAAATCTGTCGCAACTACATCGGTCAGGGCTATTATGACACCCTCGTCCCCAGCGTTATCCAGCGCAACGTCTTTGAAAACCCGGGATGGTACACTCAATACACGCCTTATCAGGCCGAAATTGCTCAAGGCCGCCTCGAAAGTCTGCTGAACTTCCAAACGATGGTCAGCGAACTCTGTGCACTCCCTATTGCCAACGCCTCCCTGCTGGATGAAAGCACTGCCGCGGCCGAAGCGATGAGCATGTTCTTCCACCACTTGAACCGCTATGCCGATGCTCCGGAACGGCCGATACTCTTTGTAGATGCTCAGGTGTTTCCCCAAACCCTGGCCGTATTACATACCCGCGCCAAGCCACTGGGCATTCAGATCGAAACCGGAGACTATAAAACTGCTGTCCTGGATACCCGTCATTTCGGCGCACTCATTCAGTATCCGAACGACAAAGGCAGCATCGAAGATTACCGCAGCTTCATCGAGGCAGCTCATGCCACCGGTGCACTCGTCGCCATGGCTACCGACCTGCTGGCTCTTACCCTGCTGACCCCACCCGGCGAACTGGGTGCCGACTGTGCTTTTGGCAACTCACAACGCTTTGGAGTGCCCCTCGGGTTCGGCGGCCCTCATGCGGCTTTCTTCGCTACGAAAGATGAATTCAAACGTGCCATCCCGGGCCGTATTATCGGTATCTCCGTAGATGCTGCCGGCAACCGCGCCTTGCGCATGGCCCTGCAAACCCGCGAGCAACATATCAAACGGGAAAAGGCAACGTCCAACATCTGCACTGCGCAAGCCCTGCTGGCCAACATGGCAGCTATGTATGCCGTTTATCACGGTCCGGAGGGGTTGAAGAATATCGCCCGCCGCGTCGCTTTACTGACTCAGACGCTTGCCGACAACCTACGCGAAAAGGGCCTGGCACTCTGGTCGGATTCTTTTTTTGACACCATCGTTCTTCGCCTTGAGGATGTGCAGGCTTTGCGCCAACGAGCCTTGAAATGGGGCATCAACCTGCGTTACTTCGATGAGCAGCATGTGGGCATTTCTATTGACGAAACCACTACGGAAAGAGACCTTGCAGACCTCATCAACCTCTTTGGCTCCGAAGAAGCCGCCGTGTCTTTCAGCCTTTCTGAAGATGAATTATTGCAAGGAGTATCCTCGGGTTTACTGCGCCGTTCTTCATTCCTGCAACACGAAGTATTCAACCGCCATCACAGCGAAACGCAGATGATGCGCTACATCAAAATGCTGGAAAACCGGGACCTCTCGCTCAACACGAGCATGATCAGCCTCGGCTCCTGCACGATGAAGCTGAATGCAGCCAGCGAAATGATTCCATTGTCCTGGTCCCACTGGAGCAAGATGCACCCCTTCGCGCCCTCCGACCAGGCCCAGGGCTACCTCCAGATTGTGCGGGAACTGGAAACCTACCTGGCCGAAATCACTCGCTTCGATGCCTGCTCCCTGCAGCCCAACAGCGGCGCCCAGGGCGAATATGCCGGCCTGCTGTGCATCCGCGGCTACCACGAAAGCAAAGGTGAAAGCCACCGAAAGGTGATGCTCATTCCTATTTCTGCCCATGGCACCAATCCAGCTTCGGCAGTGATGGCCGGCTATAAGGTAATCGTCGTGAAAGCCCTCGAAAATGGCACCATTGACCTGGAAGATTTGCGCGCAAAAGCACAGCAACACCGCGACCAATTGGCCGGTATTATGATCACTTATCCTTCTACCTACGGGGTGTATGAAGAAACCGTAACCGACATCATCGCCGCCGTTCATGAAAACGGGGGGCAAGTGTATATGGACGGTGCCAACATGAACGCACAGGTGGGCCTCACCGCTCCCGGCCTCATCGGGGCCGACGTATGCCACCTGAACCTGCACAAGACCTTCGCCATCCCGCATGGCGGTGGAGGCCCGGGCATGGGCCCCATCTGCGTGAAAAAGCACCTGCAAGCCTTCCTGCCTAAGAACGCACCAGAAAGTACTGAAGGCGCGGGTATGGTCAGTGCAGCTCCCTACGGCTCCGCTTCTATCCTCCTCATCTCTTATGGCTACATCCGTATGCTGGGAGCTCAGGGGCTCAGGCAATCCACCATCATGGCGATGCTCAATGCAAACTATATGCGTTCCCGGCTACAAAACGACTACCCCATTCTTTATACCGGCAGCGGGGGCACCTGTGCTCATGAGTTTATCGTGGATCTGCGGCCCTTTAAAAAATCAGCAGAAATAGAAGCCGAAGACATCGCCAAGCGCCTTATTGATTATGGCTTCCACGCGCCCACTATGTCGTTTCCGGTGCCTGGCACCATCATGATTGAGCCTACAGAGAGCGAAGACAAAGCCGAACTGGACCGCTTTTGCGAAGCCCTGCTTTCCATCCGTGATGAAATCCGCAGCATCGAATCCGGAATTACAGAACGCAGCGGCAATGTGTTGAAAAATGCCCCACACACTCAGTTCGAAGTCTGTGCTGATACCTGGCCACATACCTATGGCCGTCAACAGGCAGCCTTCCCGCTCCACTACGTCATGAACAACAAGTTCTGGCCTGCTGTCAAGCGCGTCAATAATACCGCCGGCGACCGGAACCTCATCTGTACTTGCGAGCCCACAGAGGCCTATGCAGATGCGGAAGTATAACAAATCCAAACAATTTCCTGAGGCTGGCTCCAACGAGTCAGCCTCATTCTTTTTTGGGCCATTACGAACCGGAACAATTATGGCAATGCGGGTAAAGCCAGAAAGCGAAATCCTGCCGAAGAGCTCGATCCTGGATCAAGTTCAGAACGGGCAGCAAGGGATGCTTTATCAGAGCACTAAATCCGGAAAAAATCCGCTGCCTCTCTGTTCTCCGCTTACACAGCCTGCATTTGCAGCAGGAAGACAGCGATGCCCACTGCGAAACCCAGCAAGGCCAGCAGGCTCATGCGGCGCAGGTACCAGCCAAACTTTATTTGCTCAATACCCATCACGGCTACGCCGGCTGCAGAACCAATGATGATGGCGCTGCCGCCAGTGCCTGTCGTCAAAGCCAGAAACTCCCAAAAGGCATGGTCGGTCGGGAAGTGGCTGAGGGGGTACATGCCTTGGGCCGCGGCCACTAAGGGTACATTATCCACGATGGCGGAGAGGATGCCTAACGCAGTGCCTATGAGATAATCGCTCTGGAGCGAATGGTCTAATGCGTTGGCCAGAACATGGAGTGTGCCGTTGGTCTCTAGCGCCGACACGGCGAGTAGGATACCGAGAAAGAACAGGATGCTGGGTGTGTCCACACGTTGCAGTGCCTGAGCCACGGTGTAGCGGTTCATGTCGTCCAGGTTTTCGGCCTTCCGCTTATTAATGAGCGTGGTGACAAGCCAAATAAGTCCCATAGCGAACATCATACCCATGAAAGGGGGCAGGTGTGTGAGGCTCTTAAAAAGAGGCACAAAAAGTAAAAGGACGAGTCCGCTGAAGAAGACAACCTGGCTTTTCCAGCGGGGCAGTGTACCGGGCTGCTGCACTCTTGGGGCAATGAATTTCTTCCCGCGAAAGCGATGGGCAATCAGCAGTGTGGGCAGGAGGCAAACAAAAAGGCTGGGCAGGAACAACATGCGCATGATGTTGAAGGCCGTGATTTGCCCGCTAATCCAGAGCATGGTGGTCGTCACATCTCCCAGTGGCGACCAGGCACCGCCGGCATTAGCTGCAATGACGATCAGGCCGGCAAACCAGAGCCGGTCTTCTTTATCATGCAGCAGCTTGCTGCATAGGGAACACATGACGATGGCAGTGGTCAGATTGTCTAATAAGGCGGACAAGAAAAACGTGATGCCCGCTACGAGGTAGAGTAAGTGCCGGAGGCTGCGGGTCTGAATCTGATCGGTAATGAAAGCAAAGCCTTCGTAGCTGTCGATTACTTCAACAAGGGCCATAGCGCCGAGCAGGAAAAACAGGATGGAGGCGATGTCCGACAAATGTTGCATCAGGGCAGTGCTTGCCGCCCCGGTGTCCGGGCTTTGTAGCACCACCACTGTCCAGCACAAGACGCCCCCCAGCAAAGCAGAAGCCGCCTTGTTGAACTTGAGGGTATGTTCCATCGCAATCGCCGCATAGGCTGCGATAAAGAAGATCAAGGGAAGCAAGGCAAAAAAAGACATCAGCAAAAAGCAGGTGTTGCAAGATGCAGGTTTCGTCGGGAATGCGCTGGCCCTGGGGATGCACGGAATCGTTTCCGGAGCGAGTACTTTAAAAAATATTCCGAGTACCTTAATTCTCCAAAACCCATTCAGCCATGAAACAAGTAGGCATAATTGGTTCCGGCATCGTGGCACAGACGCTGGGAAAAGGTTTTTTGACACTGGGCTACCCGGTCATGCTGGGCAGCCGTGAAGCGAGCAAGCTGGAAGGCTGGCAGGAGGCTGCCGGCACCTCCGCACTCATCGGCACTTTCCGCGAAGCGGCACAATTCGGCGAGTTGCTGGTGCTGTCCGTAAAAGGGAGTAAGGCCATTGATGCATTGCACATCGCAGGCACGGAAAACCTGGCAGGAAAGATTGTTATTGACACGACAAACCCCCTGGCCGACCAGCCTCCCGTGGAGGGCGTACTGGAATTTTTTACAGAGTCCAATCTTTCCCTGATGGAGCAATTGCAAGACTGTTTTTTACAGGCACGGTTCGTGAAAGCATTTAACAGCGTGGGCAATGCCCGGATGTTCCATCCGCAGTATTCCGGCAGGAAACCTTCGATGTTTATATGTGGCAATGATGAAGCAGCCCGGCAAGAGGTGAGCCATATCCTGAACCAGTTTGGCTGGGAAGTGGAAGACATGGGCAAGGCGGCAGCCGCGCGGGCCATTGAGCCTTTATGCAGGCTGTGGTGTATTCCGGGATTCCTTCACGGAGAATGGACGCATGCATTCAGCCTGCTGCACTGAGCAAGGACTTGGTTCATTTAACAGCAAAGCAAAAAACTACGGTTGTGCTGCTCCTTAATTTTATTGGGTGCATCGTTTCATTGTTCGTGCCCTGATTGCGGCAGTATGTTGTTTTTCTCTGAATCCTTCGCGGCTTCATGCGCAGTCATCGGACTCGCTGACTCAGGCAGCACAAAGCCTTCTCCAGGCCCAACAATGGGATCAGGCTATCCCTTTGCTGCAGCAGGCCTATGAGGCCCATCCGGGCGATGTGATGGTGTATCAGGATTTGCTGAAAGCCTTACTGGGCAGGCGGGACTACAAAGAAGCCGAGCACCTGGTGACCCGGCAATCGAAACTACAGCAAGGCCCCACTCTGCTTATTGACCTGGGCCAGGTGTATGACCGGGCCGGGAAAAAATCAAAAGCCAAAAACCAGTTTGACGAGGCATTAAAAGCTGTGAATGGAGATGATATCATCAGCGAGCAATTAGCCAACAGATTTGTCTTGGCCGGGCGGGGCGATTATGCAATTCAGGTATATGAGAAGGCACGCGGCATCATGCAAAACCCATTCTTGTATGCCCATCAGCTTTCCCGGCTCTATGCGCAGGAGGGCGACATCACCAAGGCCATTGAAGCATTGCTCAATGACGGCCCTACGCCCTATGGCGGCCCGGATGATACCCAAACGGAACTGCTGGAGCTACTGGGAAATGATGCGGGCAAGCTTGCTATTGCTCAAAAAATATTACTGCGTCACATCAATGAAAAGCCCAACAGCTTTTACTATGCGCACCTGCTCACCTGGCTCTACACACAAAAAGAAGATTGGGAAGGTGCGCTGATTCAAGTATCCGCTATTGACGAACGCAGTAATGCAGGAGGCAAGGCACTGCTTCAATTCGCCGTTCAGGCGGACATGGCCGGCAAGCATGAAGTAGCGAAACAAGCGCTTGATGCCGTTGTAGCGTTGGGCCCATCCAAACCCTATTATTCTCTGGCAAAAGCACAGGGCCTTTCGATGGGTTTACGGCAGCTCAGCGAAGCACCCTCCTTCACAAAACAAGAGGTGCTCGTATTGGAAAAAGAATACGAGCAGTTTTTTAAAGAGTTTCCACAGTTTGAAGCCAGCCAACATGCATGCGACTTTGCCGAACTGGAAGCGCAATACAATGACAGCCCGGCAAAGGCTATCTCCATTTTGGAGCACGCCATAGCACAACCCGGGGCCTCGCGTGAGTTTGTCGGCAGGGCCAAGCTGCAGATGGGCGACTATCAAATACTGGCGGGGAAAGTATGGGAAGCCTCGCTCACATACAGCCAGGTGGACAAATCCTTTCGGGAAGATTTTCTGGGAGAAGATGCCCGTTTCCGAAATGCGCGGCTAGCCTATTACCGTGGGGATTTTGCCTGGGCTCAAGGGCAACTATCGGTATTGAAAGCATCCACCTCTGAACTGATTGCCAATGATGCGCTGAACCTGTCCGTGCTGATTACGGAAAACATGCCCGACAGTAATACGGCCCCCCTGCTGCTCTATGCCCATGCAGACTTGCTGCTGTTTCAAAACAAATACGATGAAGCACTGCGCTGCTTAGACAGTATTTCCAGCTTATATCCAAAACATCCTTTGCAGGACGATGTGCTCATGCTGCGGGCGCAAGTGGCGAAAAAGCGCCATCAATTCCAAAAGGCAATAGACTGGCTGGCTATAATCATAAAAGACTACGGACAAGATGTGCTGGGGGATGATGCCGTGTTTCAAACCGCAGTGATCTACCAGCAATATTTGAAAAACACCGAACAGGCAAAGCATTTTTATGAAATGCTCTTGTTGAACTATCCCAACAGTACTTATTCCCAGCTTGCCCGCAGCAGGCTGTCTGCGATGGAGCCTCAATCCTAAATAAAGAGGAATACCGGGCGAATTATTAGCGAAAAGGAACCGGGCTAACCCTCCGGATGTGCTTCCGGGTTTCCTGTTTTATTTTTTGATTTTCGAAGTACCACCAGCAGCCAGTCCCCTTCCAGGGGCAGGTAACCAAACTCGTAACAGAAATTGTAGGTCTGGCCTTTTTTATTTTGATATTGATGGGTGAAGTAGCGAAAATCGAAGCCTTGTTGGGCTAAGCTTTGGCGGGGGCATTTGCCCAGTTCTTCACCCTCCGGGATCACAGCGGCCAGCAAACGACGGTTTTTCCGAAGGGCATTATTGATGTTACGCACCAGGGTGCTGGTTTCGGAATTGAGCCTGTTGTTATAGGCATTGCGGCAATAATCGTCGCAGAATTTCTTATCAAGCCTGCCTTTGAGGGCTTTCCCGCATTGCAGGCAGAGACGAGGTTCATCAGCCATGCCTATCCTTGATTTTTAAGATGATTCAGCCTGAGGACTGCTGAAAAATAGGTCAATTATATCCGATTACAAACGGTTACAAGCACTTTCATCCGCTCATAAATGACTAATAGCCGAGTATCCTTTTGAGCGCAGCACATCTTTGTCCCACAAATCCGACACAGAGAACAATTCAAGCCAGGAGGCGACCAACAGATGAACGAAATAGCAACAGGACTTAGCAGACCGTAATCCTGATTTTTTTCTAAAGAACGCTACAAGGAACTACCTCAATTTTCAAAAAAACAAGAAGAAAACGGGATTTCATCCCACAATACCTACAATCATGAACACTCTAAAGAACAAAGTACAGCTCCTCGGCTACCTCGGTGCTACACCTGAAACCCGCAAACTCGACAACGGCAATACATTAACCAAGATGCGCATTGCCACCAGCGATTCCTACAAGAATGCTCAAGGAGAGCTGATAACTGACACCCAATGGCATACCGTTATCGCCTGGGGAAAAGTGGCTGAATTAGCCGCACAATATTTAGACAAAGGCAGCCAGGTGCTGGTGGAAGGCCGACTTACCTACCGCGAATACACCGCCCCGGACGGTCAGAAGCGGCACTATACGGAGATCGTGGCCAGCAAACTGGAATTCCTAAGCAAACGTCCGGCAGCAGTGAATGCCGCTTAAACCGCTCCGAAAAACCTCAATCGGAACCGATCATTAGACCCGGGGCCGGAAAGAGCCCTCAGAGGCCACCCAAAAGGTGGCCTCTTTTTGATGCTTACCCGTTTTTAAACTCGAAGGGCCCTGCTATCTATGCTTCGCAGCGAATAAAGCTTATTAATGGGTGCACATTCAGACAAGACTGCCGGGTAAGAAGTAGCAGAAGCAAGAACCTGCCGGAGAAAGAACGGGAAACTCTGGAATGGTTATTAGCCGAAGGCTTATACCCACCCGAACTGCAAAAAACAAGGCTACCCGACGGCAGCCTTGCAATTCCAGAAATATGAGAAACCCTATTTATTCACGTTCGCCATCACGAATGCACGCACTAAGTTGCCTTGTTCTTCAGTGAGCTTAGCCTTACGAAACATAGTAGGCAGAACAGAGTTCCATTTGGCCACGCTCTTCTCATTTGGCTGAAACAATTGGTGGCACTTACCGCAATGCGAAGTGAAGATGGTTTGACCTTCGGCTAATTGAGCGGCCGTATAATGCACTTCCGGCTGAGGGGTAGTTGCTGCGGTGGACTTACCAGTTTTAGGACTGCAGTTCGCCAAAACGAGCACACCCAAGGCCAAGGCAGGCAGCAAAAGGAATTTCCTGATTTTCATATGAGATGTTGCGGGTTATTGAATTGATGTAGCGACAAATATAAGGGGCCTGTTTTCATACAATCGAAGAGAAGCGCCTGCTGCCTGTTTTTTTTGGTATCTGAAAAACTGTCACGGAATCCGGAACAGAGCACACGCTCTCTCGGGGCAAAATTGCCTGGGACGATGGGATTGCGAATTGCAAATATTTCAGGAAGCCCGGAAGCAGTTGTTTTCCGCTGAATGGAATTTCCTACATTTGCCACCCCCCGCTGCGGCGGGCTTTTTAGTGCAATTTTTTACGGGCATAGTTCAATGGTAGAATAGAGGTCTCCAAAACCTTCGATCTTGGTTCGAATCCAGGTGCCCGTGCTAACTCAGACGAAAGAGATAAGTAGAAAGACCCAGCGTTCAATTTGTATTCCTGGTTTTTCAGTGCTTGTTTCGATTGCCTATAGTCACTCACCAAGCGATGACAAAGATTTTCACGCACGTTCAAGAGGCATACGATGAACTGATGCACAAGGTTAGCTGGCCTTCCTGGGAAGAATTGCAGCAAACCACTGTGATTACCCTGGTGGCCTTAACCATCACAACCCTACTCATTTTCGGCATGGACCTCGCCTCCGAAAACGTATTGGGCGTAGTGTATGGTATTCTGGGCAAATAACCCGGATGCCTTGAAATCCTGAAGCCCGTCCCCCTACCAATGGACGCTTTTATATTTCGCATCCTACAACCTCCAAATCAACATTATGACGGAAACTACTGGTGCTGCCCCTGAAGCCAATGCCATAAATGAAAACTCGAAATGGTATGTGCTGCGCGTGGTCAGCGGTAAGGAGAAGAAAGTAAAGGAACACTTAGACAAAGAAATTCGTCTTTCGGGATGGGGCAACACCATCCTGCAGGTTCTCTGCCCGGTCGAAAAAGTGTTCAAAGTGCAGAACGGCAAAAAGGTGCTGCGCGAAAAAACATCCTACCCTGGCTACATCATGATTGAAGCCGATGGCAAGATGGACGATATCATGATCCACACCATCACCGGCCTCACCGGCGTGATTCACTTTCTGGGCCGGGAAAACCCCACCCCACTGCGCAAAAGCGAGGTGAACAAGATGTTTGGTAAGATGGACGAACAAAGCGAACTCGGCGTCACACTTGCAGAGCCTTATATCGTGGGCGAAACCGTGAAAATAATTGACGGGCCTTTCAACGATTTCAACGGCAGCGTAGAAGAAGTAAATGACGAAAAGAAGAAGCTGAAAGTAGTAGTGAAAATCTTTGGCCGCCCAACACCCGTGGAGCTGAGCTTCATGCAGGTGGAAAAGCTTTCCTGAGCCTGAGGCTCGTGAAAAAATACAGAAGAGACTGTCTCCATTTTTGAGGCAGTCTTTTTTTATTCGCTCACATGCATGGTCCGGCATCCAAATTCAACAGCCTGCTGCCCATAAATCACTTATTGAAGAAGGGGGAAAAACCCGGAGCCTGTGTGCATTTCCAGGATGCAAGGGCTTTAACCTTCCAAGTGAATCGAGATAACGATAGTCCTTGTGTTGATGGACTCAATCGCATTGGTGAGGGGTAGGTTTTTGTCGCGGTAAATCTGATCGACCAGGCCTTGCGAGAGTTTTATTTCCGGAGAGAAAATGAAATTGGGATAATAAAATTCAAAGCCTACACCCAATTCATATCCGGCATCGAAGGGTTTCACTTTTAAGAACTCGCTGGTCTTACGGGAGCGCGCATTGGAGGCCAGGTCGTAGTCCACCTTACCTCCGGTCAGCAGGTAGAAGCGGAAGTTGTGCCATCGTTCGCTCTTCCATTTCAGTGAAACCGGGAAGGTGAAATAGATGCTTTCTACCGTTCTTTTTTGCACACTATCGTTCAAAGGGGTATTAAAATGCAAACCCTTTTCGGCAAACTGTAAGGAAGGGTTCACCCGCAAATCCACCCATTTGTTCATTTTCAGGTTGCCCATCAAACCCAGGGTGAAGCCTGGCCCCCAATAAGGCTGAATGACATGGAAGGTGTCTGTCTGTGCGAAGGCATCCGTGTAGCGAATGCGGTATTGCGATTCGTTGAATGCGAAGCTGAGCCCGAAATAATAGGGCTTGTCATCATGCTCGGGCATATTCCGGACACGGTTTTGTGCCGAGGCATCCGGAGCAGCAAGCAGCAATAGAAGCAGGAATGGGAGCAGTAGCAGGGAAGGCTTCATGGCCTTTAAAAACGAAAGGGGGCGAAGGTAAGGCAACGGTCGGCGGGGAATAGCAACTTGCTTTCTGAAGAAATGCAACTCATGCAAAGCACACCGGTATTTCATGGCGAATAAAAAAACGCAATTCGGGATGAATTATTTTCCAAAGAAAAAGCCAGGAAATCATCCGGAAACCCCAATCACATTCCATTAAAAACCTGCTGCTAAGATTGAAGGCTGGCATAATTTCAACGCGCAGTTCAGCCAAAGGCATTCAATGGCTGCTCTATTGAACCAACGAAAATCATCTTTCGTGAAAGCGATTATCCCTGTAGCCGGTGCCGGCACCAAGCTCCGCCCGCTTACCTACACCCAGCCAAAGGCCCTCATCCCCATTGCCGGGAAGACAATTCTGGCTGTTATCATTGACCAGTTGCTGGAAGCCGGGGTAAATGATTTCGTGTTCGTGATTGGCTATCTGGGCGAGAAAATCCAGCGCTATATCGCGCATCAATACCCCCAGCTCAAATACAACATCGTATCCCAAAACGACCGGCGCGGTACGGGTCATGCCATCTGGCTCACAAAAGAGGCCGTAGGGGATGATGATGAGCTGCTCATCGTGCTGGGGGACACCATCTGTGACTACAACGTGCGGGAGTTTATCAGCAGCAGCAATTCCCTCATTGGAGTGCGCCGGGTGGACGACCCTCGCTCCTTTGGTGTAGCCGAACTGGACGAAAATGACCAAGTGGTTCGGGTGGTTGAAAAGCCCCTTATCCCCAGAAGCAATATGGCGATGGTGGGGCTCTACTATGTCAAGGAATCGAAGCTGCTTTTTGAAACTCTTGAATCCCGGCTGGCCACACATTCCGGGGAACAAGACGAATACCACCTCACTCAGGCTCTACAGGACATGATCGAAAGCGGCGCAAAATTCAAGGCGCTGAGGGTGGCCAACTGGTTTGATTGCGGCAAGAAAGAAACCCTTCTAAGCACCAATGCCATCTTGCTGCGCGAGATGCAGGAAAACGGCAGCCTGCAAGCCTACCTTGCAGAAGGCGCTGTCATCATCCCACCGGTCTCCATTGCGGAAGGATGCAGTATTGCACATTCCATCATCGGGCCTAATGTTACTATCGGGGAGCACACGCATATTGATGCTTCCATCATCCGGGACTCCATCATTGGCTCCTATGCCGAACTGAATGAAGTGGTGCTTCACTCCTCCATCATTGGCTCGGATGCTAATGTGCGGGGCATGAGTCAAAGCCTCAACATCGGCGACAACACCGAGATAGACCTGGGCTGATTCTGATTTTTTTCACATTTCCTGCCCAACCCTTGCACCCTATTTTTGGTCTTTAGCTGCATCATGAACTTTCTTTTATCCGGTAGTGTGGCCTTGTGCCTGCTCGCTTGCATGAGCTTCCCTCAGGAAAGCCTGGCTCAGAAAAGTAAAACGGCTACCAGCACCTCTGCAGACCTGAGCGTCACGAAGACGAATGTCCGCCGGGTACCCGGCAACTCTCCGCTGGATCCCTTGACCGAAGTGAGCTTCGAGATTATTTGGCACAGCAAGATGCCTCCCGGCGCAATATTTTTCCGCAATGGGAAATCAGAATGGCTCGACTGTAGCCCTTCCAAACCCGAACGACGCAGCTTCGGAGGCGGGCCCAATGACTTTATGCTGGTGTATAATACCGTCCGGTTCAACAATTTTAAACCCGGCGATCACCTGACCCTTACTGCCGACCGCCATCCGCATGACGTGATGCCCACAGAGGTGCGCCACCTGCCTGCAGATGCGATTTATTATCAGTTTGAGCATTCCAAAAAATGGCATTTCGTGAAGGTGAAAGTCCCCAAGCTGCCCCCGCTGCAACACTGATTTGCCCTTTAGAAAGCAGGCAAATTCCTACCCTGAAAAGATTTTACTACCGGGCATTATCCTGCTCCAGCAACTCCCGTGCATGGTCTATCACGGCCTCGCTGGGATGCGCTCCTCCCATCATTTGAGCAATAGCCTTCACCCGCTCCGGCTCACTGAGGATGCGGACTTGCGTAGCCATCCTGCCGCTTGCATCTGCTGCTTTGAACACAAAAAAATGTTTGGTGCCCCGAGCAGCTACCTGCGGCTGGTGCGTGATGCAGATGACCTGGTGATAGCTGGCCAGACGGCGTAGTAACAAACCTACCTGCCGGGCTGCTTCTCCCGAAATCCCCGTGTCCACTTCATCAAAAATGAGCGTGGGCAATTGCATAGCCTGTGCGATGAGTGACTTGATGGCAAGCATAATCCGGCTCATTTCGCCACCGGAACCCGCCCTATGCAAGGGCTGAAACTGACCGCTCTTATTGGCATCCAGCAGGAAGGTGACGAGGTCGGCACCCAAATGACCCGGGTGAGCTGTGGGCGAAATATTGATTTCAAAACGGGCGTTCGGCATGCCTACCAAACCCAGCAATCCGGTTACCTGTTGCGCCATTTCAGGGGCCACCTGTTTCCTTCGTTCGGACAACTTGCCGGCCACAGTGTTCAAAGCTTCTTCAAATGAGGCTACTTGCCGGCCACAGGCTGCGATACGCTCCGTCAGGTCCTGCGAGGCCTGCAATTCCTCACGCAGTTTATCCTGAAATGCCAACAATTCTGCCGTGCCCGAAAGCCCGTGTTTCTTGAGCATTTTATAGCCCATATCGAGCCGTTCCTGCAATTGTTGCATCTGGCCTGCGTCCAGAGGTACGGAAGCCACAAGCTGGTCTAATTCGGCATTGATGTCTTTTAGTTCCAGCCAGGCCGCCTGTATCCGTTCCGACAAGGGCACCGAGGCAGGCAGCCATTCGGAGATGCTGTTTAGTTGCTGGCTGCATTTTCGCAACTCATTCAGCAACGGATGCTCGCCTTCTTCCATCACCGCGCGGATCGCTTCCAGCACACTCAGGATTTTTTCGGCATGATTCAGTCGCTTCAATTGTACTTCAGCAGCTTCGATTTCATTTTCCTTAAAGGAAATCTGCTCCAGTTCATCAAAGAGAAACTGCTTGTAGTCCGCTTCTTTTTGCCATTGTTGCTGTTGCTGGTTCAGGGCATCGTATTCAGCCTGCGCGGCCTTCCAGGTTTTAAAGGCCGTACCATAATCCAGCAGTAAGGCAGCATTGCCGGCGATGGCATCAAGTACATCAAGCTGGAAACTGTCATCGCGCAAAGCCAGGTGGTCGAATTGCTGGTGCAGGTCCACCAGCAGGGAACTAAGCCTGTTGAGCACTGCCAGGTTCACCGGCGTGTCGTTGATAAACGCTCTGCTCTTGCCATTCGTGCTTATTTCCCGGCGGATGATGCACTGCATTTCATCATCCAGGTCTTCGAGCTGTAAGGCTTCGCGGAAGCTCTTATTCTTTGCCACATCAAAGCGGGCCTCTACCACGCATTTTTCGGCTTTATTTATCAGCACGGAGCTGTCGGCACGCTCGCCAAGGATTAAAGAAAGAGCCCCCAGGATGATGCTTTTTCCCGCACCCGTTTCGCCGGCCAGGATGTTGAGATGGGCATCTGGTTGCAGGCTGAGCTGGTCAATGATGGCGTAATTGCGGATGGAAAGTGACTGAAGCATAGACAGCCCGACAAATGTAGGCGGCTTGCTGCGCCTGCTTTGTTATATCGCGAATAGGCCCGAACCTTGCTCGCATCTTTGACTTCAATTTTTCCATAATTGAGCACGCATGGATGGAGGCCCAGCATTTGAAGCAGCCTAACCAGAGCTTGTTTTTCAGGGTCAAGTTCTTCTGCTGGATTTCACGGTGCCCTTTGCCCTGTTGGCAAACGCAGAAAAGTGCAAGACAAGAAAAATGCAACTTTCCCTCCTGACTGTTTCACGTAAGCACCGGCTATCTTTTTACTGATTTTTCAGCCCAGGCAATTGAAACCGGACGCATTGAGAAAAGAGTTCCTGCATTAACATACCTGGGAACCAACCAAAAAAAAATTTGCCGTCCTTTGATATGCATTCTATTTCTGGATGCTTTCACCATCTTTTCTTCACTCTTTAATCCAAAAATCATGGGCAAAACACAACTCGCTTATGAAGCCGCCTATGCAGGCAGCAGCAGGAACTTAAGGGTTCCTACACACACACACACACAGCGCTTAGGCGATTACGTGTGGCAGTCGTTTGTGCTATAATGGTGGGATGTTCCCTTGCAGGGGTCTCCGCTTCGGCGCAGACCATTATTCCGGCGACAGGCATAGAAATACCCATCACTTCATCCTGGT
>JAFDYC010000077.1 GCA_018267625.1 Bacteroidota bacterium
TTTTGTAATGTAATATTATTATTCCCCCAATAAGTAGCTTTGAGAAAAACCCGGTCCTTTCCCAACAAAATTCATTTCTAATGATTCAGAAGATAATTACCCTCGTGCTGTTGGCACTTTGTGCGCAGGGAGGCTTTGCCCAGGCTCAAAGCTGGCAATGGGGCAGGTCAATCAGTTTTGATTCAGGTAAAGTTGGCTCACCTTATTTTTCATTCCGATATACTGGCTCGGGAGGTACATTTGAAGGTACAACTGAAAGCACTACAGACCAGGCTGGAAATGTATATTTACTCTTAATGGTGAATGGTAGCCACTTAAACGTAGCAGGACATATAGATACGGGCTATAGTAAAAATGATATTCTGCTTTGCAGTTTTAACTGCGATGGTGTTTTTCGCTGGAGTAAACTTATCGGTGTTAGTTCCGATTCAAATGCTGCATTATCCATAAAGGCTTCCGTCGAATCAGGTGTATTTGTGGCCGGAATGATGAATATGTCAAGTACCGGTGGCGGGCATTTTGGAAAAGATACGACGGTTGCCAATACCACAAAAACCATGTTTTTAGCCAAGTGGGACACTGCCGGAAATTTTCAATGGGTTCGATTGCCGCAGCCAGACACGATTAGCCTATACTCGGCTTGGACTTTATGCCAACCTGCTGATATGGACTTGAGTAACGATGGTACCATCTATTTACTTGCCCAGCTCATTCCGGGGGCATATGCAGGCAGTAGCTATGTAGTCAATACTAATAGTACCCAGGTTCTGAAATACAGCAGTAGCGGTCAGTTTCTTGGGGGCATAGTATTACCTATCAACAATTTAACATCAAGCCCTTTCCCTTTCAACTATAACATTTATGGCAGCCGATTACGTTATGACAATACTAATAATCGCCTAATTATTACAGGAAATTACGTAGGTTATGCTTCACCAGTTAACATTGGGGGAACACTTATCAATGGAATTGTTGCCCTTGTAGGGAGTTTTAATGCAACAACTGGTACTTTAAATTGGCTTAAAGTCTCAAACCCTGCACGCCAACACCCAAATCTTACTTCTGTTGTTTTCCTTTCATCTTCACCGAAAATAGATGCTTCGGGGAATGTTTTTGTCGTAGGTGCTTCTATGGATAGCGGCATTTTCAATGGTAATTTATTTACAGCTACTACAAAGAGGAACACTTCCCAATTTGTTATGAAATTAGAAGCTAATTCCGGAAAGAATTTATGGACAACTATTGGACAATGCCCTACGAATGAATCTTTTTTTAATGATATAGCCCTTACCGGCCAAAAACTGGCTATTACCGGCTACTATCAGGACAGCCTAATATTCCCCAATGCCCTGCTTACCAACAACCCCAGCGATACAGGAGATGCCTTCATCGTTCAGTTGGATGCTGCTACCGGCAACGTTCAAAAAATGGCCTCCCTCAGCGGCAGTAGCCTTTCTCGGGGTAATCTCATCGCTGCCGACCGCCGGGGCAACTTTTATATCGCCGGCAACTATGCCCTTCAGGGCCAGGCTATCGGCCCAGATGCCCTCACGCTGAATAACTACAACAATCTGTTTGTAGCCAAATGGGGCTGGG
>JAFDYC010000078.1 GCA_018267625.1 Bacteroidota bacterium
TTTTGTAATGTAATATTATTATTCCCCCAATAAGTAGCTTTGAGAAAAACCCGGTTCTTTCCCAACAAAATTCATTTCCAATGATTCAGAAGATAATTACCCTCGTGCTGTTGGCACTTTGTGCGCAGGGCGGCTTTGCCCAGGCTCAAAGCTGGCAATGGGGCAGGCCCATTAGTTTTGATTCGAGCGCCAAAGTTTACGTATATCGCCCATCAAATTCCACTACTGGAGTGGTAATCGGGAGCACTACTGACCAAACTGGAAATTTGTACTTTCTCTTCAATGTGGGTAACGGTCACCTTAATATAGATGGACAAACAGATACGGGCTTTGGAAAAAACGATATCCTGCTCTGTAGCTTTAATTGTGATGGCTTCTTTCGTTGGAGTAAGCTCATCGGATCCAGCACAGATTCGGATTTAGCCCTATCCGTAAAAGCTTCTGATGAAGCTGGGGTTTATGTGATGGGTATCATAAACATGACCACTCCTGGTGGAGCGCATTTCGGAACCGATACTACCATAGCCAACACGAACAAAACCATGTTCTTAGCCAAGTATGATACGGCCGGAAATTTTCAATGGGTTCGATTGCCGCAGCCAGACACGATCAGCTATTCCAGTGCTTGGAATCTGAGCCAACCTCTTGATATGGATTTAGGTAGTGATGGTACTATCTATCTCCTCGCCTGCCTCAGCCCGGGCGCTTATGTGGGCGGGCAATATATTGTCAACAGCCTGAGTGCTCACGTGCTCAAATACAGCAGTAGCGGGCAATTTCTGGGAGGAGTTGCTCTGCCAATTTACATTGCTTCTCCTACGCCTACTCCCTTCAATTACATTTCCAGTCTTAACCTTTGTTTTGATGGGACTAATAATAGGTTCATTATTACTGGCAGTGTTAGTAATAGAGGTCTAATTATAGGCAATAACACTCTTAACGGAACCGGCATTTCATTTAGTAGTAGCTTCAATGCAAGCTCAGGAAACTTGGTTTGGCTTCAGGCATCACTCCCTGCACGTCAAACACCTGCATTAACTTCTTTTATTAGATATATAAGCAAACCAATACTCGATAGTAGAGGAAATGTATATGTTGCAGGCCTTGCTTTAGACAGTGCCTACTTCAACGGGGTATTATTCCGCAATCCCTGGCATTCCCAATCCAATTTTGTAATGAAAATGGATGCAAATACCGGCCAGGCACTCTGGACTACTATTAGCCGGTTCGGACCGAACTATTCTACCTCTTTTAATGACCTCGCCCTTACCGGCAATAAACTGGCTATTACCGGCACCTACCAGG
>JAFDYC010000079.1 GCA_018267625.1 Bacteroidota bacterium
ATGAACGCTAAATTTACGGTATGCGGCGGAAGGCTACCGTAGGTTTAGTTCAACAGAAAGCCATGCACAGAAAGACCCTGCTAAGTCCCGTTTATATGGCCTTTGCCTGGGCCCTGCTTTGCTGTAGCGCATGCCACAAGACGCGGGAATGCTCCATGCCTTATGTGAAAATCCCAGGACAGATAAGCTTTGTCGGCTTCCAGCCAGACGATTTGGATACACTGTATATAAGCTCCTTCCGTTCGGGCTCAGGATTCAGCCAATTCATCAAACGGGACACACTGCTTCCAGGCAATATCATCCTGCAGCACGACACCGCCTTTTGCAATGGCGGATATCCCTTCTTCCAAATTGACAACCATGCCGACCTGGAAGTTTTTTTGCCTTCAATCTCACGCATCTTCCGCATCAGTGCCCCCGGCTATCATGGAGACAGCATCCTCACCTGGACTTCCCAATACGATGCCTGCTCCACTCGAGGCACACCGCTCTGGCCTCCGGACAGCGTCACATTAAACGGGATTCGGGTCCCAATGGCAGGCAGTATAGGCGCTTATACTATCGCCTATCTCCACAAATAGATTCAAAGCAGAACGCAGCAGGGGAACAATGATTTTTTTGTCGGCTGCATCACGCTCCCCGTCATTCGTTGCGTCACATTGAGGGGTTCGTCAGTCTGTTCAGCTTTCCCCAGAAGATGCCGCAAAGCCACATCCATTCGCCAGCCCCAAAAACAAAATGATGAAATACTAGCCCAACCTACAAAGCTTTCTCCGGATACTCTTTATCCCAGCCCCAGCGCTCCGTAGCATGGCCAATCCCGGTAATTTTTCCCAAGCGCATACTCAGCCCAAATTCATTGTAAGCACCGGCAATGTGGTAATAAGAACGGGCATAATGAACCTGAAACTTATTCAGATTAAGCCCCACACCAAAGGCAAAACCTGCCAGCCCTTTTTTATCATCCAGCGCCAGCTCGCCCCTGTGCAGGTGGTTGTAGGAGACCGTCAGCGTAAGGCGATTCCCTGGCACCAGTTCGGCAGCAAAAATGAAATGACGAAAGAGCTTGTCAGCGAAATGAGCATTGGTTAGTTCTGATGAATCTGGTGTGCCAAACAACGAATTGCTTTGCAAGTCTGCCGGGTTGTTGTAACGCACATCCCATTCGTAGAGGTGGTGTAAGGTGGCCATCAGGCGCAGGGGCAAATGCGCAAAGCGTTTCGAAATACTGAGCTGCAAATCGAAAGGCAAAGGCTCTGAGCCGGAACCACTGTATTGCGTGATCAGGAAGCCGATATTCTTAGCCGTTGCACCCAGGGAAATCAGGTTTGACGTGTCCGTATAGCTGATGCCTACATCGGCCAGCAGGCCGGCAGCCACATTCCCGTCATAGCTGGAATAGGCCAGTTTCAGGGCAGCACCATAGCGCCAGCGTTCGCCATACGCATGACTGGCACCCAGCGAGACGGCAAAGTCTTGCGCCTGCACACTGCCTTGCGAAATGCCGATATAATCTGTCTTGTCGAAGCTGCCATAATCGAGGTATTGGATACCAAGGATGAATGAGGTATGCGCCAGCTTCGGGACATAATAACCATAGGCCAGATTAGCAATAGAAATACCCGCATAATAGCTGTTGTATGCAAGCCCCAATTCATTGTGCAGCGCAGGGCGCATCAACGAGGGATTTTGCAGCCCCATCTCTATCTCCTGTGCCGGGCTGGCTACATTGATGCCGCCCAAAGCTGAGAGATGCGGGCCTTGCGGCAAGCGTAAAAATTCAAAGATGTGCTCCCCGCCCGTAACCTGTGCAGAAGCTGCAACAGGTATAAAAAACAGGGCAATAAGAAGGCGGTTACGCAACCGGTGCATCATGGGTGTAAAAAGGAATCATTCACCTCAGCCTGCCCTCCAATCAGGCGAGCAGGCATCGCTGAAAACGCCTAAGCTAAGGGATTATTGCGGCCTTCAAATTTCCCGGAGCTTGAGGCGCCTGATCGGCTTTAAGATTCTTTTAGCGCACGCAGGTATGTTTTTGCCAACCCCTTCCACGACAAACATTCCTTCACCTTCTAAAACGCCCCAAGATGAAAAAAGTCATGATCAGCCTGCTGCTTCTGGGCGCTACCGCCGTGGCAGCAAACGCAGCCTCCAAAACAGAAAAAATGCACCGGCATCACATCCGTATTGACCATAGTAAGGATATGGCCTACAGTGCAGCTTGGGCTAAAGATGCCCAGCCCCCTGCCGATGATGCCAACTTCAGCCTGGGCGATGACTACACCACCGGGCGCTACCGCAAAGGGAAAACCTGGTATTACGGACTCCACAACGTCACAGTTCATAGCGCCGTTGCTACCACGATGAATGCTCCTTATCTCGGAGAACCTGCTCCTTCCTGGGAAGGCCCAGCCCTCGATAACTACCGAAACATGCGCATCAATAAACCCGACTTCCTGCGTTCACCCAAAGACGGCGAAGTGCAGGCACGCCGATAAACCCTGAGAAGCCACGCATTTAGTGTGGCTTTTTTTTAGCCAGTCCCCTCCCTTGAAGCTTGCCCTGAACTTGTTTTCAGAATCGCCAGCCTTTAGTGCTATTATTTGGCTCGTCCTTGCCCGGAATGAGCTTATTAAAAAACGAATGATACGGCTTTCTCAAAGGCAAATCCATACTTCTGATTCATACTTCCCCTGCTTGACCACAGGATTATTTTTTAGTGAACACTGAGTTTTTTTGCAGGAAGGCCGTAATGAGGGAAAGCGCTTCCATATCCGTTAGGGATTTTTTCAAAAAGCTTTCTTTAAGCTACACAGAAAGCGCTGTACGTTTTCAGACGTACAGGTCAGGAGTATTGCATCCGGGGCGGAACGATGATGAAGAAAAAAGCCTGCAAATCGTTACTCCACAAGTAGAGGAAGCCACAGCAGAACAAAAACTTTTCTGCATTTTCATTTTTGGCACAGCACTTGTTTTTATGCAGCTAAAACTTATAGAGCCATGAAAAGAATTGCATTGCTTGCCGGGCTGTTGCTCAGCCTCTGCAGCGCCTCCCGCACTGAGGCACAGGTGCGCGTCCGTATCAACTTGGGTGCTCCTGTTGCAAGCCAGAACTGGTTTGATCAGGACCAGGATTATTATTTCTTGCCCGGGCCCGGCGTGTACTACAATGTGCGCCGCCGGGTGTATGTGTATCCTGAAAACGGTGCCTGGCTTTATGCCCGCCGGCTGCCTGAACGCTTTGGAGCATGCAGCTTCGAAAACACACGCTATTACCGGGTGCGCGACTACCATCCGTTCTGGCGGCACGATTACTACCGCAATCAATACCGAAACGACTCTTACAACCGGGGCTACCGCCACGAACGGGGATGGAGCCATGAAGGATATGGCGGTAGAAACTCAGGCTGGCAGGGCCGTGGGCATGGCTACGGCGACCAACATCATCCGCGTCACGGCAATGGCTGGCATTAAGTGATTGCTCCTTTATAAAATCTTTCCAGGAGGCTGCCGGTTATCGGCTGCCTCTTTTTTTCAAGGATGTCAGATAAAAAAAAAGCGCCTCCTTTCGGAGACGCGTTTCTACAACCAACAATCATGCATCAATCCGGCTTCTTACCGTCTAAGAAGGTATTGATGGTGTGTATCGTAGCCTGCACGCCTGGGCCTTCATTCGGGCCAACGCTCATGCCGCTGAACAGAGAAGAGTCATTAGAGCCTGCTTCTTCAGGGAGTTCCATATTCCGGCGTACATAAGCCGGCGTATGCTCCATATCATCCATGCCTTCGCTGCCACGAATGTTGAAGGAAAGTCTGCGCAAACGTTCTGCGCGTTCTTCGAGGTCGCGTTTTTGCTGTTCGAAACGCTGACGTTCCGCAATTTCGTCCTGACTTAGGGTATGCCCGCCAATTACGACCGGGGATGTTTCGGGCAGTTCTTCCCGAATCGTCAGTTTCATTTCCGAGATGCCGGGTTCGGGGCTGGGGATGGCAGTATCAGGCTCTTCCAGCCGGGACTCGAGGTGCAAGGGGAAGCGGCGTGGTTGTTCTGCCATTGGTATCGGCAAAGGCTTTAACGGGGCGGATTCCTTGTTGTTATTTTCAGAAAGTCGGGGGGCAAGCTGTTCCGTCTTGTCAGGCTCTGAGAGCCGTTGTGGCAGCTCATTCAGTAGCTGGGCTCCTGTTGGTTGCTCGCCTAGCCGCACAAAAATCTTACGCTCACTTTCCTTTGGACGTTCCGGAAGGTCTTTTATCTCCTGATAGTTAAAACCCGTTGCAATGACCGTCACGCCGATACATTCACCCAGAGCATCATCGTGGCCCAGACCGAGAATGATGTCGCAGTTGTCGCCAGCTTGTTGCTGCAGGTACGCCTGAATGTCATCCAACTCATCCAGTGTATGTTCGTGTTCGCCGGGTGCAGAAGTAACGTTCAGCAAAATCCATTTTGCACCGCGGATATCATTATCGTTCAGGAGCGGGGAAGAGATTGCTTCTTCTACAGCTTTCAGTGCACGTTGTTCGCCGGCGACCTGAGCAGCACCCAGAATGGCGACACCCCCATTTTTCATGACGGCAGTTACGTCGGCAAAGTCGAGGTTCATATCTCCGCTGGTAGTGATGACATCGGTGATACACTTAGCCGCAGTGGCCAGTACATTATCTGCTTTGGCAAAGGCAGCCGAGAAGGGTAGGTTTCCAAATTGCTGGCGGAGCTTATCATTGGAAATAATCAGTATAGTGTCCACATATTCGCGCAGGCGGTCAATGCCTTCCTGAGCCTGCTTCAGGCGTTTGCGGCCTTCATAAGCGAAAGGAGTAGTGACAATGCCGACGGTGAGGATGCCCAGTTCCCGACACACCTTAGCTACCACGGGAGCGCCCCCGGTGCCGGTGCCGCCCCCCATGCCGGCGGTGATGAAAGCCATCTTGGTATTCACCTTCAGAATCTTGGAGATGTCGTCCATGCTCTCTTCACTGGCCTGCTTGCCGATTTCAGGATTGGCACCTGCACCGAGGCCTTGTGTGAGGTGGGGCCCGAGCTGGATTTTGTTCGGTACCGGGCTGTCGGCTAGTGACTGTGAGTCGGTGTTGCAGACCACAAAGTCAACCCCTTCAAGGTTGAGCTTATACATGTAGTTGACTGCATTAGAGCCGCCTCCTCCCACGCCGATAACCTTCAGGATAGACGACTGGTTTTTGGGAATTTCGAAGTGAATCATGGCTGCGTTGTGTTTAGTTGTATGGGTAGTTGATTGTGAATTGCTGTGATACTATTTTTTTGAAGATGCTTATCTCATTTCTTCATCTTCTTCTTCCTCAAAGAGGCTCATAAAGCGGTTTTTCAAACCATCGAATAGCTTACCGAAAGCCAGCTTCCGGCGGTTGCCACGCAGGTTTGCTTCCTGCATCCTTTGTTCTTCTTCGCTGAGTAATTCAAGTTTTTGGGCGGCTTCCGGGTTTGCCGAAGCATCCTGCAGCATACCTGCTTGTGAGGTGGGGGCTTCTGTTGATTCAGGCATGCCCATACCGAGCTTTTGGGCAAATCCCATAGAACCCATTTCGAAGTCATGGTAGCCTCGCAGGATGAGCCCGATACAGGTTGCATACATCGGGTTGCTGAGTTGCTCTGCGTGGCTGCCTGCCAGGTGCTCATTGGGATAACCTATGCGGGCGCCTAATCCGGTCACATATTCCGTGAGCTGGATGATGTTTTGCAATTGGGCTCCGCCACCTGTCAGGATAATCCCTCCATAGAGTTGCTTGTCTAAGCCAATTAGCTTCAGGTTGTACACAACATAGTCGAGTACTTCCGTCATACGGGCCTGGATGATATGGGCCAGGTTACGGGCAGAAATTTCTTTGGGAGGTAGGCCCCGCAAGCCGGGGATGGTGATAAACGTGTTGGCATTCGCCTCGCTCGCCAGGGCATTCCCGAATTGAGTTTTCAACTGCTCTGCCTGTGCTTTCAACACGCCCAGTCCATTGCGGATGTCTGTAGAAATATTGACGCCGGCAAAAGGAATCACCGCCGTGTGCTTCAGCATTCCGTCATAAAACACGGCCATATCTGTGGTGCCGCCGCCAATATCCACAATAGCAACACCTGCTTCGAGGTCTTCTTCGCTCATCACTGCAGCCGCAGAAGCCAACGGTTGCAGTACGAGGTCACGGGTGCGCAGGCCGGCAACATCTACACAGCGCTTGATATTACCAATGGCACTTTTATCGCCGGTGATGATGTGAAAATTGGCACTCAGCTTGACGCCGCTCATCCCCACAGGGTTCAAAACAGACGAGGCATGGTCCACCGTAAATTCCTGAGGAATGATTTCGATGATCCGGTCGCCGGCAGGGATATAAGTTTGGCGCTGGTCGCGAATTAGCAGCTCAATATCTTCCTGACTAATGATGTCTTCCGGTTTTTCGCGTACCCGGTCGCCGCGCGTTTGAATGCTCTTGATGTGCTGGCCGGCAATGCCTACATACACCTCAGAGATCTCCAGTCCGGGGCGGCTTTCGAGGCAGAGGCGAATCGCTTCACGGATGCTTTTGATGCATTGTTCGATGTTCATCACCACACCGTGATTTACCCCCTGACTGTCGGCTTTGCCAAAGCCTAGAATCTCGAGCTTTCCAAAAGCATTTTTCCTTCCGGCAATAGCCACCACTTTGGTCGTGCCGATATCAAGGCCTACGACGATAGGGTTTGGATTTTCCGATGGTAGGTTCTGGGACTGATCCTGGAATTGAGGGTTAAGCATATCTGATTGTTGCTGCATGGCGGGTTACGATTTTCAGGAGTTGCTGTATGTGAGGGCTAACGTTTATCAGGGGTAGGATTATCCGTTACTGGTGTGGACTGCTGGCTGTCGGAATCGGAATACACGGCTCCGTCGCCACCGGGCAAGTCTTGCTTCGGAGCATTCTCCATGATTGCCTGCAGCCAGTTGATGTTGCTGAGTGCATGATCCACCGGAATCTTCCAGGAGAGCTTTGGAGATGCCACCACCTGATTTGCAAAACGGAGGTCGAGCGTGGTGTAATGATTCCAGCCCACCTTGTTTTGGACTTGGCGGTAAAAGGCCAACAGTCTGTTGAGTTTGTCTTGCATCTGCATGGTGTCGCCGAGGATGATACGCTGCTTGCCCAGAACAGGGATCAGCTCAAATCCACCATCGGGCCTCATATCAATTTGGGATACCTGGGCACGCCAGAAACTGTCTTTGCGGATGCAGCGTACCAAGCCAACTATCTGCCCTTTGACAGCCTGTGAAATACTGTCGTTTCCCAAGCGCTGAACCCCGGTAATGATGGGTACATAATGCGTATAGTAGCTGGAAAGAGGCATGCTCTGCAAGGAACCATCGAGGTAGTAACTGTTGCCATCCATTTCAAAAACGCGCACCAAAGGCACCCGTTGCCGGACATATACATGCAATACCTGGCGGGCATCGGTATAGACCTGAGCCGCCTTCACCCAGGGATTCGAGCGCAGGATGGATTCCATGTTGCGTTCGTTGATTCCACCGAGAATAAGTTTGCCTGGAGCTACATGCCGATTATTGAAGAGCATTTTCCGTACCGATGCCTGGTCCAAAAAGCGCACTCCTGCGGGGCTTTCCACCACGATATCTAATGCCTGAATATGCCGTACCGCTTGCCTTTGGCCTGCACTGATTAAGGCAAGCGCAGCACCACTGAGCGCAATGAGCGTGACCAGTGTCTGGAGGATTTTGCGGAAGGAAACCCGGCGATTAGCCATGATGGATGGAGGCGGCTTTTTTCGAAATGATGTTTGAATGAATTGTAGTTGCTATGAATTCAGGTTGTTTGATGAACGTGAGCGGGCGATGAGTCGTTCTTTGATGGGCTGACAAAGCCGGTCAATATCTCCTGCACCGGCAGTGATCAGGAGTTCCGGATTGGCAGCAGATACCCAATCCAGTAAAGCTTCTTTACTCAGAATGCTGTGTGCCGGGTTCTGCATTTTATCCGTGATAGTGGCTGCTGTCACACCGGGGAAGGGCAACTCGCGAGCAGGATAGATGTCTAAAAGGATGACCTCATCGGCCTTATCGAGGCTGTGTGCGAAACCTTCTGCGAGGTCGCGGGTACGGGAAAACAAATGAGGCTGGAACACGACTACACAGCGGCGGGAAGGGAACATGCGGCGGGCACTATCAATGAGGGCAGCCAGTTCAGTAGGATGGTGCGCATAGTCGTCTATGTACACATGCTGCTCATCATTGATCAGATACTCAAAGCGGCGCTTGACACCTTTAAACACTTCCAGACCTGCCCGGATGTCGTCATCTGTCAAGCCCATTTCTTTAGCCACTGCAGCGGCCACTACGGCATTCTCCACATTGTGCATTCCGCCAATCGGCAAGCGCATGTCTTTCATCACCGCATCTGGAAACAGGATATCAAAGAGGTATCCCCCGTGCTGCTGCCGGATGTCTGAAGCATACACATGTGCCGCACTGTTTTGCAGGCTGTAGGTTATCCGATTTGGGGCATGCAGGTCGGCCATGCGCCCGAGGCCGTGTTTTACAAACAGTTTTCCTTCGGGATGAATTTTTTGCGTGAATTGGATATACGCTTCTTCCATCGCTTCCGGAGTCTTGTAGATGTCGAGGTGGTCCGGGTCCATGGAAGTGAGCACAGCCAGATTGGGGTGCAGGCGTAGGAATGAACGGTCATATTCATCCGCCTCTACAATGACCGTTTCGCCTTTTCCAAACCAGAAGTTGGAATCATAGTTGGCAGCAATGCCTCCGAGGAATGCGGTGCCTCCAAAGCCGGCATGGCGCAGGAGGTGTGCAATCAGGGTTGTGACCGTCGTTTTGCCATGTGTGCCTGCTACGGTGATGGCGTAATGCCCTTCTGTGATTCTACCTAGCAGTTCGCTACGTTTCAAGGGTTCGATACCCTGAGCCCGATACCAGGTTAGCTCTGCATGGTCATTAGGAATTGCCGGGGTATAAACCACCAGGTCAGCATCGGGCCAAAGCTGGTTGATGTCCTCGCTGAAATGGATATGAGCGCCTTCCTTTTCAAGCCTTTTGGTGATTTCAGATTCACTTCGGTCGTAACCGCCTACCAGTTTGCCCTGTTGTAGGAAATAACGGGCCAGGGCGCTCATGCCGATGCCTCCGATTCCTATGAAATAGGCTTTTTGGATATCGTTAATATTCGCCATGGTTGATGTATCGAACGTTGAATGGTCGGCCCTCGAGGCCTGTTGCAATAATTTCTTCGGCGATGTTTATGTCTGCATCCCGAATGGCCAGCTTCTGAATTGCTTCCGACATGATGCCTTGTGCGGCTTCGTCTAAGAGAAGTTTTTTGAGTTTAGGAATCAGTTCCAGGGCTGCATCGGCATCGCGTACCAGTTCGGCTGCATTGTGCTGCACCAGGGCCATGGCATTGCTGGTCTGGTGGTCTTCTGCTGCAAAGGGATAGGGTACGAAAATGACTGGCTTCCCAACGATGCACAGCTCCGAAATTGCGAGTGCGCCGGCACGGGAAACTATCAGGTCGGCAGCGGCGTAGGCTATTTCTATTTTTTGAATAAAATCGAAAACAACGACCCTATCGCCGAAAGCAGATGCCTGTTGTTTGGCAGTCTCGAAATAGGGCTTCCCAGTTTGCCACAGGAGTGTGATACCCTCATCCAATAATTGCTTCAAACCAGCACCCACAGCCGCATTGATGGAATGAGCACCGAGGCTTCCCCCAATAACCAGCAATACTTTGCCAGGGGTTTTTATCCCAAAATGCTCTCGGCCTTCCTGGCGGCTCAGCTTCGAATCGGCAATCGCTTTTCGTACCGGATTTCCTAAGAGCTGAATCTTTTCAGCAGGGAAAAAGCGTTCCATATTTTCATAGGCTACACAGATGATTGTGGCTTTTTTTGCCAGTATCATATTGCTCTTCCCGGCAAAAGAATTTTGCTCTTGAATGAGGGTCGGCTTTTTTCTTGCCTGTGCCACCCGAACCATGGGGTAGGAAGCATAACCACCAACCCCTACAACAATGTCGGGCTTGAACCGGCGCATGATTTGCCAAGCTTTCAGATAGCTGATCGCCAGCTTATAGGGCAGGCTCAGATTCTTCCATAGCTGGTTGCGGTTGAAACCGGAGATAGGCAGGCCGATAATGCTAAAGCCCGCCTGCGGCACTTTCTCCATCTCCATTTTCCCTTCTGCACCGACAAACAAAATCTCCGAGTTGGCTACAATACTCTTCACGGCATGCGCAATGGCAATGGCCGGGAAGATGTGTCCTCCGGTTCCTCCTCCTGCTATGACAACACGTACGGGCATTTAGTAATTTTTTTTGCCGCTTAGGCTATTGCGGGTTGTTGTGTTTTTGCAATTGGGAGTGGTGCAGATGCTGAAGATTCTTCTAAAGGGCGTTCCTCATGGCCAGCATCCGCTCCTTCACTGCTCCCTTTTTTTCCCCTGCGGGCAGGCTTCTGTTTTTTTGTCCCGAGTCCTTCCATATCATCCACATAACGACTTACAGAAAGGATGATTCCGATGGCAATTGAAGTGAACCAAATAGAAGATCCCCCCATGCTCACCATAGGCAGGGTAAGCCCTGTAACCGGCACGAGATGCACATTCACAGCCATATTGAGCATGGCCTGAAAGACTAGTGTCACACTCAGGCCCACAGCTAAAAAGGCTCCAAAGGCATAAGGGCAGCGCCGGAAAATGAGGATGCTTCGCCAGAGGAAAATGAGGTAGAGCAGGATCAAAAAGCTTCCCCCTAACAGGCCATACTCTTCAATGATGGAAGAGAAAATGAAATCGGAATACGCTTCGGGCAGGTAATCGCGCTGCAGGCTGTGCCCCGGGCCCCGACCAAAGAAACCTCCATTAGCAATTGCAATCTTGGCCTGCTGCACCTGAAAAACTTCACTCTTCTTTCCATCATCTTTCTTGCTGCCCAAAAAATCTTCTATCCTTTGCTCCCAGGTTTCGGCACGCCCCCAACCGGTAAGCTTCGAAACGGTGAAGAGTAGGGCCATAGCCATGATGCCGGCAATAGCAAGCAGAAAAATATGCCGCACCCGCACCCGCCCAATGAAGAACAGGATGCAGCAGGTAGCGCCCAGCATCAGGGCAGTGGAAAGGTTGGCGGGCGCTATCAACATGCACGTGAAAGCAACTGGCCACAGAACATTCAGAAAACCTTTTTTGAAATCCTTGATGTTGCCCTGGCGCTGGGAAAGGGATTTTGCCAGATACATGAACAAGGCAAGCTTGGCGAAATCGGAGGTCTGGAAGGTGAGATTGACAACCGGCAGCCTGATCCAGCGGGAACCGTTATTGAACTCGGCACCGAAGAATAACGTGTAGAGTAATAAAGGCAGCGAGATGTAGAATAACAGCGTAGAAAGCCTTGCGAACTTGGTATAGTTGACGCGGTGCACAAAGAAGATGATGAGCAAGCCCACCACCAGCACGGAGAGTTGTTTGGCGAGATAATAGCCCGAATTGCGGTCGAGTTTATATGCCAGTGAACTGGTGAAGCTGAATACCCCCACAACAGATATGCAGGCCAGCAAGACGATGACAGCCCATATGATGCGGTCCCCTTTCAGGGCGCTCAGGAAGGGCATTTGGGTCTGTATGGTGCTTTCCGTAGGCATATTGATGGCAGCTTTTTTACTTACAGGTTTTTGACCGCTTCTTTGAATTGGCGGCCCCGGTCTTCAAAATTTTGGAAGAGGTCGAATGAGGCGCAGCCGGGCGAGAGCAGCACGGTATCGCCACGCTCAGCCAGGCTATAGGCAGCAGCTACAGCCTCGACGGCACTGGATGTGTCAATGATTTTTTCAACCTCGGCGTCAAAGGCTTCATGAATTCTGTGGTTGTCCATACCGAGGCAAACAATAGCCTTTACTTTCTCCCGCACCAGGCCCATGATTTCGTTGTAATCATTACCCTTGTCCTGGCCTCCCAGGATGAGCACCGTGGGATGCTTCATGCTTTCCAGCGCAAACCATACAGAATTCAGGTTGGTGCCTTTGCTGTCGTTGATGAATTCCACCCCGCGAACGGTGGCTACAAATTCGAGTCGGTGTTCCAGCCCCTCGAACGTGGAAAAAGATTCGCGGATTCTTGCACTTCGAATACCGGCCACCCGGGCCGTGATGCCTGCTGCCATGCCATTGTACTGATTGTGCTTTCCGCGCAGGCTGAAGTCTGCCAGTGAAAGCTTGTCTTCTTCTCCGTGATAGCGTAGGTGCATTGTGTCATCTTTCACGAAGGCTCCGTTCTGAAGTATCTTTTGTTCGTCCATGCTAAAGGGGATATTCATCGCACGCAGCGGGTGTAGGGAAATCCAATCGGCTATCACCGGGTCATCGGCGTTGACGATGAAATGGTCATCGGCTTCCTGTTTGCCTGCTATGCGAAACTTGGCAGCTACGTAATGCTGTATCTGATAATTATATCGGTCTAAATGGTCGGGAGTGATGTTGAGCAACACAGCCACATTGGGGCGGAAACGCTCCACATCATCGAGCTGGAAGGAGCTTACCTCCATCACATACCATTGGGTCGGACGTTCGTAGAGCTGGCGGGCAAATGAGTAACCGATATTGCCAACCATGCTGACATCAAAGCCTGCTTCTTTGAGCAGGTAATACACCAGTTTCGTGGTGGTGCTTTTCCCATTGGTGCCTGTGATGGCGATAATCTTACTGTCGCCTTTATACCGGAACCCAAATTCGATTTCACTGATTACTTCTATCCCCAAAGAGCGGATGGCCTTCATGATGGGGGCCTTCTCCGGAATGCCGGGGCTTTTCACCACACAGTCTGCCCGCAGGATGCGCGATTCTGTATGCCCGGCTTCTTCATATGCAATGGCCGCCTGGTTCAGCTCATCCCGGTATTTCTCTTTGATGGTTCCCGAATCACTCAGAAACACATCCCAGCCTTGCTGTTTGCCAAGCAAAGCAGCACCCACTCCGCTTTCAGCGGCGCCCAGCACAATCAGTTTTTTGTGAGCGGATTTCATGAGTGAATGGTTTAGGCCTTCAGAAAATGGCAGATGATTTTTTTATTGGAGTTTCAGGGTGACTATGGAAAGAATCGCGAGCATGATGCCTACAATCCAGAAGCGCACGACAATCTTGCTTTCCGGGTATCCGAGTTTTTGGTAATGATGATGGAGGGGGCTCATGAGTAGGATGCGACGTCCTTCGCCATACTTCCTCTTGGTGTGTTTAAACCAGGCTACCTGCACGATGACACTGAGGTTTTCAATCAGGAAAATGCCGCAGATGATTGGGATGAGCAGCTCTTTGCGCACAATGATGGCCAGCGAAGCGATGATGCCTCCAAGGGCCAGGCTGCCGGTGTCGCCCATGAACACCTGAGCAGGATAGGAATTGTACCATAGGAAGCCTACACAAGCCCCTACAAAGGCACCTATGAATACGGAAAGCTCACCCAGGTTGGGGATGTGCATGATGTTCAGGTAATCGGCAAAGACATAGTTGCCGGATACATAGGCAAAGACCCCGAGGCATACGCCCGCAATAGCCGACACGCCGGTAGCTAGCCCATCAACTCCGTCCGTGATGTTAGCTCCATTGCTGACCGCCGTGATGATGAGCGTAACAAACAGAATGTAGAGCAGGGGTGTTAACCAGGATTGTGCACCCGAGCCAAACATGCCACCCAGTTTTCCAAAACTGAGTTCATGTGTCTTCGTGAAGGGGACAGTGGTCACCGCACTTTGCACCGACACATAACTGCGCAACCTACCCTGCTCATCCTGCCGGATTCTGGGTTTACTGACTACCCGCTCCGTGGCATTATAAACGGGCAGTTGATCCCCTTTCATTTCACGGCTCGTTACCACGTTGTTGTTCCAATACATCACCGAACCCACGATAATGCCCAAACCGATTTGGCCGGCGATCTTAAATCGGCCTGCTAAGCCCTCTTTATTCTTTCTGAAAACCTTTATATAGTCATCTGCAAACCCCACCAATCCCAGCCAAATCGTACTGACAATCATCAAAATCACATACACGTTCATCACCCGGGCAAACAATAGGGTCGGAATCAGAATGGCGGATAAAATGATCAGCCCACCCATCGTTGGAGTACCCCTCTTTTTGTTTTCTCCCTCCAGGCCCAGGTCCCGAATGGTCTCACCAATTTGCTTTCGCTGCAGCACCGCAATCAGGCGTTTGCCAAACAGCATGCTGATGACCAGCGATAGGATAATAGCCATTGCCGCCCGGAAGGTGATATAACTCCACACCCCGGCTCCGAAAAAGCCATAGTGCTCGCGCAGCCATGTGAAGAGGTAGTAGAGCATGAGGTAATGGTTGAGGTTAGTGCCCGCAGGCTATCGTTTGGGGTAGAAGATTCTTGTACTTATTTGTCTAATAGTTGAAAAGTCTGATTGAGAATTTCCCGGTCATCAAAATGGTGGCGTATGCCTTTGACTTCCTGATAGCTTTCATGACCTTTTCCGGCAAGGAGGATTATGTCGCCGGGATGCGCCATGATGACTGCTGTCTTTATTGCTTCCTTACGATCGGCAATACGAAGTGCTTTGCGTCGCTGAGCGGTATTGAGGCCTGCTTCCATCTCATTTAATATCACTTCCGGGTCTTCGCTGCGGGGGTTATCGCTGGTGAGTATGGCTCTGGTGCTGTGTTCACATACAGCCTGAGCCATGATGGGACGCTTCGTCTTGTCGCGGTCTCCACCACATCCGACAATAGAGATCAGTTGTTGCCCTTCACGGCGCAACTGATTGATGGTGGCCAGCACATTGATGAGTGCGTCTGGCGTGTGGGCATAATCCACGATGCCCAGAATACCTTCCTTGGGAGAACGATAAGTTTCAAATCTGCCGGGAGCGCCGGGCAGGTTGCTGAGTTTTTCCAGTACTACATGTTTCTCTTCACCGAGTAACAAGGCCACGCCATAGGCCGCCAGCAGGTTGTATGCATTAAAGGTGCCGATGAGGCGGCCATGCAGTTCCGTGCCATTCATGTCGAGCACCAGGCCGCTGAGGTTATTTTCGAGCACCTTGCCTTTGAAAGGCGCCGGCTGATACAGGCTGAATCCAGACTTCTCAGCTTTTGTATTCTGTAACATCACAGCGCCTCGCTTATCATCCAGGTTACTCAATGCAAAGGCTGAGGAAGGCAGGTCATCAAAGAAGCGCTTCTTGACCCGGATGTATTCATCGAAAGTTTTGTGATAATCGAGGTGGTCGTGCGTGATATTGGTAAACACCCCACCGGCAAACCGGATACCCGCAATACGCCGCTGGTGGATGGCATGGGAGCTTACCTCCATGAACACATGCGTGCATCCTGCCTGCTGCATCCGGGCCAGTAAGTGATGCACAGAGAGCGCATCGGGCGTGGTATGCGTTGCGGTTTCGCACCCTTCGGCAATTCGGTTTTGCACCGTTGAGATTAATCCGCAGCAATACCCTAAGTCTGTAAAAAGTTGATAGAGCAGCGTAGTGACTGTCGTCTTCCCATTCGTGCCTGTGACTCCCACTACCTGCATCGCTGCAGAAGGATTTCCATAAAAGGCATCGGCTATCAGGCCAGCCGCTTCGGCACTGTCCGGCACCACCACAAAGCAAACATCCTTTGATGGTTCCTCAGGCAATGCCTCACATATTATTGCCGCAGCCTCAGCCGCTACGACCATGGGGATGAAACGATGTCCATCTGTATTGCTGCCTCGAAGGGCAATAAAACATACTCCTGCAGCGGCCTGCCTGCTGTCTATCGTCACCTCGGTAACCGGCACGCTGAGGTCGCCCAAAACTTGCTTTGGGCGCACATGCAACAAGAGGTCACGGAGCTGAATCATGGTGGATGCGTGAGCGGGAAGTGGGAGTTTACTTATCCTAATTGAATTTTGATGATTGCACCTTTTACTATTACACTGCCCGGCGGAATACTTTGCGTTTTTACGACACCGCGACCCTGCACATCAACGACCAGGCCTGCATGCTCCAGGAGGTACACGGCATCGCGCAGGCTCATGCCACTGAGGTCGGGAACCGAGCCTGCCGGCAGGTGCTGCCGCAACAATTCAGCCCTGTGGTTTGTGTCGGTACTGATGCGTGTCAGAGCCCTTTTATTTTCCTTCGGGAATGCTGCATGTATCCCTAATGCCTGCGCCAGTTCCTGATTCACGGCTGCCGTTGCAGCCTTGCCGGCCATGCTGCGGTCTCCTTTTTTCACAACGCTATCAATGCCTGCAGTCCAGGCCCCCATATCGCTGGCGAAAATCTTATCACTAATCATCCGGAAGACGGGTGCTGCCAGCGAGCCGCCATAATAAGTGCCGGCATGGGGCCGGGTTCGGACGACTACACAAATGGTGTATTTGGGTTTTTCGCTGGGGAAATAGCCCACGAAGGAACCTTGGTAAATACCTGCGGAATAGGGATACCATTTCCCCTCGATACGGTCGGCCACCTGAGCAGTCCCGGTCTTACCCGAGATGTTGTAGTAAGGGCTGCGAATAGCTCTTCCAGTGCCGCTGATCACTACTTCTGCCGTACATTTTTTGAGTTGCGCAATCACGCTGGAATCCCCCATTTTCTCAACTTCTGCTTCCGGCTCAAAATGTTCCGTTTCCCGGCCATAGCGGCGGATGGCACTGACGAGATAAGGCTTCATCATACGGCCGCCATTGGCAACACCATTGTAGAGCATGGCGGTACGCAGCGGGGTGATGATGACTCCGTAGCCGGTAGCCAACCAGGGCAGTGAAGTGTTGCTCCATACTTTGTCGCCGGGTTTTGCCAGGAACGGGCGAGGCTCTCCCTGGATGTCAATCCCGGTACGTTTGTCAATATGCAGTGCTTCTAAATGGTGGATGAATTTTTCCGGGTTCTTGTAGTAAGCATTCCAGGCCAGCTTGGCCATAGCTGCATTGGAAGAATGTGCGTAGGCATCTTTGATGGTCAGCACATGCAGGCCGAGGTGCGAATCGCGCATCACACGGTTGCCAAAGCGGATGGCACCTCCCTCACAATCCACATTGTCTTCAACGTTGATCAGGCCATCGTTGAGCAAGGAAAGCAGGGTGGCAACTTTGAATGTGGAGCCCGGCTCTGCAGGTGTGAGCGCATAGTTCTGTTTTTCAAAATAGTTACCGCTTGCTGAGTCCCGGCCCAGGTTGACGAGTGCACGAATCTTTCCCGTCTTCACTTCCATTACGATGACGCAGCCATAGAGGCATTGGTATTTCTCCAGCACACTCATCATGGCACTTTCCGCCACATTCTGGATGTTTAAATCAATCGTAGTGACGATGTCAAAACCATTGTGTGGTTCCAGTTCTGTTCCTTCTACGGGCATATACACACCTCCCGTCATCTTCTGCACCATCATACTGCCATTCACCCCCCTGAGCAATGAATCGAAGGTGCCTTCGAGGCCTACACTGGGTGCGTTTTCACGCCAAAGGCCGATGGTGCGGGCCGCAAGGGTTTCATTCGGGCGTATGCGTTTGATTTTCGTTTCAACAATAAATCCGCCCTTACGCTTTCCCAGTTTGAAAATGGGGAGATCCCGCAAGGCGAGAAATTCGTGATACTCTATCTTTTTACAGAGCTCGAAATAGTGGTTACTGTCGGCGTATGCTTTTGCCAGTTCCTTTTTGTAATAGGCTGGAGATTCCTTTCCTAAAATGGAAGAGATGCCCCGGGAGAGTGTGTCTAGATACTTGAAAAACGTATCCCGCCGAACGACGGTTGGATCCAGGTGGATGTCAAATTGCGGGATGGAAGAACACAACAATTCACCTTGTTCTGTGTAAATATTCCCGCGTTCTGCAGGGATGCTGCGGGTCCTGAAATGAATATCTGTAGCGAGCTGACGCAATTCCTTTCCCTCTCGCAACTGAATATTGGCTGCCTTCAAAATGATGGCAGCACCAAAGAGACAGATGCCCAGAAAGGACACATAAACCCTGAATCGTATGTCGCGCTTGACGTTCACTGGATGTTGTGTAAAGAGTAGGTTTTACTGAAAGATTTTTTTAGGATGAAAAGCCAGGCTGGCTGTCAAAGGGCATTAAGGTGTATGGTTGAGTGGGGTTTTAGAATCCGATACAACGATGGAATAGGCTGGAAGGGTAAGCGGCAACAGACCCAGCCGGGCACCGCTGACAATGACTTTACTTTCCATCGTGACATTCATGAGGCGGGTCTTTGCATCCATATAGCGCCAGCGCAATTCTTTCAGCTCTCTTTGTTTTGTATTGATCTCCCTTTGCATCTCCACCGAACGATGCCCGTTAGCGATATAGATTATGGCAATCAGCGCCAGGAAAGTGATATAGGGTACTTGTGCCAGCAGGCGCGTAAAGGACATCTTCCCAACCAGCCAACGCAGCTCGGTACGAAAGCGCTGGAAGCCATTCATTCCTTCCTCCGACAGGAACAGGTCTCCGTTTTCAGCGGTCGTTTTTTTCAATCTTTCCTTTTTGCCTCCTTTCATAGCACGCTATTTCAATCTGACTATTATGTTTCGTCTGTCTTTTCAGCAATCCGGAGCCGGGCACTTCTGGCCCTGGGGTTTCGTTTCATTTCTGCTTCATCCGGCTCTATAGGCTTTGGGCTCACCGGCCTGAGCCGGGGGATGCTGGTCACCTGTCCAAATTCATTGCGCGTTTCTACCCATAGTCCGGTTCTCATAAACGTCTTCACGAGGCGGTCTTCCAGAGAATGGAAGCTGATTATACTAAGTCGTCCGCCCGGCTTCAGGCAATCAACCGCCTGCTCCAGAAAATCCCTCAAGGCACCCAGCTCATCATTCACCTCGATGCGCAAAGCCTGAAAAACCTGAGCGAGGTAACGCTCGGGCTTACCACGCATCACCGGCCGGATCATTGCCTTCAGTGCCTCAATGCTTTCCAGCGGCATTGCAGCCCGCATGGTTACTATCTGACGGGCTAATTGCCTTGCATTGCGCACTTCGCCATACTGCTCGAAGAGGCGGTGCAAATCGGCTTCGCTGTAGCGCTGCAACACAAGAGCAGCCGTCATCTCAAGCCGCTCATCCATGCGCATGTCCAAAGGGCCATCGAATCGGATGGAGAAACCTCTGGCTGGCGTATCGAACTGCCAGGAACTGACACCGAGGTCCGCCAGGATACCATCTAGCTTTCCGGAGGTAGCATGCAGCCGAACAAACCGCTTCAGGTATCGAAAATTTTCTGCTACCTGAACGAAACGTGCATCCTCTGGCTTATTCCGCCAGGCATCCACATCATGGTCGAAGGCGATAAGCTTCCCCTTTGGCCCCAGCCGGGATAATATTTCGCGGCTATGACCTCCGCCGCCGAAGGTTGCATCCGCGTAGATGCCATCCGGCTTTACAGCAAGGGCATCCACTGCTTCCTTTAAAAGAACTGTGGTGTGGTAAAAAGTGGGGCCTTCCATCATATCTGCTTTAAGCAAACGGATTGAAAGCTTCACCTCCTCCTACCTCATGCGCCAAATCGCTTAGCGACCCGACGTTTTCATTCATATAGCTTTGGTGCGCGGCTTTATCCCAGAGCTCCATTTTGTTGCCCTGCGCTGCCAAGACCATCTCTTTGCTCAAACCCGCATATTCCATTAGGTTCTTCGGCAAGTTCATCCGCCCGGCCGCATCCAGATCCACAATGTGCGCCCCATTCAGAAACAGGCGTTTGAGTGCCCGCTCTTTTGGGTTAAAATCATTGAGCTTGTTGATCTTACCTGCTATCATGTCCCAGACCTCCATCGTGTACATCACCAGGCAATTTTCAAAGCCCCGGTTGACGACAAACCGCTCCCCCTGCCCTTCCGGGAATTGCCTCCGCAAGCCCGCCGGTAGCAGGAAACGGCCTTTGGCATCTATAGACACCTCGTATTCGCCGATGAAGGATGACATGGGTTTCTTTACTGGAATTGCTACAAAGAAACACTTTCTCCCACTTTTTCCTACTATCTAACACTACGAATTTTGTACACGTACCGCTAACGAGCATAACGCTCATGATTATCAAGAGCTTACGAGCATTTTAATGACTTGTAAACAGCAATTCATTGTGGAGAAATGTGGATTGATGTTGATAAAGCAGAAAAGGATGTTGAAAACGCGGTCAAAGTGTCGGTTTATACGTGGATTTTAGCTGTAGCCCCTGGGGAAATATCCATGTTTGTGCTGCCGACAATCCCCTCAGGCAAAAAAAAACCGCCTGTAAGGGAAAACCTTACAGGCGGCACTATTCAATTGCGGCAGTACCGCAACTTCGTTTACTTCTTGCCGGTAGCCTTTGCTTCTTCAGTAGCTTCCTGCTTGAGCTGACGAGTCATCACTACGGAAGCGATGGGAATACGGGGGGAGTTCATCACCTCCATATTTTCAGCCTTTACATTTTCCACCCGCATATTCGCGTTGAGTTCCAGGTTGGTGATGTCCACTTCGATGGCTTCCACGAGATGCTTGGGATAGGTACGCACCTTCAGGGTCTTCATCTTGGTTTCAAGACGACCTCCGGCCTTCACACCGGCAGGCTGGCCGACATACTTTAAGGGCAGGTTCGCTATCACCTTCCGGTCTTCTACAAGCTCCAGAAAGTCCACATGGGCGAGTGTGTCAGAAACCACGTCAAATTGCTTGTCCTTGAGGATGCAACGGTACGTAGCTCCGTTCACTGAAATCTCAGCTAGCTGGAATGCCGGTGTGTACACCAGCGGGCGAAATGCCAGCAGCGGGGCTGAGAAATGTACTTCTTGTTTGCCTCCGTAGATCACGCAAGGCACTAGTCCTTCAGCACGAAGGCGGCGTGTAGCTCCTTTACCGAATTCGCTTCTGAGTGTTCCTTCAATTTTTACGCTATTCATGGCGTATGTCTGGTTGTTATTGCCTTTCAGTCTGCGAGCGGTGCACCTGTAAACGACCGAAGCTGAATGGGCGGTTTTTAAATGTTTGGTGGAGGAAGACGAGCCGTAAGGCCCGACAGGTTTTGTTGTTTAGACAGGCGTTTTTTTATAAAAATATTTATGCGGGTTGCTTCGCTTTGCGGTTGGCATGGATAAACAGGGAACTGATTGACTTCCCTTCAAACGTATTGCGGATGGCAATGGAAAAAAGCTCTGCTGTAGGCAATACTTCAATCTTGCTACAAGGTTGCTTCAGGGGAATCGTATCGCAGACGACCAGCTTTTCCAGCACGCTGTTCTCAATGTTTTCATAAGCCTTTCCGCTCAGCACCGGATGCGTACAGAAGGCACGAACGGTGCGGGCACCCCGTTCCATCAAAAGAGCCGCACTTTTAGTCAGTGTGCCTGCCGTGTCGCAGATGTCATCAATGAGCACTATATCACGGCCACTCACATCCCCAATCACTGTCATGCTGGCTACTTCATTGGCCCGTTTGCGCTGCTTATCGCAAATCACCATGTCCGCACCAAAATAAGAAGCTACTTCACGCACCCGGTTAGTTGAGCCTACATCCGGCGATGCAAACGTGAGGTTTTCGATTTGCAGGTTTTCGATGTAAGGAATGAAGATGGCCGAAGCGTCCAGGTGGTCCACCGGTATGTCGAAGAAGCCCTGAATCTGAGGCGCATGAAGGTCCATCGTCATCACACGGTCTGCACCGGCTTCTGTCAGTAGGTTGGCCACCAGTTTTGAACCAATGGCTACTCGAGGCTTATCCTTCCGGTCCTGGCGGGCAAAACCAAAATAAGGAATCACCGCAGTGATATAACCGGCTGAAGCCCTGCGCGCTGCATCAATCATCAGCAGTAGCTCCATTAGGTTGTCGCTCGGGGCATTCGTACTCTGCACTAAAAAGACATAATCACCACGGATGCTCTCCTGGAAAACCGGCTGAAACTCCCCGTCTGAAAACTTCTGAATCAGGCAATCGCCCAACTTCTTGCCGAAAGAACGGGCAATGTTTTCTGCTAAATGCCGTGAAGCATTACCGGAGAAGATTTTGACGCTGGCGTTCATGATTCCAAAAAATGAAGCGCGAAATTACGTAGTCTAATCGCTCTGCACCGCTAAAAATCGTAGCTAATGTCTGAAGCCTCCGGAACAAGCTCTTTTTTGCCTGAATGTTTATGCAAACAGACCGCCCGAAAGAGCAGCCTGCTTAAGGAAATCACAGATTCACTCACTCCACCACCACCCTTTGCAGTGCCTGCGCATCGCCCGACTGCACCCGCAGCAGATAGACGCCTTTGGGCCGCCCGCGCAAATCCACATTGGCGGTGAACAGGCTGGCCTGCACATTCTGGTAGCTGCGCTGCCACACCTGCCGCCCGG